>JAAYIE010000033.1 GCA_012744275.1 Desulfobulbaceae bacterium
GCAAAGTTGCAGGCGGTAACCCAAAAAAGGTGGCGGGCAAATGTGTGATTATCTCACAATTAAAGCTGGCTGTAACAAAGCTACAGTCAGGTGGCAGAATAAAGGTGGGGTAGCGTTTTGCGACCCCCAGCCGTGGAATGGACAGGGCTAAGAAAAGCTTAGGGCGTCAGATGGCCACAAAGGGGCTAACCTTTAGTTACACCCAGCTCGAACAAACGGGGTGCTGTTTCACCACCCCCTGTAAGTGGCACCGGCTCAGTTCGAGAAAACCCCTGTGGTGAATAGTGGTTCATGAGGATAGATTTGAAACGCAGTGTACAGGCGTATTGCACTTTATCTGTTCACCAATATGATAATTTTGGAAACATACGGTAAGGGTATATTTAACCTGGAAGGTTGCTAACAATTTTCCCAAAAGTAGAACATTAAAATAGGCATATCCATGGGTTGTATTAGCAAAAAAGTGGCGAACTCATTGTTCCTGCTCCTCAAAATGGCATAAATAGGCATTCATTTCCCGACTGGTGAAGTATTCACCCACTAATATTCTTCACAAGATATGGGCTTTTTCGAATCCTCGACCACAACATCTAGAAAAAAAATCGTTGCTGATAAAGCTGGAAGATTTTTTTAGCAACGCATCCTACTGAATTTACGTTAATAATTTGAAAATCGTTGCACTAGGCAACACTGTTGATGTTGCTTGGATGTTATGATATTGTAAGAAGCACAAAAAGAAAGGCCGAATCTCTCATGCTTGGCGGCTACGAGATTCGACCTTAAACGCAAACCCGCGAATACGCGGGAGGCATGCCTGAAAAGCCAGAGGCGAAAGCCGTAGTTGGGGGTTGTGGAACCCGTACTATGCGCATCCATGATGCGGCAGCTTAAGGCATGCGGCTGGTTTTTTATTAACCAGTTGTGTTAAGAATACCGGCTTTAAGGGCCATTTGCAACCCGTAGTTGCATATAACCCGTCTTAGGCCGAGTGCTCTATCGCCCCCCCGTGTTCGCATTGCCGAAGGAGAAAACCGGCATGGCAGAACATCTTTCAAGTAGTACCCGTCCTGAACCAATTTCCAAGTCCAACCCAGCTGCCAAGGCACCCCGCCTGCTGAGAAAGCCCGAGGTGCTGGAACGCATTGGTTTGAGCAATTCGTCCCTGTACTGCTTCATAAAAAAAGGGGAGTTCCCCCGGCAGGTACAGCTTGGGAAACGTGCGGTGGCCTGGCGTGAAGATGAGGTCGAGCAGTGGATTGCAGAGCGCCTGCCCAGCCAGCCCGGCGGGGAGGCGCAGGGATGACACCCAAAAAGAAACCCCGCCACGGTTGGGCGACCGTATGCGGGGCAAAAGCAAAAACAAGGTGCATTTATAATAGCCAACTGCCAGGCTATGTGCAAGCTATAATTCGGCCCAGGGGATTTCCTCCGTTGGAGAGAATTCATTCTTCCTGGCGGCCGAATTTTCGGTTGTCCTCCATAACCAGCTTGACAGCATGTCCGGCTGCCGGTAGCCTTTCCCTGCCTACATTCAAAACTCGGTTAGCCACCGTCAAAGGGCTGTTTTTTATTTGTGCATTCCCTGCTACAGGTCTTTCCTGTGGCAGTGTTCCCATTTGGGAGAAGCTGCGGGTAGCCGTGAGGCCCCGGCCATTAGTTTTGATGGTAGGCCAGCTTCTCCCTTTTTCTTTTGGAGAAAACACCATGCCTGAATTCAAAACCACCACCCACTCCACCACCGGCAGCGGCCCTCAAACCAAGCTCCAAACCTACACTGAAGATTTTTCAAGCCTGCAATGGTTCAGGATCACCAGCGGCACGGTTCACCCTGAATTTGAACTAGGTGATCTTGTTGCCGTGTCGCCAAGTCAGCCTGTTTTAGATGGCGACCTAGCACTTGTCGGGCTGAACAATTCGCTATTGTTCGCCAGGCTTTACCGCTTGGGCGATGATCGGTTGTTCCTTTCCTCAGGAAGCAGTTTCCGATTTGCTTTCATTGATGAAGTGGCGATTCTTAGCCGCGTAATGGCCAGGCACCGCTTTTATCTGCGTGACGGGGAAAACCCTCAATACACGGTCAACGCGCAGCCTTTTGGCGAGGAGGTGCGCTGATGCAGATGAGCGACTTACCCACCGAGCTGCAGATTAAGATTCTGGAAAATGTTATCACCCGCCTGACCATGAATCTCCTACGGGCTGGCATTGGCCCGGAAGACGTGCTGAACCAAGCCCCGCCAAGCTCTGAGGAGAGACCTGGGCTGACGGGGGCGGTGCATTACCTGGTCGGCCAGGTGGCCCTTGATGCTTTGGAGTCTGACACAGGAGGCAACGCATGAACTTTTCGCCAGATGAATTGTTCCAGAAGTTGAACGCGCAGTCCGACTATCTGGATGCGATCGAAGGTGTTGTTGACCAATACGCCGAAACCATCCTGACAGCCGACAAAAACACCCTGCGCATGGTAGCCCTGAACCTTGCCAGGATAGTTGCCCACCATGGTATTGACGGGTGCGAGGTGCCAGACTTGAACCAGAGCAAGGAGCGAGAACAGTTGGCCATGTTTTACTTGGCGCACCATTGCCACCTGTTCGGGGAGGAGGTGCTTGATGAGTAAAGCCCAAGCTATTGCTGCAGCCGAACGGATAGCTGCGGCGCTTGGCGGTCGGTCGAATGGCAAGGGTGGCTATCGCTGCCTTTGCCCGGCCCATGATGACCGCCACCACCCGAACCTTGATGTTGACCTTGGCGCTAACGGCAAGCTGCTGGTGAACTGCACGGCTGGCTGTACCCAGACTGAAGTAATTGAGGCTTTGCGCGGTCTTGATTTGTGGCCAGGCAGTAAGCCCTTGACCGAGGCGGAGAAACAGCAGGCGGCAGAGGCCACCGCCAGGCGCAAGGAAATGAAGCGCCAGGAGCAGGAGCGTGCAGCCAGGCAGGCGCTAGAGATTTACCAAGCCGCAACAGGCGATCCAAAAACCCACCCCTACACCCAGGCCAAGGGAGGCCTTGATTTTGGGCCGCATGTGCGCCGTGGAGCATGGCCGCAGCGCGGATGGACAGATGCCTTAATTGTGCCGCTCTACAACGCACAGGGGCAAATTACCACCCTGCAGGCCATCAACTCCAACCTTAAGGATAAAAAAGATTTCCTGAGGGGCGGGCGGAAGCGGGGCAGCTTTTACCCGTTCGGGAGGTTCAAGGACGCCACCGGTCAGGTATGGATTGCCGAAGGACTGGCCGATACTGCCGCTGTTCATGCCGTAAACGGTGCGCCCTGTGTCATGGCGGTGGATACAGGCAACCTGTCTGTGGTGGCGGAAGTTGTTCGGGAGATTGCGCCAGAGGCTGAAATCGGCATCATGGCCGATGATGACGCCGAGGAAGGGAAAGAAGGCAACCCCGGCATTGAGGCCGCAATTAAGGCCGCCCGGCTGGTGAATGGCAAGGTGGCTGTGCCGAACATGGGCAAGCGGGCCGACGCCTGGGACTTGTGGAGAGAGCAAGGCCCCGAGGCACTACGCGCGGCGCTGCAGAATGCTCGCCCGGTAGATGAGCTGGTGTCAGAGAAACTGACAGTAGAGGGTGCTCACAACGCGAGTACCCTTGACACTGCTCTAGACGATGCCGCCAGAACCGTGCATGCGGCCATTGAGCGCGTGCAAGGAGACAATCCAGACCCTGGAGCGGTGTTTGAGCCAGAGGTGCTTGATGCCCTGCGTTTGCTGCACAAGAGAGATCATGCAGGTTTTCAGCGCCTGCGCCTGAAGATCAAGAAGGCCTCTCGCGACATCCGCATCAGTGACCTGGATGCTGCCTTGCGTGGCGGTGAGGAGAACGAGGCAGGGCGGGAGACCGCTGCCACCCTGGTGGATATGGTGCGGGAACGATGTACCTTGTTCCACTGCCCCGACAATGAGCCATACGGAAAGATTGAGCAGGCAGACCACCGGGAATGCTGGCACATAAACAGCAAGGGCTTTGCGGAATGGCTGGCGTTTGAATTCTACAACCTCCTGGGCAGAGTACCCGGAGAAAAGCCGCTCAAGGCAGCCCTTGCCACCCTGGCAGGCATTGCACGTTTTGAAGGGCAGGAACGCTCTGTGTTTATGCGGGTCGCCAATCATGAAGGAGATGTCTGGCTAGACCTGTGTGACCAGCAATGGCGGGCTGTCAAGATCACCGCTTCCAGCTGGAGCATCGAGGCCAGGCCGCCGGTGATGTTTACTCGGTCAGAGGCCATGCGGGCTTTGCCGGAACCAGAGCCGGGCGGAGATATAGCCGCACTCTGGGGCATTGTAAACATTCCTAAAGAGGACAGGCTGATTGTACTGGCCTGGCTGCTGGAATGCCTGCGCACCGAAACCCCTTATCCTGTGCTTGAGTTGACCGGCGAAGAAGGGAGCGCCAAGAGCAGCACCCAACATTACCTGCGGGAAACCATTGACCCCAACAGGGCCAACCTGCGAGCCGCGCCCAAGCATGTGGAGGATGTGTTCATATCCGCCCGCAACGCCCATCTTGTTAGCCTGAACAACCTGTCCTACCTCAAGCCGGAATACCAGGACGCCCTGTGCTGCCTGGCTACCGGTGGCGGCTATGCTGGTCGCACCCTGTACACCAATGGGGAAGAAACAGTCTTTGACCTCAAAAAGCCGGTGATGCTGAACGGTATTGCCACTCTTGTGACTGCTCAAGACCTGCTTGGCCGGACAGTGCATATTGATCTGCCAACCATCGAGCGACGCTTATCTGAGGTGGAAATCAAGGAGGATTTTGAACAGCATAAGGGTGCTATCCTTGGCGGCCTGCTGGATTATTTTGTGCAGGTGTTGAAGCTTTTGCCCGGTGTGCAGATAGACGAAGCCAAACGTCCGCGCATGGCTGATTTTGCCCACCTTGGCGAAGCTGTTTACCGTGTTGCCGGCCATGAGCCAGGCCAATTCCTGGACGCCTATGAAGATAAACGGCGCGATGGCGTGCACCGCACCCTTGACGGTTCGCCGGTAGCAGTGGCCTGCCTGAACTATCTGGAAAATGTACCCCAGGGCTTTGACGGCACAGTCAAGGGGTTGTTTGAGACGGTTGAACAATATCGTCCAGAAGGAGAAACCTGGCCACGGTCAGCTAGAGGTTTTGCCGATGTGTTCAGGCGGGTTGCTCCAGCCATGCGCCTAATTGGCATCAATGCCGGTATAGGTACCAAGCCTGGAAAGTACGGATACCCATGCTACCTGATACCCACCCCCACATATATATTCGGCGGGGGAAAAGTTGCCGAACAAAACTCAACAAGTATACCTCGGCCTATGGGTCAGACAGAAAAAGGTGAACATGGTGAACAAGGTGAACGTGTTTTAGGAAATTCCCCCCACGCGGACATATATACCACCCCCTCTTCCGATATATATCTCCGTGCCAGGGTTAGTAGTGGCGAAGTTAACCAAGTTCACCCTTTGGGCACGGACGGGACTGGCAACGGCAAAAGAACGTTAGCGCTCTGAGGTGTCGGATATGACCATGGAAGAACTGCTTGCCACGGCGCAACGTCAGGGAATCGAGCTGTGGCTTGAGGGGGAACAACTGTTCTGCAATGTAGACTGCAGTGTAAGCGAAGAAATGATTGCCCGGTTGCGTGAGCGCAAAGGGGAGATCATCCGCATATTGCAGGGAGCAACCGCCACCACCAATGGAGTGCCGGAACTACCATCCTGGTGTTCTGGTGACTGCCAGTATTTTGATCTGGCGGAACTGCCGGGCGGGCAGCAAGCCAGTATACCCGGTTGTTTCCGGGAGGATGGCGCGGGCGGTTGGGTATGGTCGAGGCTGGACAAGATGAATGGCTGCCCTATTATCCGGTTGCAGTTGCCGCGCCTACCCGCCTGGTGCAGCAGGCAGTGTCCGTACTACCATGCGAACCTAAGTGGTGCCCAATTGGTTGAGCGCTGCCACTGGCAAGACAAGACAGGTCGCCATTGGGTACGGCTGCGGATCGAACAGTTACAGCGTTGCCCGGCGAAGACAGAGAAAAGCAACAGAGCCAAGAATTGAAGGAGCAAGAGCAATGGCATTCGACATAAATCACATTCGCATTACCGGTACAGTTGAGC
>JAAYIE010000034.1 GCA_012744275.1 Desulfobulbaceae bacterium
CATATCGCCTGTGCCAAATCGCTGCACAGCACCAACAGAGTCGCGCCCCTCGCGGGCGCGTGGATTGAAACTTCAAAAGTATTGAATGAAATAAAATTGGATGATGTCGCGCCCCTCGCGGGCGCGTGGATTGAAACAACGCGGAATGCCGGGCAATGATCTGGGACGCAGCAGTCGCGCCCCTCGCGGGCGCGTGGATTGAAACATGGACGGGGGCGACAGCGGCAACTCGATGGTTGAGGTCGCGCCCCTCGCGGGCGCGTGGATTGAAACTATAAATTGGCCATGATGCTGCTATAATTATTGGTCGCGCCCCTCGCGGGCGCGTGGATTGAAACTTATCCCCGCAGGACACCACCACCAAGCCGCGACGCCTGGTCGCGCCCCTCGCGGGCGCGTGGATTGAAACTTATCGGCAATCTTGGCGCTGACCCGGATGTGCGTCGCGCCCCTCGCGGGCGCGTGGATTGAAACACTGCTCAATCGAATCCCATATTGCCACAGGATGTCGCGCCCCTCGCGGGCGCGTGGATTGAAACAAGTTTTCCATATCATTTATCCTCAGGATTACAGGTCGCGCCCCTCGCGGGCGCGTGGATTGAAACAGCGCGTTCCAGCCACAATCGAGGCAGCAGGAGGTCGCGCCCCTCGCGGGCGCGTGGATTGAAACGCCCCCCAGGTTAATATTAGGATGCCAGTGGCGGTCGCGCCCCTCGCGGGCGCGTGGATTGAAACGCCGGGCAATGCCGCAACTCGACCGATCCGGGATGGTCGCGCCCCTCGCGGGCGCGTGGATTGAAACTGCATGTCGCCAGGGATATCATCCTCGTACATGAGTCGCGCCCCTCGCGGGCGCGTGGATTGAAACCTCGTCTATCAAAAACTGTTCTGCTCTGGTCACTGGTCGCGCCCCTCGCGGGCGCGTGGATTGAAACACCTTTTTTTGGTTTTCCGCCTGCAACTAAGCCTGGTCGCGCCCCTCGCGGGCGCGTGGATTGAAACATTTTTTCCCCTTTCGGTGTTTTCTAGGTCTTCCGTCGCGCCCCTCGCGGGCGCGTGGATTGAAACAGCGGCACGGTGGTGTGGACGCTCGAGCGGGAGGTCGCGCCCCTCGCGGGCGCGTGGATTGAAACTCGGTCACGCCCTGCAGCTTGGTGGAGCCGTTGGCCGTCGCGCCCCTCGCGGGCGCGTGGATTGAAACATTTCCGCCCCGGCCTGGTTGCCGGACACGGCCTGGTCGCGCCCCTCGCGGGCGCGTGGATTGAAACAAGGTCGGCGCCAACAAGGTGAACCTGGGCATTGAGTCGCGCCCCTCGCGGGCGCGTGGATTGAAACTTATCTTCCCCATCAAAAGTACTTAAAATCTCAAGTCGCGCCCCTCGCGGGCGCGTGGATTGCAATGGGTTTTACGGTGCTATAGATTTAAAAATCCTATAATTTTACCTCAATACGCGTTTATTTGCCGAATTCTCCCCGATAGGCCCGGGCCTTATCGGCAATTTCCTTCTTACTCTTGCCGAGCACGGCAAAGGTGCCCATTTCTTCAATCATGCGCAGGGCAGCTTCGATGATGTTGAAGAGCAGGGCGCAGCCTGTCCCCTCGCCCAGGCGCATATCCATGTTGAGCATAGGCGCAAGCCCGGTTATTTCCTGCAGCAGCACTGCTCCTGGCTCAAAGGAAAGATGAGATGGGATCATGTAGCCGATGGATTCCGGCGCCAGGCGCATGGCGGTTAAGGCCGCCACGTTGGAAATGAGTCCATCCGTAACCACGGGCACGCGCCGGGATGCACAGGCCAAGTATACACCGGCCATGCCGGCAATATCCAGGCCACCCACCTTGGCAAGGACATCCAGTGGGTCATCAGGATTTGGACGATGCAGCTGAACAGCCTTGCGAACAACCTCCTTTTTGCGGGCAAAGGCCGCATCGGTCAGGCCTGCGCCTCTGCCAACTACCCGTTCTATGGGTGCCTGGGTAAAGGCGTAGAGCACGGCAGCGCTTGCAGTGGTGTTACCAATGCCAATTTCGCCAACGCCAAAGAGGTCATAGCCTGCATCAATGGCGCTAAGGGTTACCTCAATGCCGGTTTCAAGGGCGGTAATGGCCTCCGCCCGTTCCATTGCCGGCTTTTCCAGAAAATTGGCCGTGCCATAGCGAATTTTTCTGTGCAGTGCTTTGGGGCAGTCGATGTCTACCGATATGCCGATATCAACAGCAATGATGTCTGCTCCAGCATGCTTGGCCAGAAAATTTACTCCCATGCGGCCGCTGGTGACAAAGTCTGCGCCAATGCGGGTAACATCTTGGGGATACATGGCCACACCCTCGGTGCAAACACCGTTATCTGCCATCATTACCACAATGGCTTTTTTGCTGATGCTGTTGTGCACCCTGCCGGTGATGCCCGCTATCTGTCGAACAATATCTTCCAGTTTGCCCAAACTGCCCGGCGGCTTCAGGCAGTAGTCAATCTCTTTCTGGGCAGCGACCATTACCGCTTCGTTAAGGGGCTGAATGGCCTGGATGGTTTCTTGTAAAAGCTTCATGATTGCGATCAACGGTGGTTAAAGCGGGTGAGAATGGGCAGATCCCCTGCAAATTCCACCTCGGTGAGGGTCGCATTTTCCACCTTGAATTTCCAATAACCAGCTCCGGCGGAGCCGCTGAGATACTCCCCCAACAAGGCGCGGATCCAACCGCCGTGAGACACTATGGCCAGATTTTGCCCCTGATAGTTGCGAAGGATTTCAGTGCAGAAGGTGGTAACCCGTTGCACAAAGGCGGGAAAGGCCTCAGCCCCGGGGATGTTTGTTTTTTCCCAGTCTCGTATCCAGGTTTTCCACAGTTCGGGGTAGCGTTTGGAGATGTCCGTAAAATGCAGCCCTTCCCATTCGCCGAAGTGAAATTCGCGCAGACTGCTGTCCGTGATGATGCGGGCGTCCTTACCAAAGGCAAGGATAGCGGTTTCTACGGCGCGTTGCAGGGGGCTTGCAAAAATGGCGTTGATATGCAGTTCCCGAACAAGGCTGGCAAGGGCCATGGATTGGCTGCGGCCGGTATCGTTTAAGGGCACATCACTGCTGCCCACGAGTATTCCACGCTGATTTTCTACAGTTTCTCCGTGACGGATGAGGTACAGTCGGGTGATGTTCATAACAGATGCTTCCAGAATAAATAAAGGATGAGCAGGGTGCTTATTTCGCACAACTCAATGGTGGCTCCGATGGTGTCGCCGGTAATACCGCCGACTTTTTTTGTAAGGGAGCGGGCAAACAGAACAGCTACCAGGATGGTGAAGGCAACGATGGTGGTCAGAATAAGCAGGTGCAGATGCAGTGACAGGTGAAGCAGCAACAGAACGGGTATCAATAAGCCCAGGGCGAAGAGGGTGGCGGCCATTGCTTGGGCAGTACCAACCTGGTTGACAAACTCGCCCAAACCCGCCTCTGCACGGGCATACTTGGCCGTAGCCGCATGCCAGGTCAGGGCCATGCGTGCGCAAAGGGGTGCTGCGAGCAGGGCCGTAACCGCCACGGTAACAGGTAAGGATGCAAGCAGCAGGTATTTGATGAGGATGGTAAGTACAATGGCGATAACACCGTTGGCACCCAGGGTGGAATCCCGCATGATGGCCAGTACCTTGTCTTTGGACTGGCAAGAAAAGAGGCCGTCTGCAGTGTCGCCGATACCATCGAGGTGCAGGCCGCCGGTTACTATAATAAGTATGGCAACGGCAAGAAATGCGCTCACCTCAGGGCCCAGCAAGGAAGAAAGCAGCAGCATTGCCAAAGCCGCGGGCATACCAATGAAGAGGCCCACCAAGGGCATCCATTTCATACCCTGGACAAAATGCTCGACAGTAAAGGGAATGGTGCCGGGCAGTGGATACCGGGTCATGAACTGGATCATCAGGATGAGGGATGCCATGGTTTATTCGCCTTTCAGGCAAAGAGGCAGGCCTGCCACCACCAGATATACTGCATTGGCCTGGGCAGCCAGGTGTTGGCTGGCCTCACCTGCACAGTCACGAAAAAAACGGGCCAGGGGCGATGGCGGCACAATACCAAAGCCCACTTCATTGGCCACCAGGATAACCCGACCATGAAAATTCTTGGCAGCAATCGCCAATGCCTCGGTTTCTTGCCTGACCCGCTGTTCAAGCGCGCAAATTTGCTCAGGTGCAGGTCTATCCCAGTCGAGCGGTTGATCAAGCAGAATGTTACTGATCAGAACAGTGAGGCAGTCGAGCAGGAGCACATCAAAGCTGTCTTGGCTTTTCTGGCTCGTGTTAAGAGCCGTAATCAGCCTGGATGGATGGAGCGATTCCTCCAGGGTGTGCCAGCGCGAGTCGCGACGTTCTTGGTGGCGGCGAATACGTTCACACATTTCCACATCGCCTGCCATGGCCGTGGCTATATAGCCAAGCCGCTTCCCATGCTGCTGCGCCAATTGTTCTGCAAAGGCGCTCTTACCACTTTTTGCTCCTCCGGTAACCAGGATGATATGACCCATGCGACTCCTATTTCATAGTTGGCAAAATATCTACAACTCCATCGCTATACCAGCTTCGCCAGACTTGGCAAAGTGGAATGTGGTTGTAATAATAGCCGGCTGTGCTGCCGGTCGCATTGCGCGCGCTTTTTGCCGGTTTGATTGATGCGCTTTGTGCACGGGTACAGTGGTTAAAGCTGTTGCCTGGGTTTTATTCAGTCAGTATAATGCGTGTTTGTGTCGTGTGGTGATCCTGCTTGGCCTGCTGGCCATACAGGCGCAGTCTATTTTTATGTAACCGATATTATGATTGAACTGGCTTTTCATAAAAACGAACAAGGGCTTTTGCCCGCCATTGTGCAGGATCATGCCAGCGGTGAAGTGCTGATGTTGGCCTTTATCAACCAGCTGGCCTGGGAAAAAACCCTGGAAACCGGAAAGGCCCACTATTGGAGCAGATCGCGCAATCAGCTTTGGCTCAAGGGAGAAAGTTCCGGGCATGTGCAGCTGATCCGCGAAATTCTGGTGGATTGTGATAGTGACACGGTTATCTACAAAGTGGAGCAACTCGGCGGTGCCGCTTGCCATACCGGCTATCGCAGTTGTTTCTACCAACGGGTAGAAAATGGCGTTTTGCAGCCGGTTTTTAAGGAAAAGGTTTTTGAGCCGGAGCAGGTCTACGGCACGAAATAATATGATCAATGTTTGAATGTTAGCAGAATAAAAGGAGCGAGTATGCAGGTGTTAAAGCTGGGCATTCCCAAGGGAAGCCTGGAAGATGCAACCATTGAGCTGTTCAGGAAATCTGGTTGGCGTATCAAGCTGGCCTCGCGCAACTACTTTCCTGAAGTGGATGATCCGGAACTGGCCTGTTTCATCTGCCGGCCTCAGGAGATGTCTCGTTATGTGGAATCTGGTATGCTGGACGCGGGTATCACCGGCAAAGACTGGACCCTGGAAAACGAATCCGATGTGGCGGTGGTGGCTGATCTGGTCTACTCCAAGGTAAGCAAAAGCCCTACCCGTTGGGTGGTCGCCGTACCCGGAGATTCCGACATTACCTCGGTGGAGGAACTGGATGGCAAGCGCATTGCCACAGAGCTGGTTAATGTCAGCCGCAAGTTTTTTGAGGGCCGTGGCATCAAGGTGGATATCAGCTTTTCCTGGGGTGCCACCGAGGCCAAGGCTGTTTCAGGTTTGGCAGACGCGATCGTCGAGGTCACTGAAACGGAGAGCACTATCCGTGCCCACGGGCTCAGGGTGATTCATGAACTGATGGAATCAAACGTCCAGTTTATTGCCAGTCGAGCGGCCATGGCAGACAGCTGGAAGGCTGACAAAATCGGTAATGTCGCCATGCTTCTGCAGGGTGCACTGCGGGCAGATCGCATTGTCGGCCTGAAAATGAACGTGCCCACACCAAAACTCGATGATATTATCGGCCTGCTGCCCAGCGTGACGGCTCCGACTGTGGCTCAGCTCTACAAGCAAGAATGGTTTTCTGTGGAAACCGTGGTTTCCGAGCATCAGGTGCGCGACTTGGTGCCCAGGCTGAAAAAATGTGGGGCCGAAGGCATTATTGAGTATTCGCTGAACAAGGTCATTTGAGTGATACCAATCCCACATTAAAACGCTCCCTGGGTCGGCTTCGGAAAATGCTTCTCGCAGTACTTGTGTGTCTACGGTGTATCTTCCTTGCCTTCTTGAGAGCATCTTTAAGCTGGAGTTGGAATAATGCGCATGATACTGCCAACCCAGGCTTTCCTTTTTCTGGTATGACCGCATGATTCCCCTGCAGCAGGCGCGTTTCCTTTTAGCTGCTCACACCCTGCAGCAACTTCCCCCGCCGCTGGTGCCGGAAATAGCCTTTGCTGGCCGCTCCAACGTGGGTAAATCCAGCTTGATCAACCGGCTGCTCGGTCGCAAGGGCCTAGTGAAGACCAGCTCAAAGCCCGGCAAAACCCAGAGTCTGAATTTTTTTTCCCTGGCAGATACGCTCTACTTTGTTGATCTGCCGGGGTATGGCTATGCACAGGTTTCCAAGGAACAGCGGCGTTTCTGGGGAGATCTGGTGGCCGGTTATGTGGAACAGCGGCAAGGCCTGCTCTGCGTGGTGGTGATCATTGATCTGCGCCACGAACTCAAGCAGCAGGACCTGGAACTGGTGAGCTGGCTGAAACATATTGGCCGCCCCTATCTCCTTATCTATACCAAGGCGGATAAACTCAGCCGCAATCAGCAGGAGAAAAATGCAGCCCTTTTGGATGCAGGCTTGAAGGCTAACCGGAACGAGCGAGTGCTGTTTTCATCCCAGACCGGCCAGGGACGGGAGGAACTGCTGGCGAAAATTGGGCAAATGCTTGCCGCTGTGCCTGGCACTTCTTTCATTGAGACTGTTGGCGAGCAGCCAGCACAGGAGGAGAAGCCATCAGCCCCTGCAAGCGAATAATTCCGTACTCATATCAAGCTGCTTGCACGGGGCCGCCTTGGCCCATATCTGTTGCTGCACATACCTCCACCATCACATCATAAAGGGTGCTGCCCCGGCCGCTGTCGGTCAGGCGCTGGGAAGTAAGGGCATTGATACCACGCTTGCCGGGCAGGAATTCCGTCCACCATACGCCTTCTGTCACCACGGTTCCCGCTGGCGTGCGCTCTGTAATGTCGAGCATACAGCGTACCTTACCAAGGGCGTTAAAGATCAGTATTTCCTCACCATGCAGGAGATTGCGTGCCTTGGCGTCTTCAGGGTGCATCATCAGGCGCATCAGCCCTTGTTTGCTGCGCAGCCTGTCCTGCTCGTAAAAACTGGAGTTAAGCGCATAGGGGGTGGGCGCTGATTGCAGGTAAAGGGGGTAGCCATCCTGGCTGGCATGGGTGGGGAGTAAACGCGGCAGCGGTTCTTCCAAGTGTTCGTTCAGTATTTCAATCTTTCCCGAGGGCGTTTGCCAGGCCGTTTTCGCCTGCCCCGGCACCCGCAGACGCACCGGCTCGCCAGCGCGGATTGCTGCATTCATGGCTGTATCGCGCCAGTCGTTTTCTTCGGCCAGCAATTGGTCAA
>JAAYIE010000035.1 GCA_012744275.1 Desulfobulbaceae bacterium
GCGCCTTGGTGCAGGCTTTTCCCTGATACTCTTTGGCCGCACCCTGGATGGCCTGCGGGTGCACGACCGCAGCCGCCTCAAACGGGAAGGCATTCCCTACGGCGCGGTTATTGCCGTGGGCACCACCCTGAGTGTGGGGTATCGTTTGTACACAGGAGGTTCCCTGGCAGGGCTTTTGCCCTGGATAGTTCCAGCAGTGGTACCGCAGATCTGACCCTGCCTGTGCAGCCGGATCTGCAGCAGTGAAGCACATTATTCACCATGGGGTGCAAGGCACCCCGCACTCTTTCAAGCCCGCAAGGGTGCAGCCGTGCAGCACACATTCGTGCTGCCGCATGAAAAAGGAGAACAAGCCTTGTCTCGCCTATCCCGCCTGCTCTTTTTTCTTATCGCGCTGGTCTGCGCCTTTGGTGTCAGCCTGGCAGTCTACAAACGCCTCACCCGGCCGCCGGTAACCGAAGTGGTTACCAGCCAACAGGCGGTGAAGCAGATTGTGGTGGCCTTTAAAGACCTTAAACGCGGCCAGGTAATCCAAACAGCCGACCTGAAGCTGGCCACCTACCTGCAGGAATCTCTGCCGGCCGGCTTTTTCGAGCAGGTGGAAGATGCGGCCGGCCGGGTGGTGCTGCAGCCCATCAGCGTTTCCCAGCCGGTGCTCGAATCCCAGCTTGCCGGCAAGGATTTTACCAGGGGCGGCCTGGCAGCCCTGATCAGCCCAGACAAACGCGCCATGGCCGTGAAGGTGGATAATGTTATTGGGGTGGCCGGGTTTATCCAGCCCGAAAGCATGGTGGATGTGCTGGTGGCCGTCACGCCGGACAGCGACCAGGCTCGCGCCCTGATTGCCGACGGCAAAACCGGGGGCAAGGAAGTCAATTCGCAGGTGACCAAATCCGTGCTGGAGAATGTGCGGGTGCTCGCCATTGGTACCCAGGCGGAAGAGACCGGCGATAACAAACCCCGGCAGGTGACCGTGGTCACCCTGGAAGTGAGCCCGGAAGAGGCGGAAAAGCTTGGTCTGGCTGTGACCCAGGGCAGCATTCACCTTATGCTGCGTAACTACAGCGATCAGAACCAGGTGCCCACCTCCGGCGCATCCGTGGTTTCTCTGCTCAAATCCAACCAGTTGGGCAGTATGCCGGCGGAAGAGACCGCCTATATCCCGCCGGTACCGCGGCACGATTTCAGCCCGGCTCCGCGGCTGCCCCGCACCATCACGGTCATAAACGGCAACAAGGTCGAAAAAAAAGAACTTAATGAGGCAGGAACAGGAGGGGGAGAATAATGAGCTTGCAGAGCCAAAAGATTGCCTGGATTGGGGTGCTGTGCAGCTTGTGCCTGTTTTTGGGCATGGGTTTTGCCCAGGCGGCTTCGGATCCGCAGATCGATATTACCGTGACTCCCACCCGTCAGGTCCATCTGGAGGTGAATCAGATGGCCAGGATTACCACCTCCATGCCGATTGAATCCATGGCCGTGGTGAACGACAAGGTGGCCGACCTGGTGAGCGTGCTGCAGATGTCGCACGAAGCCTATGTACGCGGCCTGAGTGTGGGCACCACCCAGGTATTGCTGTGGGACAAAAACGACCGCCTCATTGGCACCTACGACATTGTTGTGCGCCCCAATCTCACCGGTCTGAAAAAGAACCTCTACGACATGTTTCCGGGCGAGAATATTCTGGTCAGCGATTCGGGCGAGTTCATCACCCTGTCGGGCACTGTCTCCAGCGCCAGCAAGCTGGATGGTGTGCTGCGCATTGCCGAAGCCTATACCAGTGGCCGGGACGGCAAGGGCGGCAAGGATAAAATCGTCAACCTTTTGCAGGTTGGCGGGGTGCAGCAGGTGATGCTGGAGGTGCGGGTGGCTGAGATCTCCAAAAAAATCGGCCACCGGCTGGGCATCAACTTTTCCGTGGCTGCCCGGGATGGCGATGCCGGCCTCAGTCTGCTCGACGGCCTGACCGTATTGCCCGAGGATGGCTGGCCAGGCAACCCGCTGACCGTATCCAGCGCGGTCAATGCTGCCTTCAGCTTTTTAGACGGTAACGAGGCCTTTACCGTAGCCATTGACGCCCTGCAGGATGAAGGCCTGCTGAAAATACTGGCCAAGCCGACCCTGATTGCCCAAAGCGGTCAGACTGCGAGCTTCCTGGCCGGCGGTGAGTTTCCCTTTCCACTTTCCAGTGATGATGATGTCACCATCACCTGGAAACCCTTTGGCGTGGCCCTGAACTTTACCCCCACCGTGCTTGGTGATGGTCGCATTTCCCTTACCGTATCGCCGGAGGTGTCTGAACTGGATTTTACCAAGACCATTGTCTATGCCGGTTTTGTGGTGCCCTCCCTGGATACCCGCAGGGCATCCACCGTGGTCGAGCTGAACGACAACCAGAGCTTTGCCATTGCCGGGCTGATGAAAAACAATGTGCGCGAATCCGTGGCCAAATTCCCCCTGCTGGGGGATATCCCCATCCTTGGCGCCCTGTTCCGCAGCACCAAGTTCCAGAACGATGAAACCGAGCTGGTTATCGTGGTGACCCCGCGGCTGGTAAAACCCACCGATGGCGACCAGGTGGCCCTGCCAACCGATGCCTTTGTGCCGCCCAACCCCTTTGAACTGCTCATGTTTGGCCGGCTGGAGGGGTATCAGCCGCCGCCCAACCGGCGTCAGGCTGCCCGCAGCCCGGGCAAACAGGGCGCGCAGGTGCCGATAACCCGGCCAGACGCCATACCCGCTGCTTCGCAACCCGGCATGCAGGGCGATTTTGGCCACATCATTCCCGATTAAGGTTTGCAATGGAGCCGCCGCTATGAAAGCCCAACTTGGTATACTTATGGCAGTATTTCTTTTGATGACGGTCAGTGGCTGTTCCACTACCCCGCAGGCAGACCGCTTCCGGGGCGTGGCCACCGAATTGGCCAAACACAGCCAGGCTGCAGACCCGGCCGCAGGCACCATTCCCCAGGATGTGACCGGGATGGACGGCGAAGTGGGTAAACATGTGATGGATCGCTACAAGGCAGGCTTTGTTCGCCAGGCGCCCAAAACGGAAACCTATTCCATCAGTGTTGAAGGCGCGAATATCTCTTCCCAGGCAGGGGGCTCACCCGCAGGAGGACAGTGATGAAACCACTTTTTCATTCCGAACAGGGAGCTTCGGCAGTCGAGTTTGCCCTGGTGCTGCCGATTCTGGTCTTTCTCACCTTTGCCATTATCGAATTTGGGATACTGCTCTTTGACAAGGCAGTGATTACCAATGCCTCACGCGAAGGAGCGAGAAATGCAATTGTATTTAACGCCAATGCCGATGGCAGCCCAAATTATTTAACAGAATCAGATATTAAGAAAATCGTAATAGACTATACAAAAGGTAACTCTGCAGATAAGGGTATTTTGATAAATTTAGGAAACCCTTCGAAAACTGTATTAAATATTGATGATGTTACGATCAGCTGCAGTCCAAATCCTTCAGCAGAGTCTTGGCCATCTGGAGCCTGCACAAATAAGGGATATTACCTCAATGTACAGGTAAACTATACCTATAATTTTCTAGTTTTGCCCAATCTTGCACGCCTTCTTCAAGGGGATTTTAATGACGTAAACCTAACTCTTCCTCTGCATTCAAAAACTGTAATGCGCATGGAGGGATAATGTGAAAAAACTAAACATTATATATTTACATCTGGCCAATAAAAAAGGGGCGGTGGCTGTTTATACCGCCTTGGTTTTGATGGTGCTCCTGGGCTTTGGCGCCCTGGCCGTGGATGTGGGCCATTTGTACGGGGTGCGTAACGAACTCAACAATGCGGCTGATGCAGGCGCCCTGGCTGGTGCGAGTGTGCTGCTCGATAATCAAGGCAATGCCACGCTAACAACAATATCACCTGCCAAAGCCGAGGCTAAGCGGGTTGGGGAGTCCAACCCAACGGGTAATACAATGGTGAGCATAGACCAAAATGCTGACGTTCAGGTCGGGCATTGGTCGTTTAAGACAAGGACCTTTACTAAAAATGAAGTTCCGGATCCGAGCCTGCCCAATAATTGGTGGGTCAACAAGAGCAGTGAAGAGCTTGATCAAGACATTAATTTTATCAATGCCGTTAAAGTGACCCCAAAACGGGATGGTACGCCGTCATTCCTTGCTCGGGTTTTGCGTCTCGAATCGTTTGTTGTCAATTCAAAGGCTGTTGCCTACATTGGCTTTGCAGGCGAGCTTTTTCCTGGGGAATTGGATATGCCGATTGCCATCTGTAAAGATGCTATAGTTAATGATGATGCGGTAACCTGCAATGTTGGCAGGATGTTAAACAGTGGTGGAAATGCAAGTACCTCCATGACGGCTATGTGGACAAATTTTACCCAGCCATGCGAGACCGCCAGTGGTGATACTATGCAAAAACTTACAGATAAATGCGAAGGCAATAATGAAAGCACTGTTTTATTTGGCCAAGGTATAGGCACTCAAAATGGTGTACAAGATAAGATTTTAAGAAATGTTGAGACGTGCTGGGAAAACAATGCCGATTCTGATGACGATAATATACCAGATAAATTCTGGCCCCTGACCCTGCCCGTGGTGGAGTGTGGTTCCAGTAATACCTGCGCTGCATTGGTTGGAGCTGTGAATGTGAATGTAGTTTGGATACAGCGTGACAATGATCCACATTATAACGATGTTCCAGTAAAGATGGAGGGTTGGGAAAATAAGGCCAGCGACGGTTTTACACGCTGGAAAAGTTTCGTCGATTATTTTCACCTGCAAAACTTAAATGGTCCTCCTGTTACTGAGGCAGATTATGCTGCCCTTTATCAAAAAAAGAATATTTATTTTATGCCAAGTTGTGAACTTGTTGAGCCGATCGGTGGAACAGGTGGCCAGAACTTTGGTATTCGCGCCGAAATCCCAGTATTAGTCGAATAGAAACAAGCAGACATTGAAAGAATCAGAATCAGCAGAACAGGTGGTTATGGCAGCAGCAAAAAGCAACCTCTCTGTCCGCCTTGCAATCCGCTCCAATGAGGTGCTGCGGGCTTTGCGGGAAATTATAGGCCGCATGGATGGCTTTGTCCTGCAGGAAGACCCCAGGGCCAGCCGGGTGGATATTCTGGTGCTGGAGGTGGGCAATGCGCCAGAACAGGAGCTGGAAACCATCCGCGCCCTGATGCAGGCAGGTGTGGTGGGCAGCCTTTTTATTACCTCGACCCAGGCCACCCCTGAAATCCTGCTGCCGGCCCTGCGCGCCGGAGCCAAGGAATTTTTCCAGCAGCCCATTAATGCCCAGGAGGTTATCACTGCCCTTGGTCAGGCGAAAAAACTGGAAACAACAACCCATGACGCTGAGGCCGAGCCACTGCAACTGGGTAAAATCCACTGCGTGCTGGGGGCCAAGGGCGGGGTGGGCAGCACCACCTTTGCCGTCAACCTGGCAACCAACCTGCAGGCAGCCCTGCCGGAAAAGCTCATCGCCCTGGTCGACCTCAACCGCCTGACCGGTGAGGTGCCGCTTTTTCTTGATCTGGAGACCGGTTTTAACTGGGAGGAGATCGGCAACAACCTCAACCGGCTGGACGAGGCCTATTTGAAAAGCGCCCTTATCCGCCACGCCAGCGGCATCTATGTGGTGCCGGCGCCTGCCACCCTGGACCTGGACGGCAAAACTCCGGCCAATCTGGGTGCGCATATTTTAAGTGGTATGCAGTCTGTTTTTGATCATATCATTGTGGATATGGAAAAACGGATTGACCAAGAGGCGCTCCACATTCTGTCGGCCGCGCAGCAGCTCTACCTTATTGCCAACCTGACCATGCCCTGCATGGTGAGCGTGAAGCGCCTGACCGACACCCTGCGTGAACAGGGTATCCAGGAAAGCAAGATGCGGGTGGTGGCCAACCGCTTTGAAAAGAAATCGCAAATCGATTTGCAGGAAGCAGCCCGCATCATCGGCAAGGAGATCGACGCCATTATTCCCAATGATTACCGCCTGTCCATGATGGGCATCAACCGGGGCAAGCCCCTGGCTGAGGTGGACAGCAATTCAGCCGCAGCCATGGCCTATGGCGAACTGGCAGAGAGTATAGAGGGCGTAGAGGGGCGGCAAAAAAGCAGGAGGCGCGGCTGGGGCTTGTTCCAGCGCAGATAAAGGTATGTTCAGGCACCAAGAGGCATTTGAGTGAATATTCAGGATCACCTTGACCGGCTCAACATTCCCGCAGCAGGAGCTGCACAGCCAGCCAAAACCCTGCCGTTAAACACGCAGGATGTGCTGGTCTCGGATGAATATTTTGCTCTGAAAGCCGACATCCATGACCGCCTGTCAAAAATGCTGGACCTGTCGCTGCTGGAGCGGGTTGAAGATCCCATCCTGCGTCGAGAAATCCGCAATGCCACCCGGAAGATACTGGGGGATGGCAGTCTGCGCCTGATGCCGCTTAATGCACGTGAGCATGAACAGCTGCTGGACGAAATCGAATATGAGGTTTTGGGTTTAGGCCCGCTGGAAACCCTGATGCGCGACAGTGCAGTATCCGACATCCTGGTCAACAGATATGACCAGGTCTATGTTGAACGCTACGGCAAGCTTGAGGCGACCAAGGTTCGCTTTAAGGACAACAGGCACCTGATGCGCATTATCGAAAAGATTGTTTCTGCTGTTGGCCGGCGTATTGATGAAATTTCGCCGCTGGTGGACGCCCGCCTGGCGGATGGTTCGCGCGTCAATGCCATTATCCCGCCGCTGGCCCTGGGCGGACCCTGCCTGTCGATCCGCCGCTTTTCCGTTGATCCGCTCGAACTGCACGACCTGCAGGTGCTCAAAACCATCACCCCGGTGATCGGTACTCTGCTGCAGGGCATTGTACGGGCGCGGCTGAACGTGCTGATTTCGGGCGGTACCGGTTCGGGCAAGACCACCATGCTCAATGTGATGTCCAGGTTTGTATCACCCCTGGAACGCATTGTTACCATCGAGGACTCCGCCGAATTGCAGCTCAGACAGGAGCATGTTGTTCGCCTGGAAACCAGACCACCCAACATCGAAGGGCATGGAGAAATTACCCAGCGGGATCTGGTGCGCAACAGCCTGCGTATGCGGCCAGACCGTATTATTGTCGGCGAGGTGCGGGGCGCAGAGGCGGTGGACATGCTGCAGGCCATGAACACTGGCCATGACGGCTCCCTGACTACGGTACATGCCAACTCCCCGGCAGATGCCCTTATGCGCCTTGAGACTATGGTCAATATGGCCGGCTTTAACCTGCCCAGTGATTACATCAAACGGTATATCAGTTCTGCCATTGATGTGGTCATTCAGGTAGAGCGCCTTGTGGATGGGTCGCGTAAACTGGTGAGCCTGTCTGAAATTACCGGCATGGAAGGCAATGTTATCACCATGCAGGAAATTGTTGCCTTTGACCAGACCGGCATCGACGCAGAGGGCAGGGTCAGCGGCCATTTCCGGGTGCGGGGAGTGCGACCGCGGTTCTTCTCCAGATTTACCAGCATGGGGGTTCCCATTCCTGAAGAACTGTTCGACAAGGATTGAGCCCAAGCAAAATAACTGCGCAGACTATGGAATTACTCTTTGCCCTTGCCCTTTTTGCTGTCATCCTGCTCGCCTTTTGGGGTGGGTATGCGCTTTTTTTAAAACCTGAAAAAGGGCGCAGCCTGTATGGCATGGTGGCCAAATATTCACCCCGTAAGAGCGAGGGTGAATATGTTGACCTCTACTATCACCGCAAATTGAGTGATATCCCGTTTCTGCAGTTCATTCTTGAACGCATCCCCCTGGTGCGCAGCCTCGACAGCCTCATGCAGCAGGCCGGGGTAAACATGCTGGCAGGCGTTTTTATCCTGCTGTGCCTGGTGGCTGCTGCCTTTACCTACCTGATCGGCAGTCTGTGGAGCAAACACGTTGAGGTGGCGCTTGGTCTGGCCTTGTTGGCCCTGATTTTGCCGTATGTTCTGCTGCTGTTTAGAAGGCGGCGGCAACGCTTTCGCTTTGAAGCGCTTTTTCCCGATGCCCTTGACCTGATGGGCTACTCGCTGAAGGCCGGGCATTCCATTATGGCCAGTTTACGCATGGTGGCGGAAGAAATGGCTGCTCCTGTAGGGCCGGAATTTGCCCGGGTGGTGGAAGAGATCAATTTTGGCAACAGTTTTGAAACAACTCTGCAGAATTTTGCCCGCCGGGTGGATTCCGCAGAACTGCGGTATTTTGTGACCTCGGTCATCATCCAACGGGAAACCGGTGCCAACCTGGTGGAGATCCTGGAAAAAATTTCGGAAACCATCCGCCGCAAATTCCGTTTTCGTGAAAAAACCAGGTCGTTAACTGCTGAAGCCCGTCTTTCGGCAATGATTCTTACTGGCTTACCTTTTTTTGTAGCCATAGCAGTCAGTCTGACCAACCGGAAATATATCATGGTGCTGACCACTGATCCGCTTGGCCCGTATTTGATCGCTGTTGCCGCTGTTATGATGGTGTTCGGCATCATTGTGATGTACAGGCTTGTCCAAATAGACTTATAGACACTATGGACTCCACCGCCTTATTGCTTTCTGCAGCCGTCTTTGTGGTTTTTGTGCTCCTGGTTTTCACCGGGCGCTCACTCTTCCTCGCCTGGCAAGGCAAGAGGCAGGTGGTGCAACGTACCACGCAATGGAGCGGATCGCGCCCAGACAAGGCTTCGGCTAACGAAAAGCGGTCTGCGAAAAAAAAAGGTGCATTCGGCGCCAGGGCCCTGTGGATTTTGCTCGGCCTGCCCGGGGCAAGGCGGGTGGAGCAGCACGAGGCTATTTATGCCGGCACGCCCATGTTCTATCAAAGGGCTGGCATTTACGACGCCACCGGCCTGGGCGCCTATCAGGCGCTGCGCTACACCCTTGTGGTTGTCCCTTTTTTGCTGCTTGGCCTGTACCATCTTGCCACTGGTGCGCCGTACAACCCCAGGCTCCTGCTGGCTGCGGTGTTTGGCGCAGGTTGCGGCTATATGCTGCCGGTGTGGTGGCTCCGGTTACGGGCCCGCTGGCGAAAGAATCAGTTGAACCGGACTTTTCCCGATGCCATTGATTTGCTCATGGTTTGTGTGCAGGCAGGCATGGGCCTTGATTCAGCCATTAACCGCATTGGCCGGGAAATCCACGTAACCAGCCCTGAGCTGGCTAAGGAATTTAAGATCCTCTCCCTGGAACTGAAAACCGGCAAACCGCGGAACGAGTGCCTGCGTAACCTGGCGCAACGGACTGACCTGCCGGATATCGACAATCTGGTGAATTTGCTTATCCAGGCAGATAAATATGGCACCGGTGTGGCCCAGGCCCTTGAGGTGCATGCGGAAGACATGCGGCAGAAACGCTATGCGAGAATTGAGGAGGCTGCCGCCAAGTTGCCGGTCAAGCTGACTATTCCCATGATTCTTTTTATTTTTCCCGCCCTGTTCGTGGTTATCATGGGGCCGGCAATGATTCAGGTTTTCCGCACTTTTCTCGACAAATAAAGGGGTGGTTCAGATGCTGCAACATACTCAAGGCACAGGCGGAACTAAAAAAGCTGTGCTCAGCTCTTTTGCCCTGTGCGCCCTCATGCTGACCGGTTGCGCCGGCACGGGTACGGGCCGGCTTCAGCCGCCCCAGATTGTTTTCAACAACCTTGACAGCGGTGTCTATCAGCAGTTCCAGGCAAGGGTAAAGCCCTACAGCAATATATCTGAATCCCTGTACCGGCTTGGACGTTACCAGCAGCGAAGCGGCAAGCATGTTCAAGCTGTTGAATCCTTCCGGAAAGTACTGGAGCTGCAGCCTGATGACAGCAAAGCGTTAAACGCTCTGGGTGCCTCGTATGACGCCCTGGGAAAGTGCAGCGAAGCCCAAAAATATTATAGCAAGGCGCTGCAATACAAGCCGGATGTGGCCTATATTTATAACAATCTTGGCTATTCGTATCTGCTTTGCGGCAACATTGATCTGGCTGTCAGCCATCTCAAACGGGCAGCAGAGCTTGATACAAGTTCCAGGCGTATTGCCAACAATTTATATATGGCTGAATTGAAAACCTACGGCCTGGCCCAGACGCCGGCCTCCCAACCTGCATCGCCCCCTGTCCATATCCCGTATGGGATTGAACCCACCAACAGGCAGGCAGCGCAGGTTGCCCACATGCCCACAGAGGCAGCCAGCCAGACCCACATTACCATACAGCCGCCGGTAGTGGTCGAGATCAGCACAACGGTAAAGAAGCCTGTTCCAGCTGCTGCCGAGACAGCATTAATGACACAAGACCTACCCAGGGAGCCGGAGAAAAAGCAACCAGGACTGCCGGAAATCAGTATGAAAGGCTCCATTGAAATTGCCAATGGTAATGGTATCCGCGGCATGGCGCAAAAAAGCGCCCTCTTCCTGCGCGAACTGGGTCTGCCAGTGAACAGGATTACCAATGCAGCGCACTTTAATCATGCCAGCAGTACCATCTATTACCAGCACGGCTACGCAGAATATGCGTATTTCCTGGCTGACCTGCTCCCAGGAAAGCAACTGGTAAAACCGCAGCCCGGTATTGCCGCCGGAACCAGCACGGTACAGGTGGTGCTTGGCAAGGATATGCAGCCCGATGCTCTGGACCATGCTGCGGCCAAAGTTGCGGACAACCATCTGGCAGCTCAATAGGTGCATTTCCACATGCTGTCGCCTTGCCTTACCTGCCTTACCCTGCTTCGCAGTACTGTTTCAGCTTCTACCCTGCAAAAGACAAGGCAGGAAGTTACTTCCCTCCTCTTGCTTCCGGTTGTGGCCTGCATGCTGGCAGGTTGTGGCGCCCTGGCCAAGGATGCCACAAAAACCACCCTGGATAAAGAAATTGAGCGACAACTGGCGAGCTACAAACTGAGGGATGAGCAGCAACCCCAGGAGCAACTCAGCCGGGAAGCCTATGAACAGCTCGGAGACCAGCAAATCAAAGCAGGCGATATCAACAGGGCATATTTGAACTATATGAAGGCCCTCAACCTTGAACCGGAAAATATTTCTCTTTTGCACAAACAAGGAGCCTTGTTGCTCAAAAAAAGGAAATACCCGGATGCCGAGGCAGTATATCGAAAACTCCTTGTCCTTTCAGCAAACGATTGGCAGGCATCAGAAGGTTTGGGGATATCGCTTTTTGGTCAGCACATGTTCAAGGAAGCTGAACAGTCTTTTCAGGTAGCTCTGCAAGGAAATCAGAACATTGCAACCAGTCATCACTACCTGGGCTTAGCGTACAGCGCCCAGGGGCAGTACGACCAGGCTATAGCACAATTTGAGCATGCCTTGGAGCTTGGGCAGAATGATAAGGCTGTTCTGAACAATCTGGCCTTGACCTACAGCTTGATGGGCAACAATGAGCAGGCGGAAAGTTTACTGCGGCCGCTTGCCAGCGCCAGCAAAGATAAAAAAACCTACAACAATCTTGCTGTTGTCCTGGTAAAACTGGGGAAATTTGATGACGCTCTGCATGCCTTTAAGAACGGTTCAGGCACTGAAGCTGTCGCATACTATAACCTTGGTGTACAGTTCCTGAAACTGAAGCGCTACCCGCAAGCTATTGCGTCGTTTGAAAAAGCTATTTCTCTTTCTCCCAAGTACTACCTTGCTGCTGCGCAGAACCTCGAATTTGCAAAAAAGGCGCAGTCTTCCGATCAAAGCCATTAATCAATGCGCAGCGCTGTTTTGCTGCGCAACCGCATAACAACCCTGGTGCAGAACCATCTGTTTCAGTGTTGTCCCGCAGGCACGCGGGAACAATCAGCCCCCTTCTGTGTGTCTGCACCAACACAGAGAGGCTTTGAAATGGAATCGGAACTACCCGCTGATTGGAGTAATACGAAACCCGTAGACCGAATCAATATTTTCCAACTGTTTCGATAGGCGTGATGAGCTTGAGCGGTTGGTACTGTAAAGCACCATATTGAAACGGCGTTCATGGCCTTTTTCGTCCAACCGGTAACTGATGTGGGTAACCCGAAATCCACAGGCGCGCAGCAATTGCTTGAGGGATTCCTCTGTAAAGGCATCGGTACGCGCACCGCGTACATCGAAGTTGTAGTAGATCATGGATGGCAGACGCAGTTCAATCCAGTGCAACAGGGAAAGGACCGCGATGGTGATCACCACCGAGACAACCAGGGGAAAGTAAAAGCCGATGCCCGCCAAAATGCCGATTGCTGAAGTGATCCAGATGGAGGCGGCGGTGGTGAGGCCACGCACTGTGGGGCCTTCCTTCATGATAACGCCGGCGCCAAGGAAACCAATACCAGTCATGATACCCTGGGCCATCCTGGTGGGGTCGAGCCGGATGAGATCAACATTGGTGCGGACCCAATGCGATTCATACACTGTCACCAGCATCAGCAGACAGGAAGTGACGCAGACCAGCGCCTGGGTGCGAAACCCAGCGGGTCGGCCGCGATAAGTACGTTCAGAGCCGATGGTCATCCCCGCCAGCAAGGCTACCAGCAGGCGCGCCAGCATAGCGTAATCATCTGAATTCAGGCAGACAATATCTTGAAGGGAATGCCAGAGTTCCATATAACCGTGCCTCGTTCAAAATAAGCGCAACGCGCCTGGCTGCTGCGGGCATCAGCCTCGAAATGCCACCAGCAAACCGGTAAATAATGTCCCATACAGTAGTAGGCATCTGCCCTTTTAGCCAGTGGAAACAATGGAGATAAGTGGATAAGGGAAAAACGGCATCCTCACGTACAACTCACCATTGTAAGAACGCAGCCAAAAACCTCTGCCCACGCCCCGCGACAAGCGCTCTTCGCCGGATACAATTCCGGCACAGGTACGGTCCGGCTGCCAATGAGCGGCGTGGGCCTGCAACTCTGTACAGGTGAGCATGGCAGAAACGAGAGCGACAGCCCCAAGGACAGTCGCTACTCAGCGGGTAAAAGCCACTATGAGCGAGGAGGCAGGAAGGGCCATCGCAGCGCGGACAAGCATGATGATGACTGAGTTGGAGCACAGCGTTCAACCAAACGACCAGCGTACGAAAAAGTGAAAGATCCAGCGTATTTCAACCGATTTTGCGAAAATTATTTGCCGGGACTTCTTGGCATACAAATGACTCTGGTTAATGAGCAGGAAGTTCGCGCAGCAATGGTAATAACAAAAGCACATTTAGCGCCTAATGGCTATTTGCATGCTGGCAGCGTGGTGACGTTAGCGGATACTTCGTGTGGCATTGGCTGCATCGCCAACTTGCCTGAAGGTGCCTCGGGATTTACGACAGTCGAGCTTAAGTCTAATCATCTTGGCACAGTACTTGATGGAATCCTTGAGTGTATCGCAACACCTGTTCACAAAGGCCGTACGACACAAGTCTGGGATGCCACAGTTTTCAGCAAAGGCACTGGCAAGGCAATAGCGCTCTTTCGCTGTACACAAATGATTTTGTATCCGAAGAATGACTGACAGCTGCCCTGTTAACGCAACGGCAGCGCCTTCTCAGCTAAATGAGAGGGTGGAGGCGAGGCTTACAGCTTACAAAGGTACGCCGACGTACTCTACAAACCTCGCCTTATTGAACGTGAGCGATCAGTCCTCCTTTACGCTTTTACCGTATTCACGATCAGGACAAAAAAATTATCCTCCTTAAAGAAAACCTGCTGCAAATCGTAGTTCTGGTTTGGTTCCAACTCCACAAAAACTCGCACCTTGCCACCATCCGCCGATTTATCCAGCCGAATTGCCTTGACCAGGCGGCCGCTTATTTTAATTGGTCCTTCCAGCGCAGGCGCAACCTGCAGGTTGCTGAATTCACAGATCACCTGTGGGGATCCGGTTTCGATACTGCGCAGCACTGGTGGATAAAAACCATTGAGTTTGAACTGTACCAACTCGCCCCTGGGTGAGTCCGGATCAAACTGGATGGCAGACAGGTACGGCGCTTCCGTGGGAGCAGCAGATGGATCCGGGGTGCCGGTACCGGGCGCAGGTGTTGTTGCTGCAGGCGCTGTGTCTGCAGCAGCTGCTGGTGCAGCGGGCTGAGTCTCGGCAGAAGGCTGTGCTGTAACCGGGCTGGCGGCTTTTGCGGTAACCTCGGGGGTAGAGGTCTGCGGTGGGCTGGTCTTGGCCTCTTCCGGTTGTGCTGCCGTCTCCCGGGCTACTGGGAGAGCAGGTTGCCTTTCCTCGGGTATTTTCGCTACAGCAGCAGGGGCAGGCCTTGGCGTAGCAGCCCTGGCCGGTTTTTCTTCCTGCCGTGCTGCAACCGCAACAGGAGCCTTTGCCACGTCTTTATCTCCCCTGGCTGTTACAGCTGCTTCCTGGCCCGGACCTTTTTGCTTGGTTGCACCGGCCTGCAACCTGGCCGGTGCAACCTGAGTCTGCTTTTCCTTGGCAACAGCCGCTGCTCCCGGCCCGCTGAAGCGAACAACCAGACGGTTATTCTGCTTATCCACATTATAGCTGTGTTTCAGACCCTGCAGTGAGTTGACATCAAAGACGAGTCGCGTTCTCACATCGTCCTGACGATGGATACCAACCCGCACGCCCTTAACCAGGGCCGCACCGGGAGCAAGGTTGCGCAGGGTGCTGCGTGGTTGCACTCCCTCAAAATCATACACGACCCGGGGCTGGTTGCCGCCCATGGTGAAGACCTTTGGTTCCGTAACCGTGTTAAAACTGAGCACCACCTCTTCACTGCCGGCGGCAATGGTCTTGTGCACAATTTTTTGCAGCTGCGAGGCATTCGCCGCTGCAGTCATGCTGCAAAGCAGGAAAAATGGGAGTATTAGCCGGGAAAACATGGTAAGAAAGGAGTTTTTCATTTTTTAGGGACAATGCAAAGAGATAATTTGAAAATCAGTTTGTATTGCTAGCAACAATTACGCTTTGCTGGCTCAGGAAGCAAGGTTTTTTCACAAAGAACCAAGCCTGCACATCTCTTCCCAGTATAATCCATACTCTTACGCAAAGGCAAAGCTGACGAAGAATTTTCGTGCATAGCCCCGGCTTGCCTGGTCAACAATTACCCCTGACTTTTTTACCTGTAATTCAAGAGCAAAATAGCAAAGAGCAAAATTCCATGACTGAACGGGCTTTTACCGATACATCCGCCCTGCAGACCCAGTTGCCGCTGGTACGCAAACCTGGCCAGTATGCAGGGCTTGAACACAACGCTGTCCAGGGCGCTCTTGATGAAGGGCAGCTCAATTTCTGCCTGATCTTTCCGGATCTGTACGAGATTGGCATGTCCCACCAGGGTTTGCAGATTCTCTACCATATCCTGAACCGAGAGGAGCAGTTCTGCGCCCACCGCGCCTACACGCCGGACACCGACATGGAGGCCCTGTTGCGCAGGCAGGGGCTGCCACTTTTTGCGCTGGAATCAGGCGCGCCCCTGGCCGATTACGATGTGCTCGGCATCACCCTGCCCTATGAGCTCTGCTACACCAATATCCTCACCGTGCTTGATCTGGCGGGCCTGCCCCTGCGCAGCCAGGATCGGGATGACAAGCACCCGCTGGTGATCGGCGGCGGTTCCTGCGCCTTTAATCCGGAACCAATGGCGGATTTTTTTGACGCCATCCTGCTGGGTGATGGCGAAGAGGCCATCCTCAGCATTGCCAACATCCTGCTGACTGCTAAAAAGGAAAAAACCGGACGTGCGGTACTGCTCAAAAAACTTGCCACGGTGCAAGGGGTGTACGTCCCTGCCCTGTTCAAACCGCAGTACAGTGAAGAAAATGGCAGATTTGCATCCATGGAAGCGCTGGATCCCGGCTACAGCAAGGTACGTCGCGCCATTCTAGCATCCCTTGATTCCGGCGCCTTGCAGCACCAGCCCTTGGTGCCTGCAGTCAAACCGGTGCACGACCGGCTGGCAATGGAAATTGCCCGCGGCTGCACTCGTGGCTGCCGCTTCTGCCAGGCTGGCATGCTCTACCGGCCAGTACGGGAACGAAGCATGCAAGATATCCTTGACTGGGCGGATAAGGGCATTAAGTCCAGCGGCTTTGAGGAAATGGCGCTGCTGTCTCTATCCACCGGCGATTACTCCTGCCTGGATGAACTGGTCCTCACCCTGATGAACCGCTTCAGCCCACGTCGAGTATCGCTGTCCATGCCCTCCATGCGGGTGGGCACTCTGTCTCCGGCCATTATGGAACAGATCCGGCGGGTGCGCAAAACCGGCTTTACGGTTGCACCGGAGGCAGGCAGTGAACGGCTGCGCCAGGTCATCAACAAGGGCATTACTGAACAAGACCTGCTCGACACCTGCCGCAACGCTTTTTCTTTAGGCTGGAACCTGATCAAATTCTACTTCATGACCGGTTTGCCCACGGAAACAGAAGAGGATGTCGCAGCCATTGCCGCCCTGGTGCGCAAGGCCAAAGCACAGGCACAAGGCAAAACCAGCCGCAGCCGGGGCGTGCAGATCAATGTGGGCGTGGGCACCTTTGTGCCCAAGGCGCACACTCCTTTTCAGTGGGAAGCACAACTCAGCCTGGCAGAAGCAAGAGAGCGTATCAATCTGCTCAAACGGCTGCTCCCGCCCAAGGGGTTCAAGCTCAAATGGCATGACCCGGAACAATCGTATCTGGAAGGCGTGTTTGCCCGGGGCGACCGCAGGCTAAGTACCCTTATTGAAGCTGCCTGGCGGAAGGGTGCGCGCCTGGACAGCTGGGGTGAACACTTTAATTTGGGCCGCTGGCAGGATGCGGCCCAAGCCTGTGGCATTGATTTGGATGACTATTTACGCAAGCGCAGCCCGGATGAGGTGCTGCCCTGGGATCATCTTGACTGCGGGGTAGAGCGCGACTATCTGCTGGCAGAACGGGAACGCGCGCTGGCGCAGCAGTACACGCCGGATTGCCGCACCGATGGCTGCCAGGGCTGTGGCATCTGCGATTTCAAAACAGTGCAACCAGTGCTGCATCCGAACCCTGCACCTGCTGCGGAGACTGCAACTTTTACTGGCCTGCAAAAAAACAGCCCACAGGGTACACGCCTAAGCTACCGGGTGCAGTACAGCAGGCAGGGCGCCAGCCGCCTGCTTGGTCATCTGGAACTGTTGCAATTGATTTTCCGGGTTTTGCGGCGGGCAGACATGCCGCTTGCCTATACCCAGGGCTTCAACCCCACCCCCAAGGTCTCGTTCAGCCAGGCCCTGCCAGTAGGTATGGAAAGCATGGCTGAATACTTTGACATGGAACTCTTGCGGCCCATCCATGCCAATACCGCTCTGGTGGAACGCCTGAACAGGGAATTGCCGCCTGGCCTGCGAGTACAGAGCATAGGCTTTGCCCCTAAAAAAAATGCAGCCTGCAGCAAAGCTGCATACGAAATCCTGCTGCAAGGACGAGATACAGCAAGCCTTGCCGACCAGGCCGCATCATTTCTTGCCCAGGACAGCTTCCCTATCACCCGGCTGCGCAAAAACCGGGAAACTACCTTTGACATGCGGCCTCTGGTTGCCTCTATACAAATAGAGGAAGACACCCTTCTGCTGGAACTGCTGCACCATCAGGGCCTGCCGGGGGTCAATCCCCGTGAGGTATTGGAAAGGGTTTTTGGTCTGAGTCAGGAAGAGGCGCTCCTGTGCCGGATCATCAAAAGAGAAAGCGTGGATATGCCTGTTCCAGCTTGAGCATTCTGCTCCTTTGCAGTAAATATTGTTGTTTCCATCCCATGAATTTTACGCGGCACGGTTTTTGTGCCGCTTTTTGTGCCCGGATAAAGGAGAACGAATGAAAAAGATTGTACTGCGCGACGATGAAATGCCACGGCAATGGTATAATGTGGTGCCGGATATTCCAAACGGGCTGCGGCCGCCGCTGGATCCGGTGAGCCATAAGCCGATCAGCCCGGACAAACTGGGGGCGATCTTTCCCCAGGGGCTGATTGAACAGGAAATGAGCCAGGAACGCTTTATTCCCATTCCGGAAGAAGTGCTGGAAATCTATTCCATCTGGCGGCCAAGCCCGCTGGTGCGCGCCAACAAGCTGGAGCAGGCCCTGGGCACCAAGGCGAAAATCTATTTCAAAAACGAAAGCGTTTCGCCCATAGGCAGCCATAAGGGCAATTCTGCGGTACCACAGGCCTTTTTCAACAAACGGGAAGGTATCAAACGCCTGACCACTGAAACCGGCGCAGGCCAATGGGGCGCAGCCCTCAGCTTTGCCACCTCAAAATTCGACATGGCCTGCAAGGTCTACATGGTGCGGGTTTCCTACGACCAGAAGCCCTACCGCAAATTCATGATGCAGACCTACGGCGGCGAGGTGGTGGCCAGCCCTAGCGCAGACACCAAAATTGGGCGCGAAATTCTGGCGCGTACGCCGGATACGCCGGGCGCTCTGGGCATGGCCATTTCAGAAGCCCTGGAAGACGCCTTTGCCCATGCCGACACCAACTACTCGCTGGGTTCGGTCTTGAACCATGTGGTGCTGCACCAGTCCATTGTCGGGCTGGAGGCCAAAAAGCAGATGGAGATTGCCGGCGATTATCCGGATGTGATTATCGGCTGCTGCGGCGGCGGCTCCAACTTTGCCGGGCTGATTGTCCCCTATGTGCCCGACTATCTGGAAGGAAAAAAGATACGCTTTGTTGGCTGTGAGCCTGCCTCCTGCCCCTCGCTCACCAGCGGCAAGCTGGCCTATGACACCGGCGATGTGGCCATGATGACCCCACTTTTGTGCATGTACACCCTGGGTCACGATTTCGTGCCGCCGGGTATGCATGCGGGCGGTCTGCGCTACCACGGCATGGCCCCGATTGTTTCGGCGCTTGCCCGTGAAGGTATTGTTACGCCGATGGCCCTGCATCAGCTCGAATGTTTCGAGGCAGGCGTGCTCTTTGCCCGCACCGAGGGCATTATTCCTGCGCCGGAAAGCACCCATGCCATCCGTGGGGCTATTATCGAGGCCATGAAAGATCCGAAGGAACCCAAAACCATCCTGTTCAACCTGTCTGGCACCGGGGTGATTGACCTGCCCTCCTATGACCAGTACCTGCAGGGCAATTTGCAGGATTACAGCTACCCGCAGCAGGATATTGACGAATCCTTGGCCAAACTGCCCAACATTCCCTGAGTACAGGCGGGCTGGCAAGGCTGGCTCGTGATTTTTTTGTATTTTGTACAGGCACAGCCTGCTGTTTCAAAAACGGCAGGCTGTTTTTCGTGCTGCTTGTCTCTTCAGCACGTCCTTTACTCGCCCACCTGCCATGCTGTTTTCTTTTTATGACACGCCGTTTTTTCGACGGTGCATTATCACCCTGCTTCTGCTGTTGACCGCCTGGCCAGCCGCAGCCCTGTCTGCCCCCTGCTCTGGCATGGGGAAACTTATCAGTAACGGTTCCTTTGCCGTGGCCGATACCTCCGGCAAGATCGTGGCAGGCTGTAATCTTGATCAACAACTGGTGCCTGCCAGCATCATCAAAATTGCCACGGTGCTCACCGCCATGCAGGTGCTGGGGCCGGATTACCGCTTCAACACCGGTTTTTATCAGGATAGCGCGGGCAACCTGTATATTCGCGGTTTTGGCGACCCCTCCCTGGTTTCTGAAGAGATCAGCCTGATTGCCGCCCATCTGCGGGCACAAGGCCTTGAGAACGTAGCCACGCTCTTTGTGGATGATTCCGCCTTTGCCCTGGAAGGGCCGATACCTGGCCAGGCCATCAGCGACAATCCTTACGATGCCCCAGTAGGCGCGCTTGCGGTTAACTTCAACAGCATCGCTGTTTTTAAAGACAAACACGGCAACATCACCTCAGGCGAGGCGCAAACACCAACCCTGGCCCTGATGCACGAACTGGCACGCCAGCGGCCAGCAGGCCGCATGCGCCTCAATATCTGCTGTGATGGATCGGATGGCATGGAGCGCAGTGCCCGTTACGCGGGCGAACTGTTTAAGGCTATTTTCCAGCAACACGGCATTACGGTCGCCAGGCTTGGCGGCACCAAACCAACGCCTAGCCAGGCGCGACAGCTCTACCTGCATAGCAGCAGTAAAAATCTGGAGGCAATCAGTGCAAATCTCATGCACTCCTCCTCAAATTTTATCGCCAACCTCGTCTTTCTCCAGGCCGGGGCCAAGCGCAAGGGCTACCCTGCCACCTGGGCCAAGGCACGGGCTGTGCTGCAGGAGGAACTCAACATCCTGCTCGGCCCGGCCATGGCACAAGCAATTCACGTGGAAGAAGGCTCTGGTCTTTCCCGGGAAAGCCGTGCAAGCAGCCGCGTCATGCTCACCCTCTTACAACGTTTCCGGCCCTACCGGGCAGTTCTGCGGCAACAGGATAATATTAGCCGCAAGTCGGGCACCCTTACCGGCGTGTACAATCTGGCCGGTTACCTGCCCAATGGCAGGGCATATGTCATCATGCTCAACCAAGCGAAAAACACCAGAGACTCTGTTTTGGCCCGTTTACAGCAAAACTACGGCGCTCATTAAGCACCGGGTACCATTTGTAACAATGCGGAGGCAATACAGCCTACCCCTTGGCTAAACGGGCATCGGTCTTATAGTTGCTGGATAAATTTCAGTTCCAGAGCAAGAATAACTTCAAAAAGACGAGGCAAAGGCGAGGTAGATACAGGTCATGAAACCTTCTACTATCACTTGCCAACGCCGACGCAGGAGTATTTTGCTATGGCATGGATTGAGTTCTACCCTTTCAGCCTGCACCAACAGCGATGAACAAAAAAATAAACGATTATTACGAAACACTCGGCCTTTCTAAGGATGCTTCTGCCGAGGAGATCAAAAAAGCCTACCGCAAACTGGCCCTCAAGTATCACCCGGACAAGAACCACGGCAACAAGAGCGCCGAAGAGAAGTTCAAGGAGATCAGCGAGGCCTACGCTGTCCTTTCTGATCCTGAGAAACGGCGGCAGTACGACACCTTTGGTTCAGCCGGGTTTCATCAGCGCTTCAGCCAGGAAGATATTTTCCGCAATTTTGATCTGGATTCCATTTTGCGCCAGTTCGGTTTCGGCGGTGGTTTCCGGGGCGCCAGCAGCTTTCGCACAGGCGGAGGCGGATCGCCCTTTGAGAATATCTTCCAGGGAAGTATGGGCAGGAGCGGCTGCGGCAGCGGCGGTTGCTCACCGCAGGCGGTTGCAGGCGCTGATTTGAATTATACCCTCAATATCAGCCTGGATGATGTGCTCCAGGGCGCAGAAAAGACGGTTACTGTGCGGCAACCGGGCAGCGGCCAGCAAAGCATTTCTGTGAAGGTGCCCAAGGGGATCGAGCACGGCAAGCGCTTGCGGCTTTCGGGCCGGGGCGCGCCATCACCCCAGGGCGGCCCGCCCGGTGATATGTATTTGAAGATCAACCTCACCCCCCATCCCCGTTTTCAGCGGGAAGAGGATGATCTGGTGGTGGAACACAAAATCTCCTTCAGCCAGGCCTGTCTGGGGGCGAATATTGAAGTGGAAAGTCTGGAAGGGAAAAAATTCAACGTCAAGGTTCCGGCCGGGGTGCAGGCAGATGCCCGCCTGCGCATCAAGGGGCATGGTCTGCCTGCCGGGCCCATGGGCGACGAGCGGGGCGATCTGCTGGTTAAACTCGCTGTCGCTGTGCCCAAGGAACTCAGCCCTGAGCAGGAGACGCTCATTCAAAGCCTGGCTGAAAACGGCCTCTGATCTTTAACCTGCTGCCCCATCGATAAATGCCGTGGGGCAGCAGGTATCGACCAGGCCCGCCAGCCCTCTTCGCATCCCTCTATAGCGGGCGGGCAAGTATCTATGATCTGTATCTCATCCCCTTGACACCATCTTTCATCTGCACTGGCACCCTCACCTGCCTTCCCCAGTACTCCCCTCATTTTCGGAACCCTGCATCAAATACGGGTTACTGGCGTCACGCAGCATAAAGAAGAAGGCATCAATCATCTGCGCCATCTCTTGCCTCACGGCAGAGCTTTTTGGATTAAGCAAAATCGCCATCACCATGCCGTCCATAAAGGCATACAAGGTCAAGGCCCCCAAACGGGGGTTGAAATTCTCGGCCAGTTGCCCCCTGGCCATGGCATTGCGCATGATGCCTTCAATTTTGCGTAAGGATTTTTGACGCCGCTCATTCACCTCGCAATCTGTTTCATTGCGGTCAGTACTGCCCAACTTGCCACGATCCATCCAGATCTGGAAGAACTGGCGCGTAATTGCGTTTTCCGCCAAATCCTTCAAAATGGCCAGATGCAGCTCATGCAGCCTGCCTAAAGGATCCAGCTCCCCTGCCCGCTCTCCGAGTTGGGCTATGGCCTCAAACGGTAGCGTCACCTGCTCGTACAGGGCTTGCAGCAGATGGTCTTTGTTGTCAAAATGCCAGTAAATCGCCCCCCTGGTTACCCCAGCCATCTTTGCTACATCTGAAAGGGTAGTCCCAGAAACGCCCTGGGATGAAAACAGGGAAAGGGCTGCCCTCAGTATGTTGGCGCGTGTTTCCTCGGCCCCTTCCTTGGTTTTTCTTGCCACAATATACCTCCCATCCATGCTCTGTTATTCCAATTCTACCTCAAAGTGTACCGCCTCTGTGCCGACATCGGCGAATACGATGCAGACCGCACTATGCCGCATTTTAAAGCGTTCACTGCTGTCAACTTAACGGGCGGAGCCCCCAGCTATCAAATCGGAATTATTCTTTCCACCCGCCTCCCAGAGCCTTGAACAGGTTTACCTGATTGTTCTGCTGCGCCAGACGCAACATCACATAGCTCTGGCGCGCCTCAAACAGGGATCGTTGTGCATCGAGCTGGGTCAGGAAGCTGTCAATACCTTCCATGTAGCGGGCCACGGCCAGGTCATAGTATTCTTGGCTGGCTTCCACATAGGCCTTTTGCGCCGCCACCTGTTCTGCCAGCCATCTTTGGGCAGCCAGGGCGTCAGCCACCTCGCGAAAGGCGTTTTGAATGGCCTTTTCGTAGCTGACAATACCTGCCTCCTTGCGCAATTCCGCCACATCCAGCTGGGCCTGCAAACGGCCGCCGGTAAAAATGGGCAGATTTACCGACGGAGAAAAGAGCCAGACCCCGGTCGAACCATCAAAAAGGTCATCAAAATCCGGCCCCATGTACCCCGCATTGCCGGTCAAACGGATGCTCGGAAAAAAAGCGGCCCTGGCCGCGCCAACACTGGCATTGGCCGCTTTAAGCTGATGCTCAGCCGCCTGGATATCGGGCCGTTGCAGCAAGACACTTGAGGGCAGATTGGCGGGCAAGGCCAAAGTCAAATCATGCTCTTCCAGGCGCTGGCCGTTTGCGGAGGGATCGGCCAGACCAGTGCCAGCCAGCAGGGTCAGGTAGTTCATGTCTTGCTCGCGCTGCAACTGATACTGGGCCACGCTGCCCCGCACCCGTTCCAGCATGGTGCGCGACTGCGCCAGCTCCAGGCTGTTGGCAATGCCGCCATTGAAGCGCTGCTCCACCAGACCGTACGATTCCTCTTCATTTTTGAAGGTATTCTCGCTGATGGCCAGAAGTTCGCGGTCAGCCAGGAGACTCAGGTAGGCGCGGGCGGTCTCCGCCACCAGACTGATTACCGCCGCCCGGTGCACCTCGGTCTGCGCCAGGTACTGCTCCAGGGCATCTTCATTGAGATTGCGCACCCGGCCAAAGAAATCCAGCTCATAGGAGGTTATCCCGACACCAACCGCATACATCTCGCCGGTGCCGTACTGGCCGCCGCTGTAGGACCGCTGCTTGGTCCAGGAACCGTCTGCACCGATATTGGGAAAGAGTTCGGAACGCTGGATACGGTACTGGGCCTGGAAGGTTCCCACACTGAGCGCCGTCTCCCGCAGATCCCGGTTGTTGGCGAGCGCCGTGCCAATAACCTGCCGCAGGCCCGGATCTGTGTAGAAAGATGCCCAGCCGGTCTCGCCGACATTGAGCCCAGCCTGGCTACCCTGCTCAGCCTTGCTGCTGCCAGTGCCACTGCCAATACTGGCGCTCACCGGCAGTTCTGCAGGCACCGGCATGTCCGGCCGGGTGTACTGCGGGGCCAGACTGCAACCAAAAAATGAACAGGCCACCAGGCCCAGGGCCAGTGATTGATAGGTACGTTGCATCATAAATCGTCCTCTATCTGCTGAGGTTCTGTACGCCTCGTGTTTGCAGTCTCTGTCTCGGCCGTGCCACGACCGCCATGTTTAGTGAAAACCCGCACCACCACCACGTAGAAGACCGGCACAAAAACAACGGCCAGGAAGGTGGCGGAAAGCATACCGCCAACCACGCCAGTACCAATGGCATGGCGGGCATTCGCGCCCGCGCCGGTGCTGATGGCCAGGGGCAGAACGCCAAAAACAAAGGCCATGGAGGTCATCAGGATGGGCCTGAGCCGCTGCCGGGCTGCCCGCACCGTGGCGTCAATCACTTCCCGGCCCCTGTCCACCCGACGTTTAGCGAATTCAACAATCAGGATGGCATTTTTTGCAGACAGACCGATGGTGGTCAAAAGGCCAACCTGGAAGTAGACGTCGTTTTCCAGACCACGGAAATAGGTGGCTGCCAGAGCGCCCAAGACACCCAGGGGAACCGAAAGCATGACCGAAAAGGGCACACTCCAGCTCTCGTAAAGGGCGGCCAGACAGAGAAAGACCACCAGGAGCGAGATAGCGTACAGGAAAGGGGCCTGCGCGCCGGAACGCTGTTCCTGGAAAGAGGTGGCGGTCCACTCGTAGCCAAAGCCCTCGGGCAGTTGTTTCATGATATCGTCCACAATCTGCATGGCATCACCGCTCGACTTGCCCGGTGCAGGCTCACCCACAATTTCCATGGCCGGATAGCTGTTGTAGCGCTCCAGCCTGGGCGAACCATAGCTCCATGAACCAGTGGTCACCGCGGAAATGGGCACCATTACGCCAGCGTTGTTGCGCACATACCACTGCTCCACATCTTCCGGGGCCATACGGTGTGAAGCCGCTCCCTGAACATAGACACTTTTTACCCGGCCCTTGTAGAGAAAGTCGTTGACATAGCGGGCACCCCAGGCAACGGACAGGGTCGTGTTGACATCGGCAATACTGACCCCCTGGGCCATGACCTGCTCGTAGTCAATATCCAGATGATACTCAGGCACGTCATCCATGCCGTTGGGCCGCACCCGCACCAGGTTCGGATTCTGGCTGGCCAGACCAAGGAACTGGTTTCTGGCCTCCAACAGTTTTTCATGACCATGGCCAGCCCTATCCTGCAGGAAAAAGTCAAAACCAGTGGCTGTACCCAGGGCTGGCACTGCCGGCAGGTTAAAGGCAAAAATCATGGCCTCCTTAACCGGGCTGAAGCGTGCCGTGGCCCGGGCAACGAGCGCATCCACGGACTGGTCTTCCCGTTCACGCTCGCTCCAGTCTCTGAGCTGGGTAAAAACCATACCCATATTCTGGGCCATGCCAGCAAAGCTGTACCCAGAAACAGCAAAGGCGCCCTGGATATTTTCCTGCTCCTCTTCAGTGTAGTACTTTAAAATTCTTGCCTGCACATCTCTGGTGCGCTCCAGGCTTGCACCTGCGGGCAACTGCACCATGGTCAAAAACACACCCTGGTCTTCCTCGGGAATAAAGGCGGTAGGCAGACTCGTGAAAAGCCAGCCCATGGCGACCAGCAGGACTACATAGGTGAGCATAACCCGGCCCAGACGGGTAAGTACATGCTGCACGGTATTGCGGTATTTATCCGCGCTGTGGTCAAAGCCGCGGTTAAACCAGCCAAAAAAACCTTTTTTCTCGTGGCTCTCGCCTTTTTTAATGGGCTTGAGCAGGGTGGCGCAGAGAGCAGGCGACAGGGTCAGGGCCACCACCACGGAAAGCACCATGGCCGAAACAATAGTCACTGAAAACTGGCGGTAGATTTCACCGGTAGCCCCACCCATGAAGGCCATGGGCACAAACACGGCAGAAAGCACCAGCGCAATACCAATCAAAGCGCCGGTGATCTGGTCCATGGATTTGCGAGTTGCTTCCCTGGGCGGGAGCCCCTCTTCCTGCATGATCCGCTCCACGTTCTCCACCACCACAATGGCGTCATCCACCAGAAGACCAATAGCCAAGACCAAGCCAAACATGGTGAGGGTATTGATGGAAAAACCCAGCACCGACATGATGCCAAAGGTACCCAGAAGAACCACCGGCACGGCAATGGTTGGCACCAGCGTAGCCCTGAAGTTCTGCAAAAACAGGTACATGACCAAAAAAACCAGGATAATGGCCTCAACCAGGGTCTTGGCCACCTCCTTGATGGATATGCGGATAAAGGTGGTGGTGTCGTAGGGGTAGATAGCCTCAACGCCATCAGGAAAATACGGCTTCAGCTCCTCAACCTTGGCGCGCACGCTATCCGAGGTCTCTACGGCATTAGCCCCGGTGCCCAGCATGATGGCCATACCAGCCGAGGGCTGCAGCTTGCCGTTTTCGGCATAGGTGCCGATGGTGTTATAGTCATTCGAACCAATGGCCAGGGTCGCAACATCCTTGAGGCGCACCTGGGAGCCATCCTGATTGACCTTGAGCAGGATTTCCTCAAACTGTTCTTTCGAGGTCATCAGCATCTGGGACATCAGGGTAAAGGAAGTCTGCTGGCCAGGGATACTGGGTGCACCACCCAGGGCGCCTACGGTTACCTGGCTGTTTTGCACCGAAATCGCACCCACCACATCCTGCGGGGTGAGGTGATGGCTGTTGAGTTTGTAGGGATCCAGCCACACCCGCATGGCGTACTTGCCGCCAAAGACCTGCACCGAACCAACACCCTCCAGGCGACTGATGGGGTCGCGCAGGTTGGTAGTCATAAAGTCGGCCAGGTCCACGTTTTCCAGACTGGCGTCCGGCGAGATCAGGGCCAGCATCATCAGGAAGGTGGAGTTTGATTTCTCCACCCGCACGCCCTCCTGCTGTACTGCCTGGGGCAGCGAGCTGATGGCGCGCTGCAGCTTGTTTTGCACCTGCACCTGGGCAATATCCGGGTTGGTGCCGGACTCGAAGGTCAGGGTCATGAAGACCATGCCTGCCGAGGTACTCTCACTCTTCATGTAGAGGAAGTTATCGAGCCCGGTCATGTTTTCCTCAATGACCTGGATCACGTTACTTTCAATGGTGCTGGCAGAAGCGCCACGGTACATGGTGGTAACCCGGATGGCCGGGGGGGCAATCTCCGGGTACTGGGAGATGGGCAGGTTCTTGACAGCCAAAGAACCCGCCAGCATGATGACAATGGAAATAACCCATGCAAAGATGGGCCGATCAATAAAAAACCTGGCCATGACTCACTCCGCCTTGTGTTCTGCCTGGGGAGCGCCCTGGCCCGTCTGATTTCCGCCCGGCTGCGCACCTGCAGCTGCGGCTGGCGGAGCATCAACCACCTTCACTTCCATATCTGCCCGCACTTTCTGCAGGCCATCAACTATTACCCGCTCGCCTGCCTTCAGGCCTGAAGTCACCAGCACCTGCTGGCCGTAATTGCGGCCGGTCTGAATCATGCGTACTTCTGACTTGGAGGCCTGATTGACCAGCATCAGCATCTGCTCGCCACGCGGGGTGCGCTGTACCGCAGATTGCGGCACCAGAAGAGCAGGCTCCTCGGTAGGGCTGGTGAGGCGGGCACGGATGAACATACCGGGTAAAAGGCTGCGATCAGGATTGGGTACAATGGCCCGCACCGTTACCGTGCCAGTGCCCTGATCCACTGTAACATCAGAGAATTCGAGGGTGCCCGGTGCACCGTGTTCGCTGCCATCGGCAAGCAGCACCTGTACCCTGGTGGGCTCTGTATCGCCTGCAGCCTTTCTGCCAGCCATCTTTTCCCGCAGGGCAAGCATATCATCTGCTGGCTGGTTCACATCCACATAGAGCGGATCAAGCTGCTGGATCACGGCCAGGGCATTGGGCTGTTGCGCCGTCATCAACGCGCCCTCGGTCACCATGCTCCTGCCAATGCGGCCGCTGATCGGGGCCTTGATCTTGGTGTATTCCAGGTTGATCTTCGCGGTTTCAAGGGCAGCCCTGGCAGCGGCAATCTCAGCCTGGGCCTGCTTCCAGGCAGCCTCCATCTCCACCTGCTCCTGGGCGCTCACCGCCTTGGTCTGCACCAGGCTGCGGTAGCGGGCTGCTTTCTGACGGGCAGAGTATTCCACGGCCGTGGCTTGGGCCAGTCGCGCCTGGGCGCTCTCCACCGTAGCCTTGTAGATGGCGGGATCAATCTGATACAGCACCTGACCTGCCTTCACTTCACTGCCTTCAGTGAACAGGCGCTTCTGCAGGATGCCGCTCACCTGGGGCCGCACCTCAGCTACCCGGTAGGCAGCGGTGCGGCCGGGCAGTTCCACCTGGGGCAAAATCATCTGCTCTGCCACCTGGTACACCACTACCTCTGGCGTGCCCATCATGCCCATGGGATTGGCCTGCTGTTCTTCCTTTTTGCATGCAGCTGTGAGGGCAAGGAGCAGACAGCTCAGGCCTGTGCACAGGCGGATCAACGTTTTGGTTTGCATAATTGTCTTCCTGGGTTACCGGTTACCTGCTTGTACAAGTCAAACGATTTAAACGAATTAAACTACATAGTTGAATAGAATCAAAGCCTGTTGAGCACAATTATGAATACGCAACAAGGCATGATAAAAAAGCTCGGGAAATATACATACAGTTGTGCATGTATGCAAATTATTTTTTCATCAGCACTGCATTTTTTCTCTGCCCTACCTGCTCTGTCGTGCTTTCAGTAATGGGTACAGGTTCGCTCGCTGCAGGCCTGCGACAAAGCAGCCAGGCCAGCTCTCGATCTGTTTGGGTCAAGGCACTGCCCAGCACCACAAAACCCATATTATGCACCAGCTCTGCAAGGTGCTGCGGATTTCGGTAAAAAGTCTGGTGACCAGCCAAGCGTACCCGCTTGTCCTCCAGATGCCAGCGCCAGCTGCGCCGTCCCTGCGGGTTTTGTGAATGGCGGATGAGCATGATGCCGCCCGCAGCCAGGCAACGTCGGGCCTGATGCAGGGTTGTTGCCAAAGCAGCATCATCCAGATAGTGCAGCACATCCAGGATGAGCACCAGATCAACAGGCTCAGGCAGGAACGGATCATCCGCAGCCCAGCCTTGCTGGATATGCCCCTGCCTGGCAGTAGCCAGGGCAGCTACCCGTACCCGATTTGGGTCTGGATCAATACCGAAGAGCCTGGAGCCAGGAAAATACTCCAGGCACCAGCAGGCGGGCAGGCCAAAGCCGCAACCGATATCGTAGATGCTGCGGATCTTGTGTTTGTACGGAGCCAATAGTCCCGGCAGTTCGGGAAACATGGGGTCAAAGGCCAGTTTGCAACGAATAAAAACTCGCGGATAGGCTTCCAGCAGGCGGTAGCGACGAATAACTCTCTTGTTAAGAGAATCAGCCAACGACAAAGGTGCAGCAGCGCTGTCTTCATCAAAAACACGTTTCAAAAGTGGTGGCAGGAGCAGGGCTGCGCCAATTAATGAATAACCAATACCCAGAACCGCAGTCAGACCCACGCTGCGCAGAAGGGAATGTTCAGCAAAACAGAGCACGCCGAAGCCGATGAGGCTGGAGAAAGCCGCCATGAACACCGTGGTGCGCGCCAGCAGGTATGAGGGATGATTGGCCCTTCGATACCACTGGTAGCCGTACACGGTGTAGATCGAATAGTCATCGCCCATGCCGAAGATGATGATTGCCAACATCAGGGCTGGAATATCCAGGGGATGACCAATGAGATACAGAGTGCCCAGGGTGCAGATAAAGGCAAAAAAAGGCGGCAGCAGGGTGAGTGCGGTTAGGCGTAGGCTTAAAGAGAAGAGCAGGTGGAAAAAGGCTACTATGGCAACAATAAAGACCAGACCCTTCAGAAACACAGAAAAGAGGATTTCACCCAGACGCTTGGCAAAATAAGGGCCGTCAAAGATGCGGGCGAGATCTTGATAGCGTGTAAAGAAGCTGTCTGACTCGTAGGTCTTGCCAGTTTGGAGACTAATGAACTGAATGTAATCTCCCTGGTCCCCTTCCTGCCCGCTTGTCTGATTCACCCCAAACAGGCGTAAAAAGGCTGCTGGCAGAAGTGGCACGTCCGGTCTGTATTCGGGTGCAAGCAACTGTAAAAAGGGGGTAAAGGCATCCTTGGTGAAACCGGCTTTTTGTCCGGCCCGGTCAAGCGCGTCTCGGAACTGCTCACTGCGCTCAGGTGTCCAGAAGTTGCGCCAGGCCTCAAGGTTGGCACTGCTGCGCAGCGGTCCTGGAAAAAACATGGAAGGAGAAAAGGCCGAGCGGATACGGCCCGCCTGCAGATCCTCTTCCAGACGCTGGAGCAGAACATCGTTGGTCTCTTGCAAAGCAGCCAAGTTTTCCGCCCTGGCCATGAGATACACCCGGCCGCTCATATCGCCCCAGATTTGGGTAAATTGCGTTTCTGCCGTTCTGGTCTCTGCCCGCACCGAACTCATATCCTGCAAACTGATATGAAACACGGGCCGGGCAAAGGGGAGCAGGCAGACGAAGAGAAGTGCAGCAGCAATGGCGCCGGCCTTGCCTCTGGAACTCAGCCATTTCACCAGATGTCTGAGCGGTAGAGCACGATCAGGGCCAGGTGGCATCCGGGGGAATATTCGTGGAAACACGACCATCACATAAAAATAGGTTCCCAGAAATCCAAGAGCGGTAAAGATGCCTAACTCGGTGAACATGGGGAAGCCGCTCAAACTCAGCAAAAGAAAGGCGCAGACCGTGGTCAACAGGGCGACCCGACCGCCAATCGCCCGCACTTCATCTGCTACAGCCTGCCCCCGGGTACTATGGGGCCGGTCGAGCAGGAGCAGATAGGTGATGCCGAAATCCACAGTGATGGAAATGAGCGCCCCGCCAAAACCCATGACAAGAATGGAGATGGAGTCGAAAAAGAGCGAATAGACAAAAAGTGCCGCGGCTGTGCCCACCATGGAGGGCAAGAGCGAGAGCAGCCCTAATAGGGGCCGGGGAAAGGTAAGCAGCAGTAGCAGGGCAATTCCGGCAGAGGAAAGCAGCAGGGCCAGCTGCACATCATGGCGAATGATCTCTTCGTTATCAAGCGCAGCGCGATACGCACCCACCGGGGTCAGGCGTGGTTCCAGATTTCGGGCTCGGTACGGCTCCAGCAGTTCTTTTTCTGCTTCGTGAAAAAACCGTGCCAACAGCCGGGCCTGTTCGGTATTGGAGCCCGGTTGCATGGGTCGGGCGGTAAGCAGCAGGTGCCTGTCGTCGGCACTGATGAGATGACCACGATACAATTTCGCCTGCAGAGTGGGTGCAAGCGGAGCCAGCTTGGCCAGAATGAGTTCTCTGAGGCCCAGGGGGTCGGTCGCGGCGAATTCGGCCAGGCCAATACCCTCCAAACCCTGAAAGGAACGGGCCAGATCCTGGATGCGGCCTTCCACCGCCTGAGGTTCCAGCCTGGGGGCAATATCCTGCTCCAGTTCCTCCCAGCTGAAAAGGAGCGGCAGTTGTGGCGGCAATTGCACAAGCAGCTCAGGCATCAGGCCGCTCAACTCCCGATTGCCCACCTCTGCAAAAAGGCCGCTGGACCGCATCTTGTCTTCCAGAATTTTACCTGTGGCTACCAGTTCGTCGGGCGCAGTAATACCCAAATCAAGATCCACCGCCACCTGATCATGTACCGGATGATTGGCAAAGATCTCCATGGCGTCGCGCATCACCTGCTCCTGACCCGGCATGGAACGAACGATATCGGTATCGATATGGAGCCGCTTGAGCGCGGTCAAGGTGAAGCCCAGGGTCGCCAACAACGAGCAGGCAAGAAGGATGTATGTGGTTAGAGATTTGGGCATGGCCAGGGGGTATTCGTTTCCGGGTATGTAGCGCACCTGCAGTGAAATCAGCAGCAGATAGTGCGCTGCTTTTTCGTTTGTCTGAACATTTCAATGAAAGGCGGAGAAAAGGACAAAAACAGCCGCTCCGCTTGCCGCCGGCCACAGGCAGCAGTATAGTATGACTTCAAGATAGCCGGTTTGAGTAAACCTTTTCTGCTCCATGTGCAGCACACGCCATCCCATGCCCCACTGGTACGAACACCAACTTCTGCGCCTGACTGCTCTTCCCTACGTGCAGCGCGCCATTGCCGATCAGGCTGATTTGAGTGCTTTTAGGGCGCGGCCCTCCCTGCGCATCCTGGCTGGCGTCTTTCTCATTGGTGCAAGCTTTGTGGTCTGTTGGCCGCTCATAAGCGTACTCGGATATTTAGCCCTGCACTTTGGCAATCCCTGGGTCGTGGCTGTTGGCGGCCCACTTGCCTACGGCTTTTCCCACCTCGTTTTTCTGGCGGGCATGTATTTGTCTGGCGCTGAATACAGTCTCATCTTCTGCCGCTGGCTGGTACGAGTGGTGATGGAGCGGCTTCTGGCTTGGCAGGGCATCAAACCCGAACAAGGGACACGGGGTAATTCCGACTCCAGAGTAACCAGTTCTCGGTAAACCGTACTGAATACTGAATACCACTACCACCGGCTCTTTATGCCAAAGACCCAAGCCCCTGCAACCACGCAGGCGGCCGCAGCCGCCCCCCGCTGACATCGCGCATCAGCAGGCCTTGTACCTCCTCGTACAACTCCCCGCCCTGCAGCAGCCAGAGATCGTACTCCAGCTCATCCGTTTCCTGGCGCCGCAGGCACACCCGTACCTGATAGCATTGGCCTGGCTGGGTGGCTTTGTGGATCCGCCGCCGCCGCATGGCCACAGGAAAAGGCACAAAGGAAACCAGCCTTTGTCCATGCACACAGGCCACATGCATGGCTCCGTCCAAGGGGAAGGGCGAGCCCAGCCAGTTGCACAGGTCATGCACGTTCGCACCGATGCTGCCATGCTCACAATTAAAAACAGGGGCGCAAACCTCGCCGCCCGCCTCCAGCCCATTGACCCAAAGATTGCCAGACAGGCTTTGTAAGGCCGGGCCAAAGGGCACCAGTTCTGCATATACCTGCGCGCTGGGAAGCTGGATTTCCACTGCATCCGGCCGCTTTGGCGGTGAAGCCCGCGGAAGCTGAGGAGTTGCGACCAAAAACGCTGTTTTCTCTTCTTCTGCCAGTTCCAGTTCAGCCCAGCTCAATCTGCGCGTTATGCCTTTTTGCGTCACCCGGCGTGACAGGCTGAGTAGCTCCCTGCCCTCCTCCTCTCTTACTTCCACAAAAAAGTTGAGTTCCCGCTCTTGGTCGGCAATTTCTACCAGGCGAAGAAAGCGGGCTCGAAGCACCAAGTTAGGCTGAATAGTCGGACGAATAACAGCATAAGCCGCAGCTGCAAGGCGCATGCTTTCCACTGCAGGCAGGATGGTGCGGCCGCCAAGCTGATGGTCGCGCAGCCAGTCTGGAAGAGGATAACAAAAGGTGAACACAGGGCGACAGGACGGTCTGGCCGAGAAAATTCTATTCGGGAAACTGCCGCCAAAGGGCAATAGTCTTGTCGTCGATCTCCACCGGTATTCCGCGGGTGTTCACCGCGCAGTGGCGGGTATAGCCGGTGCAGATGATTTCACCATCTGTGGCCCTGGTAATGAGGTAGTCGAACTGTACCTTGACCAGTTCGATGCGCTCCGGTCGGGTGTGGATGTACATGAGGTCATCGTAGTAGAGCGGGGTGTAGTAGTTCAGCTCGGTCTTGATAACCGGATAGATGAAACCGCCCTCTTCAATCTCTTTGTAGGGATAGTTGGCTTCACGCATCAATTCGGCCCGCCCCACCTCAAAATAGCGCAGATAGTTGGCATGGTACACGACTTGGGAGCGATCGGTATCCACATAGAGGGTGCGCAGCTCGCAGCGGTGCCAAACCTTGCCGGTGGCGGTTTCGCGCACGTAGCAGGCTGGCTCCATCATCTCGAAACAAAAAGGTTTCGGCCGCATTAGAGACCTCGAAAAATAAGACAGCAATTGGTACCGCCAAAACCGAAGGCATTACTGAGCACATGTTCGTAGCGGTGCAGTCTGGCCCTGTTTGGCACCACATCCAGGTCGGCCAGATCCGGGTCGGCCAGGTGGTTGACCGTGGGCAGCACCAGCTGCTGTTGCATAGACTCAATGGCCAGGGCTGCCTCAATGGCTGCCGCGGCTCCCAAACTATGGCCTACCTGGGACTTGTTGGCGGAAATGGGTAAGTGCGCCAAATGTGTACCAAAAACCTCGCGCAGGCAATCGGCCTCGGTGCTGTCACCTGCCCGGGTAGAGGTGCCATGGGCATTAACCGCGCCAATATCTTCCGGCTGCAGGCCCGCGTCGGCAATGGCAGCGCGCATGCACTGCACCACCGTGGCCTGGTTGGGCCGGGTGAAATGGTGTGCGTCGGAATTCCAGCCCACTCCTAACACCTCGGCCTTTGCGTGCAAAGCCCGACTACGGGCTACTTCTTCGGCGGCCAGCACCAAAACACCCGCGCCCTCGGCCAGGACAAAGCCCTTGCGATCATGGCTGAAGGGCCGGGAGGCCTGGGCCGGGTCTGTATAGGCCCGATCCTTTTCCCCCACCTTAATGGTGGCGAGCATATTGGTAAATCCCAGGATAATTTCGGGGATCAGGCAGGTTTCTACTCCGCCAGCCAGGGCAAAATCGGCATCTCCGTCGCGAATCATACGGGCGGCAAGGCCAATAGCATGGTTGCCCGAGGCGCAGGCTCCCTGTGGCGAAATAATTGGGCCAGTAAAACCCAGCTCCATGCCCGCCTTGCCTGCGGGCAGATTGGCGCAGAGATTGGGCAGCAGGTAGGGGCTCACCTTGAGCGGGCCATGCTGCAGATAGTTGCCCATGGCGATGCGATAGGCGTCCGACCCGTTGAGGGCAGAGCCGATCAGGCAGGCGGTGCGGGGACCACTGACACTATCCATACTCAAGCCGGCATGTGCCAGGGCCTGGCGGCACATCTCCACGGTGAGAAAAACATAGCGTGCGTTCCAGACCGAAGCCTCCTTTGCATTCACATTGGGCAGAGTGGTCGGGTCCCAGTCAGGGATCTCGCCCACCACATTACTGCGGGTTTCCACCTGACAACGGCTCAAACGGCGAAAACCGGCCTTGCCCGCCAGGGCCTCTTGCCAGGTGGCGGCAAAGCTGCTTCCCAGGGCCGTGGCAGCAGCATAGCCCACCACCACTACCCGTCTGTTTTGTGCTGCCTGCATAACGAAATCGCCAAATCAATATCCACACATCTGTTCAGGTGCAACGCCGAAAAATCGCACAGGCATTGCAGCCGCCAAAACCAAAGGCATTCTTCATCACAAATTCCTGCGCAAGGGAACGCTGTTCCTCGGCCACACAGTCGAGCTCCATGTCAGGATCCGGCCGATAGTTAATAGTGGGTGGCAGCAATTCCTCTTCCATACCGCGCAGGGCAAAAATCGTTTCAATGGCGCTCGATGCCCCCATGGCATGGCCAAGGATTGATTTGTTGGCAGATACCGGTGGTAAATCTGCTCCAAAAACCGTTCGCAGGGCTTCATACTCGGTTTTGTCCCCAGCTTTAGTGGCTGTGGCGTGGGCATTCACCGCCTTCACCTCTTGAGGGCTGATCCCAGCATCAACCAGCGCACCTTGCATACACTGAATAATAGTGGGGGCAAAGGGCAGAACCGGGTGCTGGGCATCAGAACTCATACCCCAGCCTGCGAGTTCAATCGAATAGTCAAGACCATGGGCTCGGGCGAATTCCTGGCTGCACAGAATCAAGGCACCCGCGCCTTCAGACAGGACAAAACCGCGCCGGTGCACAGAAAAAGGACGGCTGGCTTCCTGGGGCAGTGCATCCTCTTCGTCCTTTTTGGGGATGAAAATGCCGTTCATAGTATAAAAACCTGCGGTGATCGGTGCCACCACCGCACAATCCACCGCACCACAAATCACCACATCCGCCCGCCCCAAAGCCAACAGCATGGCTCCGCTGAGCAGCGAACTGAGTCCGGTGGCGCAGGCGCTGATGGTTGACATAATCGGCCCGGTGGCGCCGGTATGCATGGCCACCTTGCCACTGACCATGTTGATGCAGGAATTGGGATTGGCGTAGGGAGGCGGCAGCTTGCCACTCTTCTGCCACTGGCGGTCGGCCTCAAGCAGGGCATCCACTCCACCCACCGCGGAACTGAAGGTGGTTGCCACCCTGGGTGCGAGTTCTTTATCAATAGTGATGCCACTGCGGGCCAGGGCGCGCTCCACCACCAGAAGCGCGTATTTGAACACCGGCGAGCTCCACATGGCCCGTTGCCGGGCGCTCAGGAAAGGATAATCGAGCTGGTCGATATCCGGCAACTGTCCGGCAATGCGCACCGGGAAATCCGAGCCGGTGGCAAAGCGGCTCAAATGACTGATGCCGCTTTCTCCCTTAAGAGCACGGGTCCACTGCTCTTCCAGCTCTATTCCCAAAGAAGAAATACAATCATAGCCAATAATCACCGGCCCGTGGCCCGGCTTACGCCACTGCATAAACAGCTCTACCAGGGAATGAACTGATAGAGTTTGGCAAACATTTCATACACTTCTATCCAGTTTTGCAGATCCCTGCTGCTGTTCATGTGGGCGCGCTTATTGACCATCACCCAACTCATATGGGCAGCCCCATCCTTGCAGGTGGCGCAATCCCTGGTTTCCGAAGTGCAGCAGCGATGGGTGGTCTTGAGATCCGAGGCCCAGCGGACAAAGTTGGTCAGCCGTTTGGGCTGGGGTTCCCGATTGTCTGCATAAATGGTGACCGAAGGGCATTCCATCCAGCCAAAATGCCGTCCCTGCATCATGCCGGTGGTGATGATTTCGTGGTAGTACTTGCAGGAAATAACCGTATCAGGGTAGGCATCAAGCAGGCTATCCATTTCGGCGCGCACATCCGTCAGTTCCTGCGGCTGCCAGGAAAAGCCATCCACCCCCTCGTCGTTGGAGAGCAGCTGCATGTGCACCTTCAAACCCACATCCCTAATTTTTCGTACTATTTTTTCGCACTTGCCCAGTTGTTTCGGGGTGATGGTAAAAAGGTAGTAGGCATGCGGGTCGCCAGCATAGTTGGCGCTGGAAACCTTGAAGGTATTTTTGCCGCGCAGGATGGTCTCGTCTTCCTCGTCTCCCCACAGGGAAATACCCACCATCATGTCCGGAAAACGGTCCCGCGGCACCTTGATGAGCCCGTTGGTGGCGCAGAAGGTGGGCAGGCGGCGGTAGAAGGCTTCCACCCGGTCCAGGCAAAGCGTGGGTTCACCGCCAATCAAAATAGCCAAGTTTACCCCGCGTGCCATTTCCGCTTCCACAAAGGCGTGCCATTTGGCAATATCCTTTTCTTCACTCGCCGCTTTATGCTCGCCAGAGGAAAAGAAGAAACAGCCCTTGCAGCGCAGGTTGCAGCGGTCAGTGACATCATAGATGGAACTGCGGATATTCAGGCGGGAAATTTGTTTGTAACGCCGGTACCAAGCCGGGTCCAGGAGGGAGCTCACGGTTTTCATGGTTGTAACTCTAGGCGTCTTCCTGGACCGGCAGGTGGTTGCCGGAGGAAGAGAGATTAGCGCCCTTTTCGTAGTGTCGCACCCAGACCGCCAGGTAGGTATCCACATAGTCCAGCCAGGCGGCAAAGGTCTGTGGATGATCGGCATGACGATACATGCGGGCTGTGACCACAGCACTGCCAGCAGCGTAGTGGCGACAATCGGCGCAGTCGGTATCAGGTACACAGCAGGCAGCGGCACGATCCCAGCCAAGATCGGTGCGATACTGGCGGAAACTACGGCCCAGCCCTACCGCTGTGGAGGCGTTTTGACGTGGATAAGGACAGGAAAAAAGATCGTGCAGGCCCATGGCATGGGTGTGCACGATGATGCTGTAGGGCGAATAGAGCACCGTGTCGGGGTACTCGGCCAAAAGCTTGGCCATCATGTCAGCGGTGGCTTTGAGGCTGGCCGCATCGTGACGCAAGGGCCCGGTGTAGCCGACTGGAGCGGAAAACATGTTGAAACTGATGCGCTGCCCCTTTGCAGCCAGGATACGGGTTACCTCCGCGGCCTGCTCTATATTGTGTGGAGTAAAGGTATAGATAAAAATGGCGCGGGCATCGTCATGGTAAATTTCCAGTTGCCGCTGGAGCATGGAAGGGGCCCTGCGTACCAGCAGGCTGGCCGCATCATTACCCCATACGGAAACATGGATACGATAATCAATGTCCCTGGGTATGGGCCGCAGGCCATTGGTGGCAATGGCACCCAAGGGGATAGTTTCAAAACAGACCCGGCACAGCTCCGGCACCAGCGAGGGTTCGGCTCCGGCCAGAACCGCAAAGGTGATACCACGCTTTTTTTCCTCGACCATCAGGGTCTGCCAGGCGAGCGGATCGCATTCTTCTGCAGCCAGATGTTTTTCGCCGTTAAAATAATAACATCCATCGCAGCGAATATTGCAGCGATTGGTCATGTCGTAGGTAGATTCCCGCAGAAAGAAATATTGCCGCACCTTCTCCCAGCGATCCCGTATGGCTGGGCTGGCAAGGATATCGCTGAATTTGCAGGATCCTGTTCCGGCAACCTGCACCTTCGTTGTCATACTTCGCTCTTTTTTTCGTCGATGTAATTGGCGATGATGCGCAGGGTGGTCAGTTTAGGATAGTCGTCCTCATCAATGCGGATGCCAAACTCATCGCGAATCACCAGGGCAATGGTGGCCAGATCCATGCTGTCTATACCCACCTCGTCCACCAGATCCAGATCCGGATCAAAGGTATCGGCGCTCACATCTTCCAGTTTCAATTCATTGATGATAATTTCCGCAACCCGGATGGTTGTGGCATTTTTATCTGCTTGCATAACGTTTTCTGCGTCCTTATTGGCCAAAAAGATAGTGCCGCTGGACACCTCTTCCGTGCCTGCTCTGATACGATAGAGATACTGGCTCTGCTCCGTGCCAGCCTTGGCTTGCAAGGTAAGCACAGTGTTTGGGGTAACCAGCTGTTTAAATTTGATTCTGCTTGCCGACTTGAGATAGAGTGATGAACCGCTGGCCCTGGCCACCATATCGACAATCATACTGACCTGTGCAATAGCGGGTACAACAGGAAAATCAGGAAAATGTCCATCAAACCACGGTGAATCTGCCTGCACGTGTACCTGGGCTCTTATTTCTCCCTTCACGGTGCGCTCGGGCGCGGACATTGCATACCACACCGAATTCATAACTGTCTACGAAAAATACGCGTTATATTCAGAACCTGCTAAGGACCTTGCATTTCACCTGTATTTTTACAAAAAAGCAAGCAATTCTTCCACCCTGTTTGCCCGTCAACGGACTAAATACTCCCAAAGGGGGCCTACCCGACCGCGTGCGTGCATCCTGGCTACCACATTGGCGGCAGCAGCACCGCCTGAACCAACCAGCCAGTTGATACGACCCTGGGCCTGCTCCAGCACCATGGTTTCTATTGCGCCACGGTCTATGGCGTCAGGTTCGTAAAAAACCGGACGAAGCAGGTCGATCTGGCTATCGATTTTACCCTCCTGCAGGGCTATCTCATAAAGCTCTGTACCCGGATAAATACGAATACCAACAAAGAAAAAAAAGGCTGCGCCCTGCAACTGTTCCATGCGCCCCAAACTTTCCCGCACAGTTGCCGCGCTTTCCCCTGGACCGCCCAGAAGAAAATAATGGGCAACATGCAAGCCTGCTGCTTTGGCGCTTCTATGAGCAGCCAGCACATCCTCTGTACCAAAGGGTTTGCGGTAACTGCGGAGCATACCAGCGGACATGGATTCGGTGCCGAACTCTACATGGCGGCAACCCGCCTCAGCCATAGTTTCAAAATAATGGCCAGGGGGCTTAAGCGGGGCAAAAAAAGCGCCCCAGGGAATACTGAGACCACTTGTTCGTAGCGCCTTGGCCACTTCCATACTGTGGCGCACATCGGAGTTAAAAGCTGAATCAGTGATGAAGAGATATTTTGCCCCAGACTGCTCCAGGGCAAGGGCAGTAGCAGCCACCTCATCAGCCGGCACCAAGCGATGGCTACGCCCTTCTATACTCGGATAGGGGCAGTAAATACAGCGAAAGGAACAGCCCCGTTTGCTTTGCAGATTCAACATGCCACCGTGCTGGAGGTAAAAATCGCGCTGCTCTGCCGGAGCCGGAACACGCATACGCGTACCTTGCCAAGGCAGTGCGGCCTCGGCCTGCCCCTTCGGACCAAGGACGCCCGCAACAGAGGCCGGGTCTTTTCCCTTTTCCAGGGCATCCACCAGCAGGGCAAAACGCTCTCCCTCACCAATAATGCCGTAATCCACTCCCAGGGTCGCATACACCTCCCGAGGCATGATGGTAAAACCACTGCCTCCGCAAACCAGCACGGCCTGGCTGTGTTTTCTCAGCCAATCGACCAGATTGCGGTACTGATCAAGAAAGTATTGCGCAGCACCTGCCTCGGTATTGTCAATGTTGCGGCAGGCGATACCGATCACTCCGGGGATAAAATTGTGCAGCAAGACGGCAAGCTCCTCCAGACTGCCACTGTTGAGGTCGTAGCGCTGTACCTGATGCTGTGGCCCCAGGGCCCCGGCAACATAGTCCAGCCCCAACGGATAAACCGGATAGGGCACGGTCAGAGTATTTGGCGAGAGGAGCAGCACCTTCATGGCAGTGAAAATTCCATGGCGCTTAAGTTTGTACCACAGCTTAGCAGGAGTATGTTTTTCCCGGCCAGGGGCAAGGGAGCCTGCTGCCCCAAAAGCAGGGCAGGCACCTCTTGCTCATGTACGAAGGCTACAGCCAGCGCTGCTGCCACGGCCGAGGCCGAGGCAAATTGGCCCAGATAACTCTGGTAGAAGCAGAGCGGAAAATCCCGACCACAGTGGCGGCGAAATTGCGCCAATTGTTCTTGGCCTGCGCCTTCAGCAAGCGGAGAAACAGCGGCCATGATCAGCCCGATGCGCTGGCTAAGCGCCACCGCGCCACCAAGCTCTTCTATAAGCAGGGGTACTGCTCCAGGATCGGTATACAGTAGACAATGCCTGATAACAGCCCAGGCGCCCTGATGTTCCCGTCGCAGATATAGGGCAGCGCCGCCATCGCTCAAAGACGTTTCAGGGCTGATGCTGCTATCCAGCATGGGCGACCAGGCTGCATGGCCCTCATCCGCACCCAGAAGCAGGGCTGCCTGCCCTTCCCTGCAGGCCAGCAGCTCTGCGGCAAAACAGGCCTGCTCAAAGGATTGACTGCCGCCACTGGTGGTAACATTGGCACCTTTGGCGCCAAGCATTAAGGCGATCTGCCCGGCCGGGCTGTTGTGGACCGAGCCGATGAAATCCGTGGGGCTGGGGAACTGCTGCCCACTCTCCTCCAGACGGGTAAGGAAATCCGCGGTCTCAGACAGAGCGCCCCACCCCGTGCCCATAAAGACGCTTTCAACCGAGGTGCTGGCATCTTGACCGCTATCTTCGGGCACACTTGCTGCAGCCAGGGCAAGACTCAGGCGGGCCAGACGTTTCAGCCGCCGGATCTGACGGGCAGGCAAAGCCGCACAGCATTCCACCTCATTCACCAGGCCAGCACAACTTGCGCCTGATTGCAAACGGGCCATGGTGTCCTGCAAATTACCGGCGCCAGTGAGGCAGGCGCAACCGTGCACGGCAAGTTCGGGCATGGGCGGCAGCGAAGCTGCCGCAGGAAAAGCTGAGGGAGCCGCAAACAGTAAGCTGCCGTTATTACCGCCAAATCCAAAGGAGTTGGAAAGGATGGCACGCAGTGGTTTGTTATCCAGTTTGAGCTGCGGCGTCAAACCCAGGGCTGGGTCTGCCTCGGCAAAGCCGGTGTTGCCCGGAACAAAGTCTTTGGCCAGGGCCAGGCTGGCGACCACGGCCTCAATGGCCCCTGCAGCGGCCAGACTGTGTCCGCTTGCACCCTTAATAGAAGAAAGGGGCGGTGGCTGGGTAAAAAGTCGCCGGATGGCCTGTGCCTCGGCCAAATCATTTTCTGTGGTACCAGTGCCGTGCAAACTGATGTAGTCAATATCGGCCGCAGGCAAACCTGCATCTGTTAAAGCGGCCTGCATAGCAGCCAGGGCTCCGTCACCCTGGGGATGCGGCGAGGCGGGATGGTGGGCATCACAGGAGAGACCGGCACCCAAGAGTTCTGCCAGGGGTTTGCTCTGCTCTTCCGTACTTAAAAAAAGCATGGCCGCACCCTCGGCCACGGCCATACCGCGGCGGCGCTGGTCCATGGGTTTAGGACCGCTGGCATCAACAAGCTGCAGGGAATGGAAGCCGAAAAAGGTTAAACGGCACAAGGAATCCACCCCACCGGCCAAAACCCGTTTGAACCGGCCATTTTTCAACAGACGAAACGCTAGGGCAAGGGCAAGGGCACCAGAGGAGCAGGCCGTGGAAACAGTTAGAGCCGGGCCTTGGCATTGGGCTAAACGGGCCACTTCTGCCGCCACGGTATGCAGACCATGGAATCGGTAGGCACTGGCGTCAATCACCTTGCGGGCCAGCAGGTCTTCCGTACGCAACATGCCGCCGGTGGTACAGCCGAGTACAACCGCATCTGGTGCCAGCGTTCCCCCAGCCAGGGCCTGCTCCGCTGCATGCAAAGCCAGTTGATGCGTGCGCGGCAAAGGGCTGGCGCTGCTTCCCCTAAAGGCCGCCTGCCCTGCAGGGAGTTGTCGCCCCTGCACAAGCGGAAAAAGGGTAAGCGGGCCTAAACAGCTCGCTCCATGTCGCAGGGCAGCTTCAGTAGCCTCCGGACCGTCGCCCAGAGCGCTGACGATACCAACCCCACCAATAAAAACCCGAGGTCCACTCAAGAATTTCTGCCAGGTGAATGCTGTTCGATATACGTTGCAAGCGCCCGGAGGCTTGCAAACACCTCCTGACCAACCTCCTGGTTATTGATCAGGACACCATAATCCTTCTCCACCATGACCACCATTTCCAGCACATCAATGGAATCAATGCCAAGCTCACCCCCTACCAGGCGGGCATCGGGATCAAAGGCTTCGAGCGTCAATTCCTGCAGATTAAGCAGGCTGATTAATTTACCCTTCAACTCTTCTATCAGCACATCCATGGCAATACCTTGGAAAACTCGTTTCATCGTGGCGAACAGGCCCAACATCAGGCCGGAACAAGAACACCTCTCTGTACACTATGACCACCGCACTTGTCACGTAGTCCCAGCAAAAGAAGGTTACTTTTACCCTCCCAAATGGTAGATTAAAGAGTTTAATGTGACATTGCTACATTGTGGCACGATGCATTGCAATATCCTGTCAACACCCCTGTATCTGGACGATCAGAAAA
>JAAYIE010000036.1 GCA_012744275.1 Desulfobulbaceae bacterium
CCTGGTGAGTTGCACGGACAGGCGTATGTTGCAATTTTTATAATGATATTTCAATATGTTAATTGCAGAGGCAAACAACTTTCGTTGATGAATGCTCACGGATTCAGGTAATAAAAAGGGCCAAGTACCGTTCTCATCCCCAAAGAAAGGGTTCCTGTCCGCCAAGTGAAAGTGTATCTTATGTCGACAGCGTTTGCTGACTCGCAAGTATTAATCAAAAATTAACAAGTTACTATACGTGATACAGACTGTGACATGAAGAAAATTTTGCCACATTTTTTCAGCTTTCCTATTTGTGAATACATGGAACGCAAGGCCGTTACGTTGGGTCATTTTCAGGGAACAGGAATAAAAATGCAAGGTATCGGGAGATTATTTGTTTTTTTGCTGATGCTTTCCGTGTTGTTTCATGCTGCTTCGGCCGTAGCATCTTCGTGGACAGCCGAGGTGATCAGGGTCAACGATGGGGATTCGATCACAGTTAAGCATGATAAACGCATCGTTAAAGTGCGTTTGTATGGCATTGATAGCCCGGAAATTGAACAGCCCTATGGCCGCACCTCCCGTAGCATTGTCCGTCAATGGCTGGTTGGAAAGCGCGTGAAGGTAGAACCGATGTATCGGGATAGCTATGGCCGTACTGTGGCGCAGGTTTGGGCGGGAGACGCATTGGTTAATGCAGAACTGGTGAAAAACGGCGCCGCCTGGGTGTACCCGCGCTTCTGTCGCGAGCGCGACATATGCGAACCCATGGCCAGAATGCAGCAGAACGCCCAGCAGGCTCGCCTTGGCCTGTGGCAGAATGAAAAACCTGAACCGCCCTGGCAGTGGAAAAGAAAGCAGCGCCAGCAAAGCCGGCGCTAACGGGTAGCAGCCACTTTCTTGACAAGTCGGGCATGACCGCTATGGTAGTAAGTGAGTTGCCGTTCAAAAAACACTCATTTTATCATCCATATATCGACCAAACACATGCCCTTTGCATCAGCACCAGTGCTCATTTTTGGCGAAGTTCTGGCAGATATCTTTCCAGAGCGCACAACTCTTGGCGGAGCTCCCTTCAACGTGGCCTGTCATTTAGCCGCCTTTGGCGAGAATCCGCTTTTTATCACCCGTACGGGAAAGGATCCGTTGCAGGATGCGCTGTTGCAGCGCATGCATAAATTTAACATGTCTACCAAAGGTGTGCAGATTGATCCTGACCACGCAACCGGTCAGGTCGAGGTGCACATCGACAATCAGGGTGGACATGTCTTTAGCATTAAGGCGGATCAAGCCTACGACTATATTGATGCGGATCAGGCGCTTGCCGTGGCGCGAGAACACCAGCCGCATCTCTTTTATTTTGGTACCCTGGCGCAACGGAACAAAGTATCGCGAATGGCATTTCGAGCGCTGCATACACATCTGCGTTGCAAACGGGTAAGCGATATCAACCTGCGGCTGCCATGGTATACCGTCCCAACCATCATGGATACGCTTACCGCCTCCGATGTGGTCAAGATGAGCCTGGAAGAGTTGCAGTTGCTTGCCCATGAATTGCAACTTTCTGGCTCTGCACAAGAACAATGGGCCAGGGACCTGGCTGAACGCTTTAGCCTTGAGCGCCTCCTGATCACTTGTGGCGGCGATGGAGCCTGGCAGTGGCGACAGGAAGGCAAAACTCTGCATGCACCTCCAGCCCAATCTTCAAGTGCAGTGGTCGACACGGTCGGTGCAGGCGATGCCTTTACTGCGGTTATCCTACTGGGCTTGTTGCACAACTGGCCTGATCAACTTAGCCTTAACCGGGCAAATGCCTTTGCCCGAGCGATATGCACAATTCGGGGAGCCATCCCAGACGATTCGTCCTTTTACACACCATTTTTGGAGGCCTGGCATGGATGAAAAACCGAAAAACAGGCAGAAAAAACTTGTTATACTGATGATCAGTGTACACGGACTTGTACGCGGGAGCGATCTGGAGTTGGGACGCGATGCGGACACCGGGGGCCAGGTGACCTATGTAGTCGAATTGGCCAGACAACTCGGGCGGCATTCCGGGGTTGAACGGGTTGACCTGCTGACCCGGCGCATTGAAGACGATCGGATTGATGCTTCCTATGGGCGGGCGGAAGAGCCTTTGGGGCCAGGCGCACGCATCGTACGTTTACCGTGTGGCCCAAAACGATATATTCGTAAAGAATTACTCTGGCCGCATCTCGATGAACTGGTGGACAATTGCCTCTTGTTTATTCGTCAACAAGGGCAGCTACCAGATCTGCTCCACAGTCACTATGCCGATGCGGGCTATGTTGGTCAGCAGCTTTCAGGTATACTGGGAATACCGCTTATCCATACCGGCCATTCCCTTGGCCGCCCAAAGCTTGAGCGCCTGCTCGCCAGCGGTCGCAAAGCGAGTGCTATCGAGCGGCAGTTTAACCTTGCTCACCGCATTGCCGTTGAAGAAGATCTACTTACCCACGCATCCATGATTGTTACCAGTACGCGGCAGGAAGTGGATGAACAATACGGTTTGTATGACAACTATAGCCACGGTCGCTTTGAAGTTATTCCTCCAGGCACAGACACTTCCCGTTTTGCCCCGTCTGCCAATACCAGAAAAAGTAAATTTTCTCTGCCCTTTATCGACCGTTTTTTACACGAACCCAATAAGCCCATGGTGCTGGCACTGTGCCGACCCGATCCGCGTAAGAATATCCGCGGGCTGATAACCGCTTTTGGCGAAGATACTGAACTGCAGACATGGGCAAATCTGGTGATCGTGGCCGGAAATCGTGATGATATCAGAAAGATGGACACTTCGTCAGCAACTGTGCTGACCAATATGCTGCTTGATATAGACCGTTATGACCTTTGGGGAAGGGTTGCTATCCCCAAGCATCACTGCCCCGAAGATGTACCGGATATTTACCGGCTGGCAGCCAGGCGGCGGGGAGTATTTGTAAACCCGGCTCTAACTGAACCTTTTGGGCTGACCTTGATTGAAGCAGCAGCCAGCGGTCTGCCTTTTGTTGCCACCGAGGATGGTGGTCCACAGGAAATTGTCGCTAATTGCAAGAGTGGCGTTTTAGTCGACCCGCTTGATCCGCCTGCTTTAGCCCAAGGCCTCAGGTACCTTCTGGAGGACCGGAAACGCTGGCTGCAATATTCTCGCAATGGGATTGCCGGTGTTCGCAACCACTATAGCTGGAGTGCTCACAGTGCACAATACGTAAAAAATGCGAGAAAATTATTGCACCGCAGCCGCAAGCGACTGCGTCGGCAGCAGGCCTTTACCCTGCAAGACGGGAGATCCCCCGTCCCTCTGGCACAGAATGCCCTTATCACTGACATCGACAACACGCTCCTGGGAGATAAGACCAGTTTACGGCGCTTGATCGCATGGCTTGAAAAGCAGGCCGGTACAGTTGCCTTTGGTATCGCCACCGGCCGTAGCTTGGAAAGTGCACTAGCTGTGCTCGATTTGTGGAATGTCCCCCCCCCTAACGTATTGATCACCTCGGTGGGCAGTGAAATCAACCATGGGCCTGATCTGCATCCGGATGCCGGCTATCGTAATCATATCCGTTATCGCTGGCGTCGCAGCGACCTGGTAAAGGCGTTGACCGATTTTCCCGGATTGCAGCTTCAGCCTGCTGATAATCAACGGGAATTTAAAATCAGCTTTGATGTAGACCCCACGTCCTTCTCCTCAGTGGCTGAAATGCATGCGCTGTTGGGCAGGCACAAGCTTCATGCAAATCTGATTTATTCCCACGAAGCTTATCTGGATGTGTTGCCTGTACGCGCCTCCAAGGGGCATGCTGTACGTTATTTGGCGTACCGCTGGGGCTTGCCGCTGCATGCCTTTCTTGTTGCCGGAGATTCAGGCAATGATATTGAAATGATGGTCGGCGATACCTTGGGTGTGGTGGTTGGCAATCACAGTCCAGAGCTTGCGCGACTGCGGGGTCGCAGCAAAATTTATTTCGCCCAAGGTACATACGCCCAAGGCATTTTGGAGGGCTTGAACCACTATGGCCTATCCGAAACAATCTGATCTGCACATATAACAATCAAGACACTGAGGTGGGGCCATGAGTGCCACCGGTTGTGTCATTGAGCTTATTCGTCGATATTTCTGCTGTTGCCTCCGCTTGCTCAGGCCATCACTGTATAAGCGCTTGCTGGGCGCACAGCTATAGGAGTTCCCATGTTAAGTCTTGCTCAAAAAGCTGTTAGTGAAAACCGTAACGCGATCTATACACTGCTGCGCCGATATTTTTCTTATGAACACTCTATCCTTCTGCAGTCTGATTTATTAGACGGTTTGAGTGAATTGCGTGATGAGGTAGAATATGGTCAGGAAGGCCTGGCAGATGACTCTGCCCTGTTCCGTTTTATTCTGCGAGCTCAAGAAGGTCTCTTTCGGGCGCCGTGGGCCTATTTTGCCGTACGACCAGGGGTCGCCAGCATGGAATATCTGTGTATCCATGGAGAAACCTTGGTTCCCGAAACGCTCTCCGCCTCCCAATTCCTCCAATTCAAGGAAATGCTTGCCGAAAACCGGGAGGAAGCATCGCCTTCCGTGCTGGAAGTCGATTTCGCACCTTTTGGTCGCAATATTCCCCGGCTTGCCGATGCGCGGAGTATTGGCCAAGGCATGCTTTTCCTCAACCGGCAACTTTCCAGTTCCATGTTCGGTAACCGCCGCGCTTGGGCAGACAAAATGCTGCACTTTCTCACCTTGCACGCCATTGACGGCATGCAGTTGATGGTCCATGACGATACTTTTAAAGACATTGGCAGTTTTGGTGGGGCTCTGAGGCAGGCAATTACTTTTGTGGAGAAAATCGATGGCAATACCCCTTGGGTAGATTTTGCTTCTCCCTTGGCCAAAATGGGTTTTGAACCGGGTTGGGGAAACAATGCCGAACAAACGGCAGAAACCATGAATCTGCTTGCAGATGTGCTAACCGCGCCATCGCCAAGCGCGCTGGAAGAGTTCCTGGCCCGCATCCCTATGGTCTCCAGGCTGCTTATTATTTCTCCCCACGGGTATTTTGGTCAGGACAATGTTTTGGGCCTGCCGGATACCGGCGGACAGGTCGTCTATATCCTGGATCAGGTGCGCGCCCTTGAGCGGGAAATGCGGGCACGCTTGGAACAGCAGGGTGTACGCGTGGATTCGAAGATTGTCATTGTCAGTCGACTGATCCCTGAGGCAGGCGATACAACTTGCCATCAGCGCCTGGAAAAGGTCAGCGGCTGTGAAAATGTGTGGATTTTGCGAGTGCCTTTTTATCGGAAAAATGGAGAAATTGTACGGCATTGGATTTCTCGTTTTCAAATTTGGCCCTACCTGGAGCATTTTGCCGAGTCTGTGCAACGAGAGGCGTTGGCCGAACTGGGCGGTCGTCCGGATTTGATTATCGGCAATTATTCCGATGGCAACTTGGTTGCTTCACTGCTTAGCCGCAGGCTCGGGGTCACCCAGTGCACTATTGCCCATGCCCTGGAAAAGACAAAATACCTGCATTCCGATCTCTATTGGCGGGAAAATGAGGCACAGTACCATTTTGCCTGTCAATATACGGCAGATTTAATTTCCATGAATATGACGGATTTCATTATTTCCAGCACCTATCAGGAAATTGCCGGAACCGATGAAACGGTTGGCCAGTATGGCAGTTACCGAGCCTTTACCATGCCAGGCTTATACAGGGTGGTGGATGGCATTAATCTCTATGATCCAAAATTCAACATCGTTTCTCCCGGAGCCGATGCCTCGGTTTATTTCTCCCATACTGACAGCGACAGGAGGTTGACCGGTCTGCAGTCGGAAATCGACGCGTTGCTGTTCGACCCGGAAATCAAGCTGTCGCGCGGCCATTTTGCCAACCCGGATAAGCCAATTTTGTTCACCATGGCCAGGCTTGATCGGGTGAAGAACTTGACCGGCCTGGTCTCGTGGTTTGGTGCTGCAGAAGAGTTGCGCCAACAGGTCAACCTGCTGGTAGTTGGCGGCTTTCTTGATGCTGCCTTTTCTTCAGATCATGAGGAGCAGGAACAGATTCGTCGCATGCACGCCCTGATGGATGAGCATGGCCTTGACCAGGAAATGAGGTGGCTGGGTATGCGATTGGATAAAAACCTCGCCGGCGAACTATACCGTGTCATTGCGGACCGACGGGGTGCCTTTGTGCAGCCGGCACTGTTCGAGGCCTTTGGCCTCACCATTATCGAGGCTATGGCTTCAGGATTACCGGTCTTTGCCACCAAGCATGGCGGACCCATGGAGATTATCCAGCACAACAAGTCTGGTTTTCACATTGACCCTAATTATGGCACACAGGCTGCAGCACAGATGGCCGCATTTTTTGAGCAGTGCCAACACGACCAGAACGAGTGGGTGCGCATCTCGCACGGCGCACTCAGGCGGGTTGCCGAACGCTACACCTGGGAACTTTATGCCAAGCGCATGATGACGCTTTCGCGCATCTATGGTTTTTGGAAATTTGCACACGGGGTGGAGCGGGAAGATATGTGTCGTTACCTGGAGATGTTTTACCATCTCCAGTTGCGGCCGCTCATGGGGGAGAAAGAGTAAGGCGCTGGCTGCTAGGAACGGGAGCCGATATCCACATAATTGGTCAGCGATGGGCCAATATAGTGCGCTTTTGGCCGGATGAGGCGGTTGTTCTTCCACTGCTCCAAGATATGTGCGGTCCAGCCCACCGCCCGACTGATGGCAAAGATTGGGGTGAACAATTCAGTGGGTATACCCATTGCGTTGTAGAGCGGGGCGGAAAAGAAATCTACATTGGGAAAGACCTTGGAATAGTGCAGCATAGCCTTTTCCACTTCCTGCGCAATTTCGAAGTAGCGGGGTTTACCAACCAGATTGGTGATTTGCCGTGCAGAATCCCTGAGCACAGTGGCGCGCGGGTCTTCGCAGCGGTACACCCGGTGACCAAATCCCGGCACCTTTTTCTTCTCTTCCAATTGCCGTTTCACCCAGCCCTCGGCCCTGTAGGCTTCTCCTATTTCCTCCAGCATCTTCATAACCTCCGCATTGGCACCGCCATGCAGTGGGCCTTTGAGGGCAGCTATGGCGCTGGTCATGGCCGAGTAGATGTCGGTCAGAGTGGCGGCAGTCACCCTGGCGGTAAAGGTAGAAGCATTCAGCTCGTGGTCGGCGTGGAGGATCAGGGAGGTATCCATGGCCTTGACCATGATGGGATCCGGTTCCTTACCGGTAAGGGTATAAAGAAAGTTAAAGGCAATGCCGCAATTGCTGCGCGGTTCCACCGGTTCGTGTCCACCCCGGAGACGCTGGTGCGAAGAGATGATCAGGGGAATGCGCTCGGTGATGCGCTGGGCCTTGCGCAGCAAGGCATCGAGACGGGTGTTGCCGCTATCCGGATCCCAATGGCCCATGGAGGAAACTGCGGTGCGCAGCACTTCCATAGGGGTGGCAGCATGGGGAAACATGCGCAGGATCATGACGGTTTCAACCGGCAGGTGCATGGAACCGGTAAAGCCACCAAGAAACGCCTCAAATTCGGTTAGTCCGGGCAAACGCCCGTACCAGAGCAGATAGGCAACTTCTTCGAAGGTGGAATGCTGTACCAGGTCGGCGACATCGTAACCGCGGTAAAGCAGTTGGCCCGCCTGGCCGTCAACCAGGCAGATGGAAGAATGGCAGGCGACCACGTCGGCTAGGCCGGGATCGCGGACGCTTGTTTCAGTTTGCTTGTTGTCCGACATTGATTCGTGTCCTTATTGATGAAGCGGTACAGAGGAAAATTTGATCCTTTCGCCTCGATCAGCCCCGCCGGAGGTAGTGGTTATCATCCCGTCGACGCTGCAAGTAGCGGCCGACAAGCAGGACAATGGCAAGAAAGGTGAAGAGGCCCAGGCCGAGGCCCAGGAAAAATTTGCCCCAGCCACTGGATGCGCTGGTTGGTGCAGGTGTAACGCCAGGGGCTTTTGCAGCATCTTGACCTCCACCCGGAGCAGGGACAGGATCGGCTGAGGAACTGGTTGCAATTGGCTCTGGGCTTGCCAAGGCAGGCGGGGCGTTCTGTGCCTGCTCTGACTGTGCGGGCAGTTGGGTGATGGCCTTACCGAGGAGTTCCAGAGCCTTGGCATCCCGCTCTTTTCTGTCGGCGCTCCCCATTACCAGGGTGATCACCCGTTGACCATCTTTCTGGGCAGTGGCAGCAATGGAAAAGCCAGCAGCTTGAAAAAACCCTGTTTTTAGACCGTCGACTCCAGGCGGTTTTCCCAGCAGGGCATTGTGGTTACGCATGATGAAAGTATCGTTGCGAAACCCCCGGGTGGTGGTGCTGGTATACTTGAAAACTTCCGGCTTTTTTACCAGTTCACGGCAGAGGATTGCCATATCTCTGGCTGTGGTGACATCTGTTTTTCTATCCCTTGTTGGCGGCAAACCATGTTCGCTGTAAAAGGTGGTGTTGTTCATGCCAAGTTGCTTTGCGGTGGCATTCATGAGTTCAACAAACGCCTCTTTTGACCCCGAAATATGCATGGCCAGTGCAGTGGCGGCGTCATTGGCCGATTGCACCATCAGTGCATAGAGCATTTCCTCCACTGTAAATTGCTCTTTTGGATCGAGATACACCTGTGATCCACCCATCCTGGCCGCTTCAGGTGTTACCTGCACCATGTCGGTCAGAGCGAGTTTCCCTTCCTCGATACGAGTTAGGACAATATAGAGATCCATCAGCTTGAGTACACTGGCAGGATAAACCAGGGCGTCGGCGTTGTCCTCAAATAGCACTTCGCCGGTGGCGGAGTTGACTGCCAGGGCAGAAATATAAGGAGCCTTGGCGATCGTCTGTCGGGTGTTTTGTGCTGCAAACACAGTACTGCTGACCAGAACAAGGCAGGCAACTAAAACAACAATGCGCTTCATGACACGACTCCGGGCACGGCAAAGAAAGGCAGGAAATTCAAACAGGTCTGGCAAAGGTTGCACACAGCGCGATAAGGCCGCAGGCAACATCAGATATATATTTCAAAGCCTATAAAAATACCGGACAGAGCTGGCGCTGTCAATGAATCAGCAGGGATTTCCTGGTTGAAAACCGCTGAACAAGACAAACAGAATCCGAATAATAATGGAGGGAGAGCAGCACGCTCCTCAAATGACAAGCAGTACTTTCAGCTTCGCACCTGCAGACAATCGAAACGAATGGCCTTGCCTGTAATGGAGTAGCTGGGCTTCAATCCGGCAAAGGGTGCTCCTTTCAGCGGCCTTTTAATGACTAATTTTTGAGGTTGAGCAGCCAGGGCCGCCTGCAAAAGCGCAATTTCGTCTGTACAGGGCTGCTCTACCATCTGCAGCAGTTGCAATTTTTTTTTAACCTTGGCGCTCTTATGCCTGGCTGGAAACATCGGATCCAGGTAAACAAGATCGGGCGGGCTGTGCAGCCCCTGCAACAGCTGGATACTGTCACCACACTGCAGTTGCATGCGCGCACAAATAGTGGCAAGTTCGGGCAGCATTTGCGCCTTCCGGAGAGCATCCTCCAAAAGCACTGCAATAAAGGGGTTGTATTCAAAGAGCAACACTTCAAAGCCCGCGGCGGCCAGCAGAAAGGCGTCTTCGCCAAGGCCGGCGGTGGCGTCGACTGCAAGCAGAGTCGTGCTGCGCCGTTTACGTATTTTTGCCGCCCGAACCAGCAGTTCACTTTTGAGCCGCTGTGGTTGAATACGCGGCAGGATCCGGCTGAAATCGGCTCGCAGCATGTGTCTACAAGGCATGTCAGACAGCCCCAGGGCAAGGCCATCCGCATCCAGAAAAAGTACCAGAGTCTGGTGAGCTGGTTTTCCCCTGATCAGCGGCAACTGCAGACGTTCTGCCAGCGTTTCTGCCTGCAGGCAGGGCGCTCCAGCATCTGCCCAGAGCAGAACCGGGTGCGCTGCCGATAGCTGAACACAGTGACTGGAAACAGCAGAATCCTTGATCATTGCCTTTTCAAATTCATGCCAGTATGTTTACAGCAATCCTCAATAATGCAACCCTTGCACAGGTGTTTTCATGACTGCAGCCGTCCATGCCATTATCCCGGCCCGATATCAATCAAGCCGCTTCGAGGGTAAACCTTTAGCCCTGATTCAGGGGAAGCCCATGATTCAGCACGTGGTGGAGCGGGCCAAGGCCTCAACCATTTTGGCCCAGGTTGTGGTTGCGACCGATGACGAGCGCATTGCCCGCACAGTGGAAGGGTTTGGCGGTCAATGGGTTATAACCAGGCTGGATCACCACAGCGGTACCGACCGCCTGGCCGAGGCCGCCACACAGTTGGGGCTTGATGATGACGATGTGGTCGTCAACATTCAGGGCGACCAGCCCCTGTTTGCACCGGAAATCGTGGCGCAGGTGGCCAGACCCATGCTGGCTGAACCAGATCTGCCGATGGCAACTCTTATGTACAAAATTACCCGACCCGAAGAAATAACCAATCCCAATCATGTGAAAACAGTATTCGACAGTCGGGGCCGGGCACTATATTTCTCGCGCTCAACCATTCCGTACTGCAGGGATAAAGGCGAGACAGGTGCTGAATATTACCGGCATCTTGGTTTTTACGCCTACCGTAAAAAATTTCTCGACACCTTTGTTTCTCTGCCGATGGGCCAGTGGGAACGGCTGGAAAAACTGGAGCAATTGCGCGCCCTGGAATACGGCTATACTATTCGGGTGGTGCTCACCGAGCACGACTCCATTGAAGTGGACACACCAAACGATATCCAGAAGATTGAACAAATGCTACTGAAACAGGTGCGGGGCTGATGCAGAACACAAGCCAGCTGATAGCCGACACTCTGGAGGAACTGCGTGCCTCCCGCTACAGCGCCCTGGATTTGCTGGCTGAAAACAGCGAAGAAGAAAACCTGGTTTCCCTGTTTCTGGGCACCAAGGCTCAGGCGGTTTCACCGGCACTGCTTGCGCAGTTCAGCCGCTATCGGGAGCAGATGGAGCGTACCGATACATCCGGCGTCAAGGTGGTGGTTTTTGGTGGAGGTACAGGCCTTGCCACCCTCATCGGCGGCGATTCCCGCCGAGAAGACTGGCCACAGCAGCCTTTTACCGGGATGAAACAGCTCTTTGCTGACCTGCACAGTGTGGTCTGCGTCTCGGATGATGGTGGGTCCACAGGAGAATTGCGTAAACTGCTGCCGCTGGTTGGGCTTGGCGATTTGCGCCATGTACTGTTGGCCTCCATCCGGCGGGATGCGCTTATCCGCACCTATGCTTTAAGTGAGCCCGGTGCGCAGCAACTGGTGCTGACCCTGCATGGCCTCTTTAACTATCGGTTCACAGGACGGCCACAGTCCCTTGATGCACTGCTTGAGGCCAGTGCTGTTCGCCCACATGTGCTGCCAGGGCAAATGAGAATTTTATTCATGTCCCTTTTGGATGCCCTCTTCACCGACAAACGCCTTGAGCCAGTACTCGATTTTCCCCAATGCCTGGGCAATCTTCTACTGGCAAGCGCCATCTACAAGCATCTTGATCCAGTTCTGACTACGAATGCTCTGCTGCATCGACCAGAGGCTCTGCACCGAGCCACTGGGCATGGGCTGGCGGAGGTGGCGAGGGTACTAGGTATGGCGGAAGATGCCGTATTACCCGCTTCCCTTACGCCTGCTGAATTGTGCTTGTTGTATAGCAATGGCGTCCTCGCGACCAGTGAAGACAAATCAAGCACAGCGCGGCGGCACTACCCTGTGGACCGGGTTATGACCGCTTTTTGTGATACTATGACCCTGCATCCACGCTTGCTTGGCCTGATTGCCGAGGCCGACATCCTGCTCTTTGCACCCGGAAGTCTGTATACCTCCATCATACCTATCCTGCAGATACCCGGCGTGCCCGAGGCCATCCGTGCCAACCAGCGGGCGATGAAGCTTTTGGTGGCCAATATCTGGGTGCAGACCGGGGAGACCGATGCCACCCGTGAGGCACCGGAACGGAAATTCTATGTTTCCGACATGATTTACGCCTATCACCGCAATATTCCAGGCGGTGTGGAACGTTTGTTCTCCCACGTCATTGCCTTGAACATGGCAGATATCCCAAGCTCCGTGCTACAGGGCTATGCCCTGGAAGCAAAGGAACCTATTTTTATTGACCGGGAGCGCGTACAGCAGCTGGGTTTTGGCCTTATTGAAGCAGCAGTGTTTTCCCGGGAACTTTTGCGGCGACAAAATCGTATCCAGCACGACCCGGATGCGCTGGCCAAAACCATCAAAACCTTGTGGATACTGCGCTCCTTTAATCTGCTCAATTGCCATGCACCTCAGAAGCAGCTGCCGGAACCCATAGCGACAAACACAATGGGATGTCCAGCAAGGCCGATTCCCTGCAGCCGCTATCAGGCCCTGCAAGACCGGCTGCAGGCCCTGAAAATGGGCCGGATCAGTACGACAGCTCAGGCTGATACAGAAGCACCGGAGCCCCTGTCGCCAATGAAACACCACGCCTTTGTACGGGCTTTACTCAACATCCTTTGGCGACATCCAGACATTCCGGTGGCGCACCTCATGGCGCTAAAGAAGATTTGGCTGATTGACACCACCGTCTGGGAACGCGCCCAGGAGTGGGATAATATCTATTCAACCTACCAGCCTGACACGCAGCGTATCCTTATAAGGGAGGATCAATGCCGGAACGCGCGTCAACTTGAAATAGCCTTTCTGGTCGCCCTTGGACAGTCTTTATTGGGAAACTATGTGGCCAAAAAAAGCATGGAACCACTGCTGTTTCGCGGCGCGGCGGTTGGGCTGCTCTACCGTCTGCAGCTGCAATCTGCACATAAACTGGATGGATATCTTGCCCATGGGGACATAGGCCAGTATCTGCAACTCACGCGCATGCATCCAAGCCCTGTTGAAAGCGGTGTGTTTACCCGAGCAGTGAACCTGGCCGAAGGCTTTACCCCACCCGGACTTTTTTTCGGACTTTTTTACGCCTGGTATCTGGACAGTACGCTTGCGCCAAATATTGAATATAAAATGTCCATCATGCGGCACGAACAAGCAGCCATGATCCCGGAGCAGATGCGAATATCCCGGCGACGCAGCGATACCATTGATTTTTTCAGGGAAAAGGTTTTTCGACAAATCACAATGCCGCATGTTGGGCAGGAATGATGCGACCTCGGTCCTGCATCCAGGTGCAGCCCGCATCTGGGTTACCTGTACACCCATAATCCTTGCGCAATTTTTCGTTCATGCACATAGTTAAGGAACTGTTTTATTGTCGTCTCCACCTTATTAAGAGAATGAGTAGTCGATGAAAGTTCTTGTAATAGATGATGACGCACAAATCCGCCTAATGCTGCGTGAAGTGCTTGGCTGGGCCGGATACGAGGTGTTGGAGGCCGAAAACGGGCGGAAAGGTCAGCTGGCACAGCGACAACACCGGGCGGATCTGGTTATTACTGATCTGATCATGCCTGAACAGGAAGGACTGGAAACCATAGCCGCTTTGAAAAAGGAATTTCCGGACCTCAAAATAATCGCTGTCTCCGGCGGTGGTCGGGTCAGCCCCGAGATGTATCTGCCCACGGCCCAAGAACTCGGAGCTGATGTGGTCTTTAGGAAACCCTTTAACATCCAACGCCTGAGTGCCGCTGTCAAGGAACTCCTAGAAACAAAGTAAAAAACCTTGGGCTGCCTTTTGCCGGCAGCTCACCGTTTCGTTCATTCTGCAGTAGCTACGTATGCATGTATCTTGCCCGGAAGGAAAACGGCCTGAACCGTTATGAATTTGTCTTGCGGGAATCGTACCCCCAGGGCGATTGGTTTGCCTGTCGTGATGTGGCCAGTCTTGGTCAGGATCCGGGAGAGCATCTGGTGTACATTGGTGGCAATTCCTTTTACATCGACGAAAAACTGATTCAACGCCTGCGGGCCCAGGGGGTCAGCACTCCCTACGCCGATCTCGAAGATCTTTTTTTCCCCTATGTGGATCCGGAAATCCGGATGCAGCTCGAACCGTTTCGCGAACGAAGCCGTTACCGGAACTGGAAACGCTCCGATGAGAGCCTGCGCAGGCGCGCCCTTGAAGAAACGCATCCCTTTGACCGCCGCCGTTTGCACTATCTCAGACTGGGTCGCAGCTCGGTACAGGCAGTGGAAAAAACTCCGGCCCTCTATATTACCCTGCTCGACAAGTCACGTGATGAAATTGAACAACTCATCCTCATGCAGGAGCAAATCCTGCAGGTTCGGGACTATCAATACTACCTGTTTTCGGTGTTTGATTTGCAGAGTCACTTCCAGGAAAGCTATGCCCGTTCCATGCCCCACGCCCTTGAACGGGAACGGGTAGATGCCTGTTTTCTGGAGGAGTTTTGTGCTCTAGCCAAGGATGAATATTTCTGGCAGGGCTTTCCCCGTACCGAAGATCTGCCGCAGTATCTGCTGCGCTATCTGTTCATCTATTTTGACCTGATTCCGGATGAGCTGCCCCACTGGCGACCTTCCTTCGGCGCCCGCAGCAGGCGCTTCAGCAGTGGCAGCAGCGGTGCTACAGGAACTGCCGGTCGCAGCATGACCCGCCGGGAAGCACTTGCCGTCTTTTCCTTGAGTGCTGAAGAACTCGGTACCATGGACAAAAAGGCCCTTACTCGCCTGTACCGTAAAAAGGCGCAGGACATGCACCCGGACAAGGGTGGTGATGCGGAGGGCTTCATCCGCCTGACCAACGCCTACGAGCAATTGTTGCCTTCCCTGTTATGAACAGCACACCGGCAGCAGTGGAAGAAGCCGGACTGGGCGTGCTATGGGCCATGGTTGTGCCCATTTTCCGCAGGCATTGGCTGCGGCTCGGCTTTGGTCTGGGCACCCTGATTGCGGTCGATTTTCTGCAACTGCTCATTCCCCGCCTGGTGCAGGAAGCAGTGGACGCCCTGGCTGCTGGCACAGCCACCTCTGCACTGCTTGCCCGCATAGCCGGGGTGATTCTCCTCTTTGCCGTCACCATGGCTGGCCTGCGGTTTGTCTGGCGCTATATGATCATCGGTTTTTCCCGCCTGCTGGAGCGCAATCTGCGCAACCGGCTCTTTGATCATCTCCTGCGCATGGATCAGCCCTTTTTTGAGCGCCGCACCACTGGTGATCTGATGGCGCATGCCAGCAACGACCTGAGTGTCATTCAGACAGCCTTTGGCATTGGTGTGGTAGCAGCGGTGGATGCCTTTGTTATGTCATTGGCTGCTTTGGGCTTCATGCTGGCCATTGATGTACGCCTGACCCTGATAGTGCTTTTGCCCATGCCTATTCTGATCTTCTGTACCAAGAAGCTCTCCGGCATGCTGCACAACCGCTTTAACCTGGTGCAGGAGCAATTTTCTCTGCTGACCGAATTCGCCCGGGCAAGCCTGACTTCCATCCGCCTGATCAAGGCCTACACCCTGGAAGACTTCCAGAGCCGCCATTTTGAGCGTCTGGGCAACGATTATGTACGCAGCAATCTACGAGTTGCCCGGATACAGGGCTTGCTTTCCCCTACCTCCACGTTGGTGGGGAGCGCTGGCATGCTGCTTCTGGTGTATTTCGGCGGCATTTTTGTGATAGAAGAGCGTATCACCATCGGCGCCTTTGTTGCCTTTATCAGTTACCTGACCATGCTCATCTGGCCAATGATGGCAGTGGGCTGGGTAGCAAATATTGCTCAACGCGGTATTACCAGCCTACGACGGATACACCGCGTACTGGCAAGCGAGCCCAGTGTGGACTTCGGCCCCACCCGTACCCTGCAGCGGGCACATGCGGTCAGCTACAGGTGCCGTAATCTGCACTTCTCCTATGCCGAGGGCGGCCGGCCCGCTCTGTCGAATATCGACCTTGAAATCTGCCCCGGTCTGCTCGGGCTGACCGGTCGCACCGCTTCGGGAAAATCCACCTTGTGCAAGTTGCTTTTGCGGATGTATCCGCTTGCGCCGGGCATGCTCTATTTCCAGGGGGAAGATGTCACCACGCTGGCGCAGTCCTTTATCCGCAGTCATATCGCCTATGTAAGCCAGGAAACCTTTCTCTTTGCCGACAGCATTGCCGCCAACATCGCCCTGGGCATGCCAGAGGCCGGCATGGAGGAAATCCGCGCAGCAGCAAGCCTTGCTGCCATTGACGGGGAGATTTGCGCCTTCAGCGGCGGCTACAAGGCAGCTATTGGCGAGCGGGGGGTCAAGCTTTCGGGCGGGCAGAAACAGCGTATCGCACTTGCGCGCGCGCTGCTCTGTAAGCGGCCCATGCTGGTTATTGATGATGGTCTGTCTGCTGTGGATGTGGAAACCGAACAGGAGATTATCCACAATCTGAAGAATCATTATGGAGATGGGAAAGCAGGCAGCACGATTCTTTTGGTATCCCACCGGGTGAATGTGCTGCGCCATTGCGATCGCATCGTGGTACTTGATGAGGGCAGGATCAGCGGCAGCGGCACCCACAACGAGCTGCTGTCGCACGATTTTTACCGAATCATGGTGGAGAAGCAGCGTAACCATGCTTAACTACGGTTATTCGGAAGAAGGCGTGCAGGTCTCGGTGGGTGATCTCACCTTGTGGCGACGCATCCTTACCTACAGTGCCCATTACCGGGGCGCAATGACACTGGCCGTGCTACTCGCCCTGGCGGTGAGCATTTCCACCCTGATCATGCCGCAGCTCATGCAGCGAGGTATCGACCACTACATTCTGGCCACAGATCTGGCCAGTGACACGCGGGTGCAGGGCTTGGGCCGGATCGTCATGCAGTATGGCATGTTGGTGGTACTGGTTTTTGTCTGCACCTTCGCCCAAATGGTGCTCCTGGAATGGGTAGGGCAGTCGGTCATGCATCGCATGCGTCAGGACCTGTTTGTTCACCTGCTTGGCCTTGATCTGCGTTTTTTCCACAGCCAACCAGCTGGTCGCCTGGTCACCCGCCTCACCAACGACATCCAGAATATGCACGAGATGTTCACCTCGGTGATGGTGGTCCTCTTCAATGAGGCCCTGAAACTGGCCGGTATCTTTGTTTTTCTTTTCTGGATGAATGCCCGTCTGGCTATGGCCATGCTGATTTTTGCGCCGATTGCCCTGGGGGCGACCTGGCTGTTTTCGAGGCTGGCCCGCGATCGCTTCAGGGATATCCGTATCCAGCTGGCGAAAATCAACGCCTTTCTGGCCGAAAACCTGGGCGGCATCAGCGTGATTCAGGCCTTTGACGCACAGCTGCGCAGCAGTGCGCATTTTCACCGCCTCAACCAGGAATACCTGCACCGAACCTTCAGCCAGATCAAGGTATTTGGCATCTTCATGCCTTTTACCGAAATGCTGGGTGTGGTGGCCATTGCCGTCATTGTCTGGTATGGCGGTGGCGAGGCCCTGCGTGGCAGTCTGACCATCGGTGAACTTGCTGCCTTTATCACCTATATGCGGCTTTTCTTCCAGCCCCTGCGGGAACTGTCTCAGAACTATTCCATTGTCCAGTCGGCAATGGCCTCGGCGGAACGCATCTTTGAAACCTTGGATGCCCGTTCTGAGATTTTGCTGCTCCTGCAAGAGGATGGCGCGTCGCATCCAGCAGATGCAACACTGCAGGCGGCAAAAGGTTGTGAGATTGAGTACCGGGGCGTAGATTTCGGTTACAGGGCAGACGAACTGGTATTGCGTGGGGTTAATCTGACCATTGCCCCTGGCGAAACCGTGGCTCTGGTCGGCGCCACCGGTGCAGGTAAGACCAGCATGATTTCACTCCTCATCCGTTTTTACGATCCGGTACGGGGGGCAGTACTGATCTGCGGCCAGGATATCCGCACTATGCCGCTTGCCCAACTGCGCCGCCGTATTGGTCTAGTCATGCAGGATATCTTCATTATGCCCGACACCGTGCTTGCCAATATAATTCTGGATCAGACCCATGATGAGGCGCGACTTGACGATATCCTGGCACAAACCGGCCTGCACCGTTTCATCGATCGCCTGCCCCAGGGCCTGCAAACCCGGATTGGCGAAGGGGCCCTGAACCTGTCATTGGGGGAAAAACAACTGCTTTCTTTTGTGCGTGCCCTCTACCGCAACCCTGAGATTCTGGTTCTGGATGAGGCCACGGCCTCAATTGATTCCGAATCGGAAAACCTGCTGGAACAAGCTGTTGCCGCAGGTTTTGCCAATCGCAGCTCCCTGGTGATTGCCCACCGGCTTTCCACCATCCGCCGCGCCAACAGAATCGTGGTGATGGATCAGGGTCGCATTGTTGAAATTGGCAGCCACGACGAACTGTTGAGCCGGGATTCGTACTACCGCAAGCTAGTCCACATTGACCTGCAATCAAGTTAACCTATTATTTACACAGCAAAAGACCCCCAGCGACACCTACCTGTGCATACGCCGGAAGACTACTTTCGTGGGTCAAAGGCCTCACGTAGGGCGTCGCCGATAAAAATTAAGAGGATCAGGGTGCCAACCAGTACCAGAAACGTGGAAAGAGAGAGCCACCAGGCGTCAATGTTAGCCTTGCCTTGTGCGAGCAATTCACCGAGACTAGGGGTAGTGGGTGGTGCCCCCAGACCGAGAAAATCAAGGCTGGTCAAGGCAAGGATTGCACCGGACATGCGAAAGGGCAAAAACGTAATAACTGGGGTCATGCTGTTGGGCAATAGATGGCGGTGCATGATGGTAAAGTTACCTACGCCCAATGCCTTGGCGGCCCGCACATAGTCCTGATTTCGCCCCCGCAGGAACTCGGCCCTGACATAGTCAGACAAGCCCATCCAGCCGAAAAGTGACAGCAGCACCAGAAGCAGGAGCATACTGGGTTTGAAAATAGAGGCAAAAATGATCAGCAGATACAGTTCGGGCATCGCTCCCCAGATCTCGATAAAGCGCTGCGCAACCAAATCGATCTTGCCGCCGAAATACCCCTGCACCGCACCGGCGACAATCCCCAGCAGGGTGCCAATCACAGTCAGGGCCAAACCAAAAAGAACGCTGAGGCGAAAACCGTAAATCAAGCGGGCAAGAACATCCCGGCCCCGGTCATCGGTGCCCAGATAATTCTCCTTGGTGGGAGGCGAAGGCACCGGTTGGTTAATGTGCAGGTTAATAGAATTATAACTATGTGGGTTAACGGGAAAAAGGACAAAGTTGCCGTTCTCCTGAAGGCGAGAGAGCATATACGGATCGCGATAATCTGTCTGGGTTTCAAAGTCGCCACCAAACACCGTTTCAGCGTAGTCACGCCAGATTGGAAAGTACCAGTTATTTTCGTAGTGCACTACTATCGGCTTGTCGTTGCTGAGTACCTCGGCGAACAGGCTGATCACAAAAAAGAACAGGAAAATAAAAAGAGAATAACGGCCACGCCGGTTGGCGGCAAAACGCCGCCAGCGGCGGCGATAGAGCGATGCTGAAGCTGCGTCTGTGGAATTTTTTGATATCGATGCCGATCGTGCTGCCATGTCATTCCCTGGCCTCAAAACTGATGCGCGGATCAACCAGCACGTAGGAAAGGTCGGAAAGCAGCCTGGAGACCAACCCAAGAAGGGTGAAGAAGTACAGCGTACCCAATACCACCGGATAGTCACGATTCATAACCGATTCATAGGCCAGAAGCCCCATGCCATCAAGGGAAAAAATGGTCTCTATCAGCAGGCTGCCGGTGAAGAAGGCAGTGATGAAGCTGCCGGGAAAACCAGTAATGATGGGGATAATCGCATTGCGGAACACATGCCCGTAAAGCACCTGATTGTCGCTCAGCCCTTTGGCCTTTGCTGTAATGACATACTGCTTGCGTATATCTTCCAAAAAGGAATTTTTGGTGAGCAAAGTCATAACCGCAAGGCTGCCCACGGTTGAGGACAGAACCGGCAAAACCATGTGCCAGAGGTAGTCGAGGATTTTTTGTATCAAGCCCAGTTCCTGCCAATTATCCGAGACCAAGCCTCGCAGGGGAAAAATGCTCCAGAAGCTGCCACCACCAAAGAGCACAATCAGGGCAATACCCAGCACAAAACCCGGGATAGCATAGCCGATAAGCAGTACCGTGCTGGTGAACACATCAAAACCAGAACCCTCGCGTACAGCTTTGGCAATACCCAGAGGAATGCACAGCGAATACACGATGAGAAAGCTCCAGAGCCCCAGAGACATGGAAACCGGCATCTTGGAGATCACCAGCTGTGCCACACTCATGTGGTGATAATAGGACTGGCCGAAATCAAAAACCAGGTAGGAACGCATCATACTGACGAAGCGTTTTAGCGGCGGCTGATCAAAGCCGTACAGTTTTTCCAGTTGTGCCAGGCGTTCGGGATCAAGCCCCTTTTTTCCCTGGTACACGCCGGTACTGCCAACTTCTCCACCGGCACCGTAGCCACTCATCTGGGCCACCATTCGTTCCACCGGCCCACCTGGCACAAACTGGGTGATCATAAAGGTGATGAGCATGATGCCGAACACCGTCGGAATCATCAGCAAAAGCCGTTTGGCGATATAGCGCAGCATAAAGAATCAGCTAGGCGGCAAGATTTGCTGCAGATGAAGCAGCACTGGCTCAGGAGATACGAATACCGCCGATGCGATCATTGTCTGAGGCAGGAGCTTCCCGCTGTGAACGCTCCTGGGCTGACGGCTCCTCATGCTGCCGCACCTTTTCGCGCAGATGCTCGACATTGATGGGCGAGCGTGGTGAACGGCCGCTACGGAAAGGTGCATGCTGCAATGGCGGTTGGGTAGTCGGCGTGCGTAGTGCTGGCTGGACTGCTGTGGTCGGGCGAGCCGTGTCCGCCACAATCTGCTCTTTGGATGAGAGTTCGGCGAGCAGAGGCGTATTAGCAGCGGGCCGTTTCATAAAGGCCAGGAGCCCATCCTGGAGCAAAGACACATTGACAAGCTCCCAGCCCTGCTGTCCCAGCTGGTTGAGATTGTTTTCCATCTCCTCATCATCCACGTACCGGTCACTGAGCAGGCCGTCCTTGGAAAACTCGAACAGGACTGTTTTATACTCCCAAATCATTGTGTTACTCATCCTCTTCTCCGTGACTCATCCCGGTCTCAATCCGGTACAATACAATTTCAATTTCAGATTAAAGATGCCCTTTCAGGGAAGCCAGGAAAGTTCGGCACAGACGTACAGGTACGTCCCCCCCCTGCGAGGATCTTCCGATGCCGCCACCACAGAGAGCGCTGTGGTGTAAAATTGGAAAGACCTGTCCGCCCTACTACTCGCTGGCAGCGAACTGTTACTCACAACGTTTTACGTATTTCAAAAGCCACTAAGTCGGCAACCATCCCAGCCTTAACGTGCCGGCACCTGTTTGTCATCCTGAAAACGGACGGCGGCACTGCGGCCATCGGGGTAGGTGGTGCGCCCCTTGCCGTCACGCTTGCCTAAGCGGAACTTCCCCTTGTATGCAGTGCCGTCTTCTTCGATGAGGACCCCTTCGCCATCGGGCAGATCCTGGGCGAATTCGCCTTCATATTTTTTTCCACCTGCATAGGTCAGTGTTCCTTTGCCGGAAAAAACGCCTTCCTTAAATTGCCCCTTATACACACTGCCGTCCGAAAAGTGATAGGTGCCCCTGCCGTGGAAACGGTCATCTTCAAAATCGCCCTCATAACGGGAACTGTCCGGATAAGAAAGCGTTCCCCTGCCATTTTTGCGGTCTGCAGAAAAAGCGCCCGTGTAGGTGCGACCATCGGCATGGTTGAGGCTGCCTTCGCCATTCTTTTGTCCTTTGCGAAAACTGCCCTGATACTGATCACCCTTGCCGGATGTCCACAGCCCCTTGCCGTCCATGAGGCCGTTTTTAAAGGCACCGCGGTAGGTGCTGCCATCGGCGAAGGTGTTGAATGCTTCACCGGTAAAGGGCTGGGAGGCCTGTTGATCCCGATAGAGGATACCGTTGAGTGTATAGAGTCTGCCACTTGTCGCCTGTTTTTGCACTGGTGATACTGAAGATGGGGCATGCGTATCGGAACTGTCGCCTGCGGCGGTCGCGGCACTCTTCGCCGCCTCTTTGGCAGCGCTATCTTCATTACTGCGGCTGCGCACGCTCATGTAGGGAAGAGGACTGGCCTGCTGTTCTGCGGCCACAGCCCCTAAGGCTGAATCCTCGACCACAGCTTCGGGAACTGGATCTTCCTGCCTTGCGAGAGCGCTGCCATCATCTCTCTTGCTCTTCCGTTTCGCTTTGGCGGCAGGCACCTCTTCAACCGGTTCGTCGCCTGCAAATTGACCCCGATATCGGCGGCCATCAGCATACTCCATCCTGCCCTTACCACTGCGCAGACCTGCCTGCCAGTTGCCAATGTACCGGGAGCCGTCCGCATAGCGCATTTCACCCTTGCCTGCCGGCAAACCCTTGCTAAATTCACCCTTATACTCCCGACCATCCGGCCAGGTTTGTGTGCCCTTTCCCTCCAGAGAGCCAGCCTCAAAATAGCCGTTTTGCACCGATCCATCCGCAGCCTGTAACTGGCCCTTCCCATTAAAAAGGTCGTTCTTGAAGCCTCCTTCGTAGCGGGAGCCATCAAACCCCTTCAATACTCCCTTACCCTGGCGCTGCCCATCAGCAAAAGCGCCTTCATAGCTGGAACCATCGAGGTAGCGCCTGAGACCCTGGCCCGCGGGCTGACCATTGGCGAATTCTCCCTCGTAGGAGGAACCGTCCGCATACTGCATTTTCCCCTGGCCATCGATAATATTATCCCGAAAGTCACCAATATATTCACGGCCATCACTGTAAAGAAAAATACCCCGGCCGTGCAGTTTGCCGTTTACAAACTCGCCACGATATTCCGTGCCATCACTGTGCTTCAGTATGCCCTTGCCATGGAATTTACCTTGGGAAAATCCGCCCCGGTAGGCACTGCCGTCCGTGTTTTTAAGATCGCCCTGGCCGTGGTAGAGTCCGGCCACAAACTGGCCTGTATACACAGAACCATCGGGGTAGGACAAACGTCCTTCGCCCCAGGGCTGGTTGTTTTTAAAAGCTCCTTCATACACCCGGCCATCCTTGCTGGTCAGCACACCGGGGCCATCGGTACAATTCCCCTTGGCGCAGGCGGCCCAGCCTTCAGCCTGCAAGCCCAGCAGCACCACCATGATGAGCAGAAACCGGATTGTCATTGCTTTTCTCCGCTGATCAGGCCAGGGCACGAATCTCCCCGGCAATGAGTTCAAGACCTCGCTCTACCTCGCCATCATCCTGCGAATAGGTCAAACGCAGGCACTCCCGGGTATGCTGCCAGCCCGGCGGCAGGCCTGGAAAAAATTGTTCTCCCGGTACCACCACCACACCCTTTTCTTTCAACCTGGCATACAGATTATGACTGCTGATGGGGAGATCTGGCAGCCATAACCAGAAAAACATTGAACCTTCAGGCACATGCACTTTATAATGCAACCCTTGAAAGTGGTGGCGCAGGGCCGCTAGAGCGCGCTCCATTTTACTTTTATAGAAGGGCCGGATAATTTCTTTACTGACCCGGATAATCTCGCCGCTCTCAATCAGATCACTCACCAGCATGGGGCCAAAACTACTGGGAGCCAGGTTAACCACTGCGTTCAGGCCGGAGAGCAGGCGGATAATTTCCTTGTTCGCGATAATGATACCGGTGCGCGCGGCAGGCAGGCCAAACTTGGAGAGCGACAGGCACAAAACAATCTGCTCATTCCAGATGGGGGTTGCCTCGGTGTAGATCATGCCGGGAAAAGGCAAACCATAGGCATTATCGAGAATGAGCGGAATGCTGTGATCTGCAGCCATGCTGACCAGACCCTGTACTTCTCCATCGGTCAGCACATTGCCGGTGGGGTTGGTCGGGCGGGAAACGCAGATGGCGGCCACGTCGTCTCCGACCTCAAGCCTGGAAAAATCTATCCGGTATTTAAACATATCCTGACCGATTTCTTCAATAATCGGCTGATACGAACGGAAAAAACCGTCGCAGAGACCCAAATCTGCATAACCGATATATTCCGGAGCAAGCGGTAGCAGGATCTTGCGGCAGTCTTGCCTGCGCCGTCCTGCCAGCATATTGAAAAGCAGAAAAAAGGCACCCTGGCTACCGCAGGTCAGGCAGATGTTCTCTTCATCAAGGTCCCAGCCATACTCCCGGCGCAGTAAGGCTGCCAGCGCCCGCAGCATATCGCCCTCGCCCCTGGGCGGATCGTAAATACCGATCAGCCGACGCAGGCTGTGGTCATCACCGATCAGGCTTTGCAAACGCTTGCGCATCAGTTCCTGTATTTCCGGCACGTGGCCGGGATTACCGCCACCCATCATAATCTTGTCACCGGCGGCAAGCGCCTGACCAAGATCATCCATCAGGTGCAAAATGCCCGCCCCTCGACACAGACGCGCACCAAAATCAGAGAGTTCCATCTGGGCTGTCGCACTCCAAAAAAGATAGTATCTGAAAAATTGTGCCGAATGATAATGAAGTGTCGGCAAACCACATTGTATCCCGAACGCGAATATCGACGGTAAGACCTGAAAAGCGCCTGAGTGTACCAAATTCCTGCAAAATTACCAGGAAAGATCAAACCGCCAGTGTGCCAACATGCTTCGCAACAGCTCACTCGTCCTGCTACTTCTTTGACTCCAATCCAGGCAAGGTTTGTGGCGCCAGCTCCGCATCTGGGAACGTGCTGTTACCACTGCTGCCGGTAACGCGGCGCACCCGCCTGGTGCTGATGCGCCTACCTTTGGCACCAACTCCTTTTATCAAAAAATCACTCATATCGAGCTCAAGGGCATTATGCCTGGCGCGTGCTGCAGGCATGAGGCTTACGCGCACCCGCACCCCTTCCCGGCCGGTCTGTAAAAAAAGAATACTTGAACGCTTATCCGGTTCAAACAAACGATATTCCCGGTTCAAAATAAACTTTGGCGTCAGAAAACGTTTGACATAAACCAGGTTATCCAGACCATTGCGGTAAAGCAGGTTGAAGACCACGTCATTTTCGATGGCCCCCATCCAGTACAAATCCGGACCAACAAAAAATTTATCCACCATGGACAGCACCTTGTACAGGCCATCCTTAAAGATGAGGAGCAGCTTATCGTATTCCGAGGCCTGAAACTCCATCTCGCCAGCCCCCATCTCCGCCTTGATGCGGTGACCGATAAAACCGCTTTCCCGATGATAGCAGACGGTGAGGTTAGAAAGTGCAGCTGCCCGGGCATCCACCTCGTCAAAGGCCTTGAGTTCGCTTACGCGCGGGAAGTCGTTCTGATAGCGCTTTAAAAGTGCCTCGAGATAACCAATAGTGTAGCCCACCATGTCGCTGAGATGTTTGCTTACAGCGGCAATGGCCTTTTCAATATCGCGCAGCTCCTTTTGCTGGCGATTGATGTCGTAGCGGGAGATGCGCCGAATCCTGATTTCAAGAAGGCGCTCGATATCTTCTGTAGTCACAGCTCGCTGCAATTCTTCGGCAAAGGGGGCGAGGGAGTCCCGCACGGTGCTAACAACCGCCCTGGCGCTGGTGATTTCCTCAATCTTTTTGTACAGGCGCTCTTCTATGAAAATCTGCTCCAGTTTGCGAGCATGCCATTTCTCGCGCAGCCGACCCAGTTCTATTCCCAGTTCACTTTCAAGATTTTTCAGCAAGAGCGAGGTGTTGCGCCGCAGTACCTCCTCCACCTGCAACTGCCTGGGCATGTTGTCTTCAATGGCTACCAGGTTAGGTGAAATGCTCAGCTCGCAGTCGGTGAAGGCATAAAGCGCGTCAATGGTTTCCTCCGCATACATGCCCCTGGCCAGCTTGATCTCCACCTCCACCTTTTCAGCGGTGTAGTCGTTGATGGAGGCTATCTTGAGCTTACCTGCCTTGGCTGCCCGTTCAATGGAATCAATCAGCGACTGGGTGGTGATATTATAGGGCAGTTCAGTAATGACAATGGTCTTGTCATCGGGCTGATTAAGCCGCACCCGGCAGCGCAGGCGGCCGTTGCCATGGTCGTATTCGCTGACGTCCACAATGCCGCCGCGGGGAAAATCCGGGTACAGAGTAAAATCTTCTCCACGGAGGCAGGTAATCTGCGCCTGCAGAAGCTCGCCAAAATTGTGTGGCATGATTTTGGTAGCCATGCCCACAGCAATGCCCTCCGCACCCATCATCAGCAAGAGTGGAATCTTGGCGGGCAGACGCAGGGGTTCCTGCATGCGGCCATCATAGGATTCGGTAAACTCGGTGATATCCTTATTAAAAAGTGTTTCCTTGGCCAGCGGGGTCAAACGGCATTCAATATAGCGGGCGGCCGAGGCCTGATCACCGGTAAAAATATTGCCAAAATTGCCCTGGCGCTCAATCAGGTAGCCCTTGTTGGCAAGATTCACCAGGGCATCGAAGATGGACTGGTCGCCGTGGGGATGGAGTTTCATGGTCTCGCCCACTACGTTGGCTACCTTGTGGAAGCGGCCATCATCCATGTTAAAAAGCGTTTGCAGAATGCGGCGCTGTACCGGTTTCAGGCCGTCATCCACATCTGGAATAGCACGATCACGAATAACATACGAAGTGTAATCCAGAAAATTGCTGTCAAAGAGGCGGTGTAAAACCCCGCGCACTTCCATCAGTTCGTCGCTCATACCGGGTTCACCACCAGGTGCTCCATAATATACTGCTTACGTTCCGGCGTGTTCTTACCCATATAGAACCTGAGCACCCGGCCGACCTCGCTTAAGCTGTCGAGCCGCACCGGCTTGATCCGCATATCTGCACCGATAAACTGTTTGAATTCTGGTGGTGAAATCTCGCCCAGGCCCTTGAAACGGGTAGTTTCAATGGCGCGGTCGCCCTTGCCTTTGGCCTTTAGTACCTGGATGGCCTCGTCCATTTCCTTGTCTGAATAGCAGTAGATGGTTTTTTCACGGTTACGTACCCGAAAAATGGGGGTTTCCAGGATATAAACCCGACCGCGCAGCACCAGTTGTTCAAAGTACTGCAGAAAAAAGGTGAGCATCAGGTTGCGGATATGCAGGCCATCCACGTCAGCATCGGTAGCGATGATAACCTTGTCAAAACGCAGGTTGTCGATGGATTCCTCAATATCCAGGGTCTGCATGAGGGCGTACATTTCTTCATTTTTATAGAGCACGTCAAGGCGCTGACCCAGCACGTTGAGCGGCTTGCCCTTGAGGCTGAACACCGCCTGCACCATGGGGTCGCGCGCACTGACAATGGAACCTGCCGCAGACTGACCTTCGGTAATAAAGAGCATATTTTCCTTGCCGGGCCGCGAAGGCTTACCTGCTGAAGGGTGGTATTTACAGTCTTTCAGCTGCGGAATCTTGAAGGCAATTTTCTTGGCCTTGGCCTTGGCCTCGCGCCGCACCGACTGCAGTTCGCGCCGCACCCGCTCGTTACGCTGCACCTTATCCACCAGCACTTCCGCGCTTTCCGGAAACTTATACAAATGGGTGGCCACCGCATCTTTCACCGCATTGACAATACCGGCGCGGATTTCGGTGTTGCCGAGTTTGTTCTTGGTTTGCGATTCAAACACCGGCTCCTGCACCTTGACCGCCAGGATACCGATAACCCCGTCGCGCACATCCTGGCCATTGAATTTTTTGCCGGTAAATTCGTTGATCCCCTTTAAAATACCTTCGCGAAAGGCAGACAGATGGGTGCCACCCTCGCTGGTATAGGTGCCGTTGACAAAGGAAAAATAGGTTTCCCCGTAATCGTCCTTGTGGGTGAAGGCAAATTCCAGGGTATTATCTTTAAAATGCAGGGCTGGATAGAGCGGCTCTTCCCGCATTTCCCGCTCCAGCAAATCCAGAAGGCCTTTTTTGGAGACAAATTGCCCGCCATTGCAATGCAGGCTCAGACCCGCATTCAGATACGCATAGCGCCACAGGCGTTCGTCCACTAGGAGCGGGTCAAAGGTAAAGCCGGGAAAGAGTTCCGCATCGGGCAGAAACTCCACCAGGGTGCCGTCTTTTTCCTCGCTTGCGCCCTCCTCTTCATGGGTCAGCTTGCCCTGAACAAATTCAGCCTGCTTAAAACGGCCCTCGCGGAAGGCGGTAACGGTAAAATTTGCAGAGAGCGCGTTCACCGCCTTGGTACCGACCCCGTTCAAACCCACGGAAAACTGGAACACCTCGGTATTGTACTTGGCGCCGGTATTGATGACCGACACGCATTCCACCACCTTGCCTAAAGGGATGCCACGACCATAATCGCGCACCGTGCACAACCCGGCATCGCTTAAGCTGATGTCGATACGCTTGCCAAAGCCCATGATGTATTCGTCTACCGCGTTGTCGAGTACCTCTTTCAGCAGAATATAGATGCCATCATCCGGGTGGGAGCCATCGCCCAAACGACCGATGTACATGCCCGGCCGCTTACGGATATGCTCCAGCGAGCTCAGGGTTTTTATTTTAGATTCATCGTACTGATGTTTGCTCATATTTGTGATTCTTCCTGGTATTCCTGGGGCAATTGTGCCGCAGCAGCTGTAACCGGATCCTCGTCTGGTGCCGCTGGGTCTGTCTGTGGTGCTGCTGGCGATATTTTTTTCTTCGGTTTTTTGTCAGGCCAGATGGCGTAGCCGAAAATATAGGTACAAACCGGCACGCCCAGGAGCAGGCCCCAGAACCCGAAAAGTTTGCCACCCAGGGTGAGAATGATAAGGATAATTACCGAGTTGATACGCATGTAGCTGCCGTACACCCGTGGATTTAAGATGTAGCCCTCCACCAAATGAATAACCGTGATCATCACTATGGCCAAGATCATGGTGTGCAACCCCTGGGACTGCAGGGCCACCAGGCAGATAGGTATGGAACTGATAAATACGCCCACCACCGGAAAAAAGCTGAAGAAAAACACAATCACCGACAAAAAGGCAACGTTCTGCCCCAGGCCCAGCAGGCTGATACCAATGGCAGTAAGGCCGCTGTTGATAATGGCAATGATAAGTTGTGCCTCCAAGGCCCTGCCCAAGACCAGGGAAAACTCGCGGATGTTGTCGGCCACGGCCAGGTAGATAAAGCGGAGCCTGGTTTTGGCCAGACCGCGGACATGCCTGCCCAGGACTGGCAGATCCAGTACGATGAGAAAGGAAAAAAGCAGGGAGAGGAGAAAGTTGGTGGTGATGGAGAGCACCTTGCCGCCGACATTGCCCAGGGTATCGATGAACTGGTTGATGTTCTGGATACCGTTGGACGACTCTCCCAAACCTAAAAATTGCTGCAGCAACGCCGCGGTGGGCGAGTGGCGCAAGCTCTTACGTGGTTGCGTTTGCGGCGGCGCTTCTGCGGTGGCGCCCACCTCCTGCTCTTTAATCTGCGCGTTGTGAGCGGCCACCAGTTCCGGCAGTAATTCGCCCAAAATCGGGTATTTTGCCTCCAGCCGGTAGAGTTCTTCGTCCACCCTGATCACATACATAGTAAACTGACTGGCGAAGATCTCTGTTTGCGTCTTGACCTTGGGCGCCAGAAAAATACCGGCTGAGGTGAGGACGCTGATAAAGGCAAGGGCCACCAGCGTTACGCGTACGATGCGGTTTTTAATGTACGGTTTCAGCCGTATCGAACCGCTGGCCTGGATGTAGGAGAAGACAAAGGTGAGAAAAATAAGCAGGAAAAAGGAGCGGAGCAGATAGATTAACCCGATAAGCACGCCCCAGGCAAAGATATTGGCAGCGTAAGGAAAAATGCGGTTCCAGGGCGGTGGGAAATGTTCGGAAAAGGGATGCGGCGTATGCATAACAACCATGAAAAGGAGGAAAAGCTGTGCGGGGTTTGTTCGGGCACATGTCGTATCATTGTACAGAAGTGCCGGGAACTTGTCGAGTTGGCACTTTGACTGCGGCAAAAAAAGGAAAAAGTACGCAAAGAGCACTTTTCCGGCCTAGGCGCCAGCATTATACTTTTAGGGAGGAAACAGCTGCGGAGCTGACCAGCACAATCCTTTTCCTGGAAACAACCACAGATGCGGATTAGCACGCTCCGGATTCTTCAGGGCGATCTCGTATCATACCGCCATAGAACCCTGCCGCGCCTCACCATAACCTTTGCAGGTGAATTGAATATGCCAGAGTCAAATCCATCCTGCCCCAGGGCGTAGCCTTTGCGGTTATCGCTGGCACGCCACCGGAATACGGATCTGTATACGGCCATACTGATCAACCTGAGCCAAGGCAAGGAGGTGGCCAACCTTGCCTTGGCTGGCGCCCTACCCTCCTCTTTGCCGCCCTTGTCCGCGTCAAGCTTTACCCTGGGCAATGTCCGTATTCTCGCTCCTGCGGTACTCGCCACCACCTTGCTTGCCCTAACCGAGGCGGTCTCCATCGCCCGTTCACTGGCAGACCGCAGCGGGCAGCATCTGGATAGCAACCAGGAATTTATCTGCCAGGGCTATCCAATATTATAGGCTGCTTTTTCCCAGCTACGTGACCACAGGCTCCTTCAATCGCAGCAGCATCTCAACAACAGAAAAACCTGCTGATCATCGCCAAGGGCATCAACTCCATTGACATGACCGGGGCGGAATATTTGGTGCTGCTCGCGCGGGAACGGGTGAGAAATGTGACAAATTGCACATGCTTGGACTGAAAGAAGGCATTTGCAGGCATTTCCGTCTTGCTGGTTATCTGATTGATATCGGCGTGGAAAACCTTTTGAAGCCAAATTCGAAGCCCTGGAGAAAATCTTTGAACGGCTCGACCGTTGGTGTGCGACAGCTGCACCACACGCATCTTTCTGGAGTGCGGTTCCTTACCCCCTTCCCAGAGTAAACGCACCGGCAAGAGAGAGTGAAAACAGGGTATAAATCAGGGGACAGTACTCCCGGCCTCCACCGGCAACGCATCGGGCACAGCCAGGGCAATGGTTGATATGGAATTTTTCGGTGAACCGTCAATCAGTTTGTCACTGTAGGTCAGGTACACGAGTGTATGGCGCTTTTTATCGTAAAAACGTACCACCTGCAGTTTTTTAAACAGGATGGAGGTGGATTTTCTAAACACCTGCCTGCCATTCTCTCTGCCGGATGAAATTCGTTCCGGCAGACTAATTGGACCGGTCTGGCGGCAGGAGATGGAGGCGTCAGCTGTATCTTCCGCCACCCCCAGGCTGCCCGAAATACCTCCAGTTTTGGCCCTGCTGACATAACAGGTCGCCCCGGGGATATCAGGGTCGTCAAAGGCTTCGATCACGACCTTGTCGTTTGCGCCCAGAACCTTAAAGGTGGTGCTCACCTCTCCGATTTCCTCGGCCCCGGCTATTGCGGTAAAGGTCACAAAGAACAGGCCAAGGCAACCGACACCAAGCAGCCTGCCCAACTTTAAACCATGCATAATCCTGCTCATGACGCCACCATTTTCCTTTTGCCCTGGGAGCGGTTGATGGCGCTTAAGAGTGATTTAATTGAAGCGACAATGATATCGGTGTCCACTCCAGCGCCCCACCAGCTTTCTTCGTCCTCATCTATAATTTCAATGTAGCTCACTGCCTTGGATGAACTGCCGCGGGTGAGGGCGTGCTCATGGTAGGAGTGCAGGGAAAAATTCAGGCCCAAATCGTTGCGCAGAGCGGTACAAAAGGCGTCGAGCGGCCCATTACCGCCAGCTTGCACAGCCTTTTCCTGACCCTGATATTCAAGCAGGGCTGCAACCTCTGCACGCGAGGCCTTTTCCTCACGGTCAATGTGGCGTTTCATCACCTCAAAGGCCTTGAGCCTGTAACCGTTCTGGCCGAGCAGATATTCCTTTTCAAAGGTATGGAAGACCATATCCGGGCTCAGTTCCTCACCGCAGGCGTCGGTTACCTCCTGGATGACGCGGCCAAAACCTGGGTGCATGTCCTTCGGCAGCTTAAAGCCAAACTCGCGGTCCATGATATAGGCTAATCCTCCCTTACCCGACTGGCTGTTGATGCGGATAATGGATTCGTAGGTTCGGCCCAGATCCTGCGGGTCAATCGGCAGATACGGCACCTCCCACAGCTCGCTTTCGGTGAGCTCGATGGCTGTCATGCCCTTGTTGATCGCATCCTGATGCGAACCAGAAAAGGCAGTGTACACCAGTTCGCCCGCATAAGGGTGGCGCGGATGCACCTTTAACCTGGTGCAGCGCTCGTACACGTTGATCACCCGGTTGATATTGGAAAAATCGAGATTTGGCTCTATGCCCTGGCTAAACATATTCAGTGCCAAATTGAGGATATCCACATTACCGGTGCGTTCGCCATTGCCAAACAGGGTGCCCTCAACCCGATCAGCACCGGCCATCAGCGCAAGCTCCGTAGCCGCCACTGCAGAACCGCGATCGTTATGGGCATGCAGGCTGATCTGCACCCGGTCGCGGCTTGATACTTTGCGGCAAAACCATTCGATGCGGTCGGCGTAGACGTTCGGGGTAGACATCTCCACCGTGGCGGGCAGGTTGATGATAACCGGATTTTCCGGCGTGGGCTGCCAAACATCAAGCACAGCTTCACAAATTTCCAGGGCATAATCCAGCTCGGTGCCGGTAAAACTTTCCGGTGAATATTCGTAGCGGATACGCATATCACTGTCTTTGGCCTGAGCGTGAATCAATTCTGCGCCATGCACTGCCAGCTCTATAATTTCTTTGCGCCCCTTTTTGAAAACCACATCACGCTGCAGGGTGGAGGTGGAGTTGTAGAGGTGAACGATGGCCTCAGAAGCACCCGCGATAGCATCATAGGTTTTGCGAATAAGCTGTTCGCGCGCCTGGGTGAGCACCTGCAGCACCACACCAGGCGGCACCTGCTTGCTCTCTATGAGCAAACGGAGAAAATCATACTCCACCTGGGAGGCGGCGGGAAAACCTGCTTCAATTTCCTTAAAACCCACCTCCAGCAGCAGCCGGAACATCTCCAGCTTCTCCTCCAGGTTCATGGGCTGTATGAGCGCCTGGTTGCCATCGCGCAGATCAACGCTGCACCAGGTAGGCGCATGGGTGATGGTTTTGTTTGGCCAGGTACGATCAGGCAGATCAACAGTAGGATAAGGACGATACTTACGGGTTTTGCTTGCGTGCATGATTGACTCCATTGTGCCGTTCGGCGTAGCCGCGCTGCAGGCGGCCACAAAAAAAGCCACGGTTTTCAGGAACCGTGGCTTCGAAGATACAGGTGTTGTCCAACCGTTCAGGACATTTCTCTCCTTTCCGCCACAGGCACCCTGCGCAGTCGAGCTAGAAGAAGGAGGAGAGAAAGATGGTTCATGTCTTGTCCTTGAAGAGTCGGCGTAAACTGAAGGTTAAATAAACTATTAGGCAGGCATCTTTGTCAAGTTAAAAAGCAGGGCAAACAACGACAAAACTAAAGCGAATCGGCACTCGCCATTGGCAGCATTGTCATGATATCGTGCCCATGATATAAGAAATTCGATCCCGCTATTAAAACCAGTATTATTACTCCCTCTTATGCCAATTCCAGATTAAGCATGAAACATCTTACCGCCCTGCAGCACATCCTGCCAGACCTCTTCAAAGAACGGCAATGGCAACAGCCCTGGCAGGTGCAGAGCCTGTATGCACAGTGGCCAGACATCGCCGGGCCTGAAGCCGGCCGAAGCAGCCTGCCGGTCGCCATCCGCAATCAGACATTATGGCTGTACGTTAGCCATTCAATTTGGGCGCAGGAAATTCACTACCGGCAAAGCGAACTGCTCAAACGCGTCAGACCGCTGGTGCCGGATCAGGATATTCGCGCCATCCGCTGCCAGGTGGACCCATCTTTTTTTGAACAACCCAGACAGGCGCAAACAGGCCGTACAGTGGCGGATATACCGCGAGGCACAGATGCGCCCGCCCCGAACGCACCCTACAGCGCCGGTTTTGACGCCATTGTCGACCCTGACTGTCGCGAGGCCCTGCGCCGATTATGGCAGGCCTTGTACAAGTAAGGGTAACAGTGACTCGCACTCCGCCACTTAATGCCAGCTCAGCCAATCATGTTCTGCTGGTGCAGAATTCAAAGGGACGCTGTTTAGTGACAATAGTACTCGGCGGCCAGGGCAAGCACATCTTGCTTGCCTGAAAATTCCAGCAGGTCTTCCTTGCTGCCGCCCTGGTCAATCACCTTGCCGCCAGTAAATGGTTGTTCATAGTAAGTGACTGCAGACATGGCATACTGTTGCGCCGCACAGTATATCTCAAGATCAGCTTTCAGAGATTGATGCCCGCTATCGGTAGGATGGTCAAAGTTCATCACGCTCTCTTTAATGCTGACCACCTTTTTCTGTCCGGCCATGCGGGCATCCACCTTGGCGGGGTTCACAAGCAGCACTTCCTGGTTGCCAGTAAAGGCATCCACCTTGTCCAACCAGTATTTGCTGTTCTCCTCCGGTATATTCTGACCTTCAGAGAGAAAGGAAACAGCCCCCTCACCAATAAACAGCACCCGGGATTCATCCGCACCCTTGAGCACAAGTGTGCTCCCGTTGTCACCCCATTCTGCCTGACCTGCACTCTGGAAAAAACCCTCTTCCTCTTCCAGGTAATTTTCCGTCAAACTGTAGCGCACGCTGTTGGTTTGGTCTGTCAGCAAGAGCCAGGTGTCAATACCAGGACAACTGGCGCAGGGAACAACAGCATGGTAGTAGCCAGGCCAATCCACACTATTTTTGGCATTATGAGCGTCTACCACAGGCGTGGCGGCTTCCGCCGGTTGTTCTGCTGGTGACGGCGTAACGATTGCTATATTCAGGGTATACGACTCTTCTGCGCCTTTCCTCGCCAAAGCGCGGGGCATGAGCACGCGTACAGTATACACGCCATCTGCAATCAGGGTGACCGGATCGTCATCCGTGAGGAGCTGTTCCATGGGGCCCTGCAGCATGGTATCAGCCTGGCGGGATGTACTGTGCACAGTCAGACGCTGGCCTTTTCGAGCTCGGAGCAGGTAGTCGCAATACGAATAACCGCTGATTACGCCCTTGACTTGGGCGGTGGTTGCGCCCTTGGCAAAAACGACCTCTTGCCTGCACTCCTTTGCTGCGGCCCCAAATGGCATGCAGCATGCGGCGGCAAAAAAGAAAAAGGTGGAAACAAGGGTGGTTTTCATTACATTATTCTCCTGTTGGTAGCACCTGCCCTGCGGGAAACTTTGAAATACCGCAACCGCATCAAGCAAAGTTTTAATAGACCGGAACAAACCGGCGCACTTGCATAAAAAACGCAGCACTGCCTTTCGCTTTGCAGTGCTGCGCATCATTTAATATTACACGATACTCAGACCGTCAACCACAGCCATCACAGCCCTGTGTTTAAAATAATTGCAGCCATGCCGGGGTAGCGCCACGTATTCCGGTCCAGGATCAAAGATATTCCTAAAACATGGCAAATGCGACTCAGGTATACATACAGATCTTTCGAGGAATGTTCAGAGGCCTGCTACTCGGAAGTTTTTTAAGGTGATGCCAGGATTGGAAGAGTTTGGGGTGTGTCAGCCTTGAAAAGTTATGGCGTTGACTGCTCTGTCGTAGACAGGAAAAACTGGATTATAGCCCTGTGTTCTACAAGAAAACCAGAGCAAGGGCAGGTAGGCGCCTGTTCTTCCTCTTTACACCCTCGCGGCGCAAAGGCCTCGCTCTTTTCTGAAGCGACAACAGCCCATTTACGTTTACTTTATTTCGCAGCGTTCTCAACAACTCTGATACCTACCCACTGGATGCTCGCCTGCATGATCCGAGCACAGCACAGCTTTCGCTTTTTCTCTAGCGGGCAATGAACACATACTATTTTTAAGGAGCAGGCAATATGGCAACAACAGTAAAAAAGGAGGCGGCAAACAAAGGTGGCATGGGCGCAATCCCCCATGAAAGCGGTACAGCCTTTCGTGTATGGGCTCCGAATGCGCAGCAGGCTTTTGTCATGGGTGATTTTAACAACTGGTCCAAAACAAAAAACCCGCTCGCAAGCGAAGAGAGCGGTTACTGGTATACTGATGTGGCCGGGGCCAAGCCTGGCCAGGAGTACAAATTTTTACTCAAGAACGGTGACATAGAGCTGGAGCGCATCGATCCCTATGCCCGCCAGGTAACTAACTCGGTGGGCAACGGCGTTATTTATGATCACGCCAATTTTGACTGGGAAGGAGATAATTTCACTCCTCCCTCCCATAACGAACTGGTCATCTACGAGATGCACATCGGCTCCTTTTACGTAGATGAGGACGGTAAACCCGGCGATTTTGACACGGTTTTGCGCAGGTTCGACCACCTGGTCAAGCTTGGGGTCAATGCAGTACAGGTGATGCCCATAGCCGAGTTTGCCGGTGATTATTCCTGGGGCTACAATCCGGCCCATATCTTTGCCGTGGAAAGCGCCTATGGCGGGCCGGATGAATTCAAGCGTTTTGTGCGCGAGGCCCACAAACGTGGCCTGGCAGTGATTCTCGATGTGGTCTACAATCACTTTGGCCCGAGTGACCTGGATCTCTGGCAGTTTGACGGCTGGCAAGAAAACGACAAGGGCGGCATCTACTTCTACAACGATCACCGCTCACAAACGCCCTGGGGCGATACGCGGCCGGATTATGGCCGGGGCGAGGTGCGGCAGTTCATCCATGATAACGCCTTGATGTGGCTGGAAGATTACCACGTGGATGGCCTGCGCTACGACATGACCCTCTACATCCGCAGCATTCACGGCGACGGTGGCGAAGATATCCCCGAAGGCTGGAGCCTGATGCAGTACATCAACCAGTCGGTGCGCGAACGTTTTCCCGACCGTATCCTCATTGCCGAAGATTTGCACGACAACAGTGCAGTCACCGCTGACATTGAGCACGGCGGCGCAGGGTTTCATAGTCAGTGGGATGCCCAGTTTGTCCACCCTATCCGCACCATGGTTATTGTAGCTGAGGATGCCCAGCGCTCCATGGAGGCGGTGGCCAAGGCTCTCTGCTTCCGCTATGAGGATGACGCCTTCCACCGGGTGATTTACAGCGAGTCCCACGACGAAGTGGCCAATGGCAAGGCACGAGTGCCGCAGGAGATCAGTGGTGAAGACCCGACCGGCTGGTATGCACAAAAACGCTCTACCCTGGCTGCGAGTTTGGTCTTCACCGCGCCGGGTATTCCCATGCTTTTTCAGGGCCAGGAGTTTCTTCAGGGCGAATGGTTCAGGGATGATGTACCGCTGGACTGGGACTTAAATGAGGAATTTCACGGCATCGTGCGGCTCTACCGCGACCTGATCAGGCTGCGCCTTAACCACAAGGGCCTTACACGCGGCCTCTCAGGCCAGCACATACAGGTGAGCCATGTAAATGAGGCTGAAAACATCATTGTCTTCCAGCGCTGGGATGAACATGGCGCGGGGGATGATGTGATGATTGTCGCCAACTGCAGTAATACGGCCAAGGAAAACTATCTTATTGGCCTGCCAGAAAGCGGAGTGTGGGAGCTGCGGCTGAACACCGATGCCAGCATCTACAGCGATGATTTTTCCAACTGCGCCAGCCACGACATTAACGCAGAAACGGGCGAGCGCGACGGTCTGCAGGCCCAGGGCCCGGTGACCATAGGTCCCTACTCGGTGCTCATCTACAGCAAAGACAAGAGCTGATGATTTTTTGCATGCAGCGCAAAACCATATTCATATCACCCACGAACATCACAGTCGGCGACCAAAACGCAGTTTCAAGGTCTGCGTGTGAGCCGCTAAAAATCTATTGACTATTTTTACATCAAATAAATTTATCCTTTAACTCCTCCAGCTTATACAAACTAAACAATTAAACTTTACTTTATTTCATAAAAATGATACTGAAATTGTGATTTTGATTATACGAACTGTTTATTTTTATTACCTTTAGTTACTTTTCAAGCTGATTTTTACGCTTGGGATGTTCTACAGGAACCTCCAGAGCAATTTTGCCTTTATGGAGCAGGCATGTCCTTTCCTCGCCATAACCCTGTTTCTTGGACGTTCTTTTTTCCTCTTGTGGGAGGGGTCTCATGAATATTATTGATCTTACCGCCGCTGACTGCGATTTTCAGGCGGAGGTTGCGTCCCGCAGCGGGCAAGACCTGAAGACCTGCTATCAATGCGGCAACTGTACAGCCGGATGTCCATACACCTTTGCCTACGATGTCCCGGTGAGCCAAATCATGCGTCTCATCCAGGCTGGCCAGCGGGAAACGGTACTGAACAGCAAATCGCTGTGGTTATGCGCTTCCTGCCAGTCTTGCACTACGCGATGTCCCAACAGCATTGATGTGGCCAAGGTTATGGACGTGTGCCGGCACATGGCGCGGGAAAACGGCTGTGTTAGCGAGCGTACCAGCAAACTTTTCACCGATGCGTTCTTGCAATCTGTGGAGAAACACGGCCGCGCCTTCGAACTGGGCCTGATGGCCACGTACACCATGAAATCAGGGCGTTTTTTTGACAATATAGCCCTTGGCCCTCCAGCCCTGCTGCATAACAAGCTCTCGCTCAAGCCACACTCCATCCAGGGCAAAGAGCAGGTGGCCCGTATTTTTGAACGCTTCCGTAAAGGAGAATAGAGGAGAATAGCATGGCAAAAATTGCCTATTATCCAGGTTGTTCCGGGCAAAGCACCTCACTGGAGTACGACCTGTCCACCAGAGCGGTTTGCCGGGCTCTGGGCATTGAACTCGTTGACATTGAAGACTGGAGCTGTTGCGGCTCTACCCCCGCGCATACGGTCAACCATGTGCTGTCTGCGGCCTTGTCGGCACGCAATCTGGCCCTGGTTGAACAACAGGGCATGGATACGGTCACTACTCCTTGTCCGAGCTGTTTGAGCAACCTGCGCACCGCCGCCCATAAAATGGAAGATGCAAGCTTCCGCGATCAGGCCAACGCCCTTTTGGATACTCCCTGCACCACAAAAATTGAAACGCTGTCCGTGCTGCAAGTGATCGCTGAACAGGTTGATGCGGAAACAATACGCGCCAAGGTTGTCAGGCCGCTCACCGGCCTGAAAGTGGCCTGTTATTACGGTTGTATCATGAACCGGCCCCCCGCGCTCATGCAGTTTGACAACCATGAAAACCCCATGGCCATGGACAAACTTATGGGCCTTTTGGGAGCAGAAGTTGTGCCCTACCCCCTTAAAGTAGAATGCTGCGGCGCTTCCTTTGGCGTACCCCGGGTGGACATTGTCACCAGGCTAGCAGGAAAACTTCTGGATGCTGGCCGTGATTTGGATGCTGACGCCTTTGTCACTGCCTGTCCGCTCTGCCAGATGAATCTGGACATGCGTCAGGGGCAGATCAACACTGCCCTGAAGGAAAATTTTCGTATTCCCATATTTTACTACACCCAGTTGCTCGGTTATGCCCTGGGCATTGACGACAAAGAGCTGAAGTTCAATAAGCTCTGTGTCAATCCGCGGCCCGTTTTCAAAAAACTGAGCGAACTTAAAGAAGCGGCGCAAGCCGGCTAGGAGGAAGCAATGCGAATCGGCGTTTTTATCTGTCATTGCGGCAGCAACATAGCCGGCACCGTGGATTGCGAATCGGTAGCGGAGTTGGCTTCCGGCTTTCCGGAAGTCGTCTACTCCACGGATTCCATGTACACCTGTTCGGAACCGGGCCAGGAAGGTATTATCACTGCAATCCACGAACAGAAGCTGGATGGGGTGGTAGTGGCGTCCTGTACGCCACGTATGCACGAGCCCACCTTCCGCCGGGCCGTGGAGCGGGCTGGGCTTAATCGCTACATGTTTGAAATGGCCAATATCCGGGAGCATGTTTCCTGGATCGGCAAAGATAAGGAGCACAACACCAACAAGGCTGCTGACCTGGTGCTCATGGCCGTGGAAAAACTGCGCCGGAACAGGCCACTGGTGCCCAAGAGCTTTGAAACCATCAAACGGGTTCTGGTAATAGGCGGTGGCGTGGCCGGCATTCAGGCAGCACTTGACTGTGCCGACGGCGGCCTGGATGTGGTCATGGTGGAGCGCGACCAGAGCATTGGTGGTAAAATGGCCAAGCTGGACAAAACCTTTCCCACCATCGACTGCTCTTCCTGCGTACTGGGCCCGAAGATGGTGGATATTGCCCAGCACGAAAAAATCACCTTGCACACCTGTGCGGAAATTGAAGCGGTGAGCGGTTATGTAGGCAACTTTTCAGTCACCATTCGTCGCAGGGCCACCTATGTAGATTGGACAAAGTGCACGGGTTGCGGGGTGTGTACGGAAAAATGCCCCAGCAAGCGCAGTCCAGATGTCTTCAACGAATTCATGGGCACTACCACAGCCATCAATATTCCTTTCCCACAGGCGATTCCCAAAAAGGCTGCCATCAATCCGGCTACCTGTACAATGATCCAGAAGGGTAAATGCGGAGTCTGCGCCAAAGTCTGTCCGGTGGGCTGTATTGATTACGAGCAGCAGGACGAACTGATTAACGTGGATGTCGGCGCCATTGTGGTGGCCACCGGCTACGACCTCTTCGATTGGCACAAGTATCCACAATACGGGGAAGGCCGTTACCCTGATGTGATCACCTCGCTGCAATATGAGCGTTTGCTCTCCGCCTCCGGGCCCACCGGCGGCCACATCAAGCGCCCTTCGGACGGCAAGGAACCTAAAAATGTGGTGTTTATCCAGTGCGTTGGTTCACGGGATCGCTCGGTGGACCGCCCCTACTGCTCGGGTTTCTGCTGTATGTACACGGCCAAACAGGCCATCCTCACCAAGGATCATATCCCCGACTCCCAGTCCTACGTCTTCTACATGGATATCCGTGCTCCTGGTAAGGGCTACGACGAGTTCACCCGCCGGGCCATGGAGGAGTATGGCGCACAATATGTGCGCGGTCGGGTTGCCATGATTTACCCACATGGCGAACAACTCATGGTGCGGGGTGCAGACACCCTGGCCGGAACCCAGGTTGAAGTACCTGCAGATCTGGTGGTGCTGGCCACAGGTGTGGAGGCAGCCCAAGGGGCGGTAAAACTGGGAGAAACCCTGCGGGTCGTACCGGATCAGTACGGCTTTTTTGTGGAAAGCCATCCCAAACTCAAACCCGTGGAAACCAACACCGCCGGGGTGTATCTGGCTGGGGCCTGCCAAGGACCAAAAGATATCCCCACCTCTGTTGGCCAGGGCAGCGCTGCCGCAGCCAAGGCCTTGGGCCTGCTCTCCAAGGAGCGGCTGGAATCCGATCCGGCGGTCTCCAAGGTAAACCTGAGTCGCTGCGTGGGCTGCCAAAAGTGTATTGGTACCTGTCCCTTTGGAGCCATCAAGGCGATTACCGATCGCCAGGGCAAGCTCAAAGCAGAGGTCATCGAAACCGTGTGCCAGGGCTGTGGTATTTGTACGGTTACCTGTCCGCAGGGAGCGATTCAATTGGAACATTTTACCGATAACCAAATCCTTGCGGAGGTAAATGCCTTATGCCCGCCCAAGATGAACGCGAGCTTCGAATAGTCGGCTTTTTGTGTAACTGGTGCTCCTACGGGGGGGCGGATACGGCAGGTGTTGCCCGTTTCACCCAACCCACTGACCTGCGTATTATACGGGTGCCCTGCTCCGGCAGGATTGATCCGCTTTTTGTCGTGCGCGCCCTACTAAACGGTGCAGATGGGGTATTGGTCTCCGGCTGTCACCCCCGCGACTGCCACTATGCCGAGGGTAATTTCTACGCTCGCCGGCGTCTGGAGATGCTCAAGCGGTTTTTACCCATTACCGGCATTGACGAGCGCCGCTTCGAATACACCTGGGTCTCGGCCTCTGAAGGCCAGCGCTGGCAGCACGTGGTGACGGAATTCACCCGTCGCATCCATGAACTGGGCCCGGCGCAGTCTTTTAATCCGGCAACCCAGGAGGAGTGGTTTAATCTGGCCCTGAACGAAGCGTCCAAGGGCGAAGCCTGTGCCTGCCACGGCTCATGATATTCTGCACAGCAAACAAGACCACGAAACAGTCTGTTTTGCCGGGAGCACCGGCACAGACAGTGCGAACTTGCTATCAAGGAGAGGGAAAATGTCCCAATTGGAAGAGTTAAAGGCCGCCATTCGGGGGCATTTGGACTCGCTGGATTGCGTGATCGGCTGGGAGCAGGGCTATGATCCTCTCCATGCCACCCCGCTTTTTATCCGCAACGAGAGCGATCTTGAACGGCTGAGTATCAGCCCGCTGGCTGTACATAATCCGGCCACCTATGCTACCGGCTTTGCAGGTAAAAAAATCGGCATGGTGGTACGGGGCTGTCATAGCCGCAGCATCATTGAACTCTTGAACGAAAAACTGATTGAACGGGAAAATGTGGTGCTGTTTGGCCTCTGTTGCGACGGTGTGGTCAGCCAGCGCAAAATTCGCACTGCCCTGCCCGCTGATCCCGGCTTTGTTGAGGCGGTGGAAATCGGCGATGATGCACTGCACATTACGCTTGCTGGTGAAAAAACCACCATCAAACTCCAGGATGTCCTGGCCGATAAATGTCGCATTTGCGCCTACCCTGACCCGCTCTTGGCTGATGTGCTGATCGGCAATAAGCATGACTCCCGTCCTGAGGAAACACTGGCCTGTCAGGAAGCCTTTGAGGCCAAACCCAATGCCGAAAAATTTACCTTCTGGCAGGACACCATGAGCCGCTGCATCCGCTGCTACGCCTGCCGCAATGTTTGCCCCATGTGCGTGTGCCAGGATTACTGCATTGCCGCCAGCCGCGACCCCCTTTGGATGAGCCAGGAAAACAGCCCGGCTGAAAACTTTATGTTCCAGATGATTCATGTCTCTCATCTGACCGGCCGCTGCACCGAATGCGGTGAATGCGAACGCGCCTGTCCGGTGGACATCCCGCTTATGCTACTGCGTCGCTACATGAATAAACAGGTGCAGGAGGTGTTCGGGCACCAGGCAGGAACCTCATTGGACAAAACCCCGCCGCTGCTCACCTTTCAGGTTGAAGAAGCGCGCATCAAGGAGCGAGACTGGTAATGGAACGATTCATCACAGAGGCCAATTTGCAGCAGTTTGCTGCAACCTTGGCCGGGAAAAAACACGTGCTGGCCCCGGTTGCCTCCGGTGGCACCACCTGCTTTCGTCGTTTGGTGCCCGGTATGCGGCTCGACTTTTCCCGCATGGCCGTTATCTCCCCAAAGGATGCCACCTTCCCCCGCAATGAAACTCTGCTGCTCGTGCAACGTTATGTGGAAGAATCTGGCAAAAAGCTGGAGTTGAAGGAACAACTGCCCGAAGGGGAATGCATTGTCATCGGCAGTCGCCCCTGCGGGGCCCGCGGCAAACTTATTTTTGATCCGGTGTATGAGACCGAAGCGATCAAGGACCCCTACTATCTCAGGCGGCGAGACAACACCCTTTTCATCACCCTGAGCTGTGATCGGCCAGAAAGCACCTGTTTTTGTCACAGTGTGGGCAGCAACCCTGCGGACGGAACCGGCTCAGATGTACTTTTGACCGCGGTGGAAGGCGGCTTTTTTGCCCGCGCAATCACTCCCAAGGGCGAAGAGCTGCTTGCAGATGCACTTTTTGAAGAGGCAGGTACACGCGCTGAAGAAGCGGCGGCCAAGCAGACAAAGGCTAGGGAACTCATGGGCCAAGCTCATGATTTTTCCTCTGCGGCAGCCAAGCTGCTTGAGCGTTTTGATGACATGGGCTTCTGGCAAGCCCAGTCAAATAAATGCATCTCCTGCGGAGCCTGTACTTACATGTGCCCCACTTGCTACTGTTTCAACATTACCGATGATGAAGCAGGCCTGGTGAGCCGTCGTTTACGCTCCTGGGATAACTGCATGTCGCACACCTTCACCCTCGAAGGTAGCGGCCATAATCCACGCGGCACCAAAGCGCACCGCCTGAAGAACCGGGTCGGACACAAGTTCAGCTACTATCCGGATCTGCACGCCAGTCAGATTGCCTGTTGCGGTTGCGGTCGCTGTATCAAACAATGTCCGGCCGGGGTTGATATCCGCCAGGTCGTGATGGCAGCACAGGAGTACGTCGATGAGCGCTAATCCCTATCTTCCCGATATGGCGACTGTGGTCGAAGTTATCGAAGAAACGCCGAATATTAAATCATTTCGGCTGGTTTTAAACGATGACGACAAAATGAAAACCTTCACCTTCCAGCCGGGCCAGGTTGGCCAGCTTTCGGTTTTTGGTGCAGGCGAATCCACCTTTGTCATCAATTCCTCGCCAACCCGGATGGACTACCTTCAGTTCAGTGTGATGCGGGTGGGTGAAGTCACCACCCGGTTGCATCAGCTCAAACCCGGCGACCAGATTGGCGTGCGCGCTCCCTTGGGAAAACCCTTCCCGGTGGAAAACATGAAGGGAAAAAACGTGCTCTTCATCGGCGGCGGCATCGGCATGGCACCCCTGCGTACCCTGTTTACGTACATGCTCGACAATCGCAGCGACTTTAAAGACATAACCTTACTTTATGGTGCACGCACCCCGGTAGATCTGACTTACCAGGAGGAACTGCCTGAATGGCTGGGCCGTGAAGATATCAACACTGTACTCTGTGTGGACAACGAATATCCTGGCTGGGAGCACAAGGTAGGCCTGATTCCCAATATTTTACTGGAGATGAATCCTTCTCCTGAAAACACGGTGGCCATTACCTGCGGCCCGCCGATCATGATTAAATTTACCCTGCAGGCGCTGAAAAAACTGGGATTTGAGGATGAACAAATCATCACCACCCTGGAAAAACGCATGAAATGTGGAGTAGGTATTTGTGGCCGGTGCAATATCGGCACCAAGTATGTGTGTCAGGATGGCCCTGTCTTTACCTATGCCCAACTTAAGCAGCTGCCCTCGGAACTTTAGGAGCGATTATGGCTGGTATTTTTAAGGCAACCGACATCCTTCTGGCTGCCCAGGAGGTGGAAACACGGGGCGAGGTGTTTTACAACCGCCTGGTGGAAACAGCAACAGACGAAAAGCTGAAGGAAACCTTCCGCTTTTTAGCAGATGAAGAAGTCAAACACCGAGAAATCTTCCGCAAACTCTACGAGCGGCTGGGCCAGGTGGAGTTACCTCCTTGGGCCGAGGAGGACGAATACGCCAGTTATCTGACCTTCCTCATTGACTCCCACACCCTGTTTCGCCTGGGCGATGTGGACAAGATCAGGGAATTTACCGGCAGCCGGGAAGAAGCTATAGAAACAGCCATGGGCTTTGAAAAGGATACGATTCTCTTTTTCACCGAAATGCGCGACTTTGTGCCCGAGGGAGAAAAGAAATATATCCAGGACTGCATTGAGGAAGAACGCGCCCATCTGCGCCTATTGGCCAGCCTGCTCTGATTCCTTCCTCCTTGCTGACATTCGATATAAAAATGGGCGATACTCTATTCGCCCATTTTTTGTGCCTTCCGAAAGACCACCGGCCTTTCAGTTCCAAACCAAAGGTGATCTCAAAGCGTTTTGGGAGTATGGTGTGGACGCACTTGCGGCATTCTCCGCTACATTGACCGAGTAACAATTTATAAGGACAAAGGTGGTAAGGGCACTGGCGACAGCTAATGATCGTATTGGCAAAAAGCAGCCTTCCGACAGTAGCCAAACACCAGGCTATACGGAACAAGTCTAGCGGAGAACAGCCAGGTGAGCTAAGCCAAGCCTATTACTCTATTCGCTCCTGCTCTATCCACCCCTGAAATCGCCGCACCAACTGCGCAAAGTCCTCAATGGCCCGCTTGCCTGCGTCAGTCAGCCAGGCCCCCCCGCCGCGCCGTCCGCCCACCTGTTTTTCTACTAATGGTTCCGGAGCAAGGGCATTCATATCTTCAATGAGATGCCAAGCATGACTGAAACTCATTTGCATGGATTTTGCGGCAGCCGAAACTGATCCGTATTCCTCGATACGTTCAAGCAGTACGACCCTCCCCCATGAAAGGTACGTTTTGCCCTCTCTTTCTATCCATACCCGTCCTTTGATCTGCAGGCCATTACTGACCTGACTGAAGGCCAAGGCGTTACGCTCATTTTTTTTTGGTAGTTTGGGCATATTAGTCTCGCTATTGGTTGAATGCATGCATGTTGCTAGCAGGTAAAATTATCTTGCTTTTTCATTATGCTTTTATAAGTATAACGAAAATATGCGCCCCCTTTGCTCGCCACAGGAAAATTTTGCATGTAAGCAGGCACCCATGAAAAGAATCTCCAAAAAAATGCTACTGGCCTTGGGTTTAGTCGGTCCGCTCCTTTTGGCGCACGCCAATGCCGAAGAGCAGAAAGCCAAAACCATAGCCGAATTGGTCGCCAGGTACGATTCCTCGTCCTGTGTCGACTGCCACATGAAAGAGTATGATGAATGGAATAAATCCTTGCATGCTCGCTCTATTTTTGGGCCGTTGGAAGTCGGTCGTACAGCAGCTACCTTTATCACCACCATAGAAAATGGTCTCAAGGAGTGGCCACATTCCGGGGTGAAAACTCGAGAAGATGTTGGCGTCAAACATTTAATGGTTTGCGCTAAGTGCCACCTGCCACAATTGCAGGACGCAGAAGACAGTGTTGCCAGAGAAATCGTGCAAAACCTCTACGCCTTTGCCGAAGATCCGGAGGATGAGGAGATCAAAGATACCCTGCTCTCCCTGAATATCAACTGTCTGGTCTGCCATAACCGCAACGCTATTACCCACAAATGGACAGAAGGCTATCCAGACGTAAAAACTGTCTATGGCTCAAAAACCGGGCCCCATGACGATCCAGCCTATCCCACCATGAAGGCAAGCACAATCATGGGGGAGAGTATCCTTTGCGGCCAATGCCATGGTTTAGGCCCCAACTTTGAACTGGACAATCCCACCCAATGCGCCACCCTGTATGGCTCGCATCTTTTTGCCTACATTCCGGATGGCGGCAAGCATACCTGTCAAGAATGCCACATGCGCAAAAGCGGATTGGGCCATGATATGCAAGCCTATCGCTCTCCGGAAATGGTTAAAATGGCGCTTGATGTGGAGGTAGAGGCAAACGCCTTTCAATGGCGGGATGTCAACACCATGACTCCTGCAGCCCACTTGCTGGTGGAAATCACCAACAAGGCGGGTCACGCCATTCCGGACGGCTGACCGACCCCAAACCGGGTGGCACTGTATGTGACCGCGAAAACATTGGATAACAAGGTATTCTACACCAACGAAAAAATCTATATGCCCATACCGCAACAGCTTGGACGTGGGCAAAAAATGGGCCGGGGACCCTATGAGAAAAGCGGCCTGATCCATGATTCAGCCCTGCCGCCTCGCAAAACAACCAAGGAATCCTTCATGATTCCAGTTTACACAGAGAGCGAGGAGGAAGGGAAACTCATCCGCACCCAGATTGCCCAGGATTTTGTGGTGGAAGTGGAAATCTGGTACCTGCCCTACGGTAAAAAGGATGACCCAGGCAATGCACAGAAATGGTTTAGTGTGACAAAAAATCTGCATCTTCCGGCTGACGAAAAATAATCCCCCGTTATTGGCGCTTTAGTCGGATAAACGGGCAGGACGCGGCAGCGTCTTGCCCAACTCCTTCCCTTGAAAGACTTTAAAAGCAGACCAAGGGAAGGCGGTATGCTCAGTTGCTGTACATGTGTTTCCTCTTATTCAGCAACTACCACAATGGGCTGCCAAAATCCGTGCCAAATCTTATTCTCTTCATTTCTTCCAGGAGTACACGAATGACGCACCATAATTACGGCGAAGCCCAGGAATTCCTCATGCGTGAGTTGCGGCTCATGACCGCACCCATTGCCATCAAATATTTTTTTGACGAGCAGGAGCTTGAAGCTTTCCGGGCCAAAGCTTCCCACTATGTGCCGGTTAAACCGATCACCTTCTGCCAGGCCGAAATTGGCGCTCGCATGGAAGATCTTGCCGTGCTGGTTGAGCCAAAGAAATTAGGCTGTGCCAATGCCCGTTATGTCTTTGGCTGGAAGGACTTTGACGAGGCGGAGGTAAAAAGCCACATTAAATACTGCCAGGATATGGATCAGGCCCAACGTTTCGTCCAAAGTAAACCCAGGCTGCAGGACGACAGAACACTCCTGGCCGTGGCAGTGGCTCCTCTGGCGCTCGCTACAGAACAACCTGATGTTGTCCATTTTTACTGTGACAACATGCAGGCCTATCACCTGATTGGAGATTGGATGGCCAGCCAGGATGTGCATCCATTCAGGCCTTCCCTGTCCATCAATTCCGCAGCCTGCGGCGGTAATGTCTTCAGTCATAACGCCCAACAGGCCAACATGTTTCTTGCCTGCAGCGGCAGCTACAATTCCGGTAAAACAGAACGGGGAGAACTCAACGTCTCCTTTCCCTTCAGTCATCTGCCGGATATGATTACACGCATGCAAAAGCGCATTGAAGAAAAGGGTGGTGTTTCCATTACCCGTCTCGGTAACCCCTTTCCAGGGGCGGATATCTGCAAGAACTGCCCCCTGATCAGCTTCAAAAAAGCCAACTGAGCCAGCAGCCAATCACCCCCAAAACAGGACTAGGTCTTGTAGGCCACTTGCAGCTGCAACCCTGAACAACCTTGAAAACGGCATAAAAAAACACAGGGCCTGTCTGACCCTGTGTTTTCCTTTCCCTGTGGCGCATAGATGATAGCGCCCTTTTTGCTTGTATCAGCCTTCGTTGATCATCTGCAGAACTTTTGGCTTCTGCTGCAGACCCTTGACACGCTTGACCTCTTCTCCCTTTTTGAAGAGCAGCAGGGTCGGGTAGCTTTCCACCTTGTATTTGGCTGTAGCATCCTTGTTGGCATCAAAATCAATTTCGCCAATACTGACGCCATCAACATCCTTGGCAATATCTTTCAAGACAAAACGCAGCATCTTGCAAGGACCGCAGGTCTTGGAATAAAAAATAACCAGAGCCTTGTCTGCTTTAATGACCTCATCGAGTTGTGCGCTATCGAGTTCCAGTACTTCTGTTGCCATGCAATACCTCCTTATGAATGTATGATTACTTTGTCAGGGATTTCACATATCTGGCCGCTGCCTGGGCGGCATAGGCGCCGTCGCTGCAGGCGGTGACAATCTGGCGCAGCATCTTGCTATTGATATCGCCTGCACCAAAGATGCCCGGCACCTTGGTGGCCATCCACTCATCGGTTTCAATATAACCGAATTTATTAAGAATCCCCAAGTTTTCAAAGGCCTGTGCAGTCGGTTCAAGGCCAATGTATTCAAAAGCACCGTCCGTTTCGACCACGATTTCCTCGCCGGTCTTAGACGACTTGGCCCGCACCTTCTCCATGCGTTCGCCACCGATGAATTCAATAATATCGTGCCACTCGTAGATCTTCACATTGGGCATAGCGCGCAGTTTGTCGCAGGCGCTCGGGTCAGCAGTGAGATCCAGCATGGTGATAACGGTCAGTTCAGTGGCAATACTGGCCAGGTAGAGGGATTCCTCCACGGCGGAGTTACCGCCGCCAATAACCACGACCCGTTTGCCACGATACTGGGCACCGTCACAGATGGCGCACCAGCTCAGACTGCCTCCGGCAAAATCTTCTTCACCCGGTACGCCCAAACGGCGCGGCATGGTACCGGTAGCGATGATGACTGACTTGCAACGATAGATTGGCCCTTCTTCGCAGTGGAGAATTTTGTCGTCGCCATCCAGTTCAATGCGATTGACCGTGCCATAGTCGAACTCCACGCCCATCTCCTGAGTGTGTTCAAACATCTTGATAGCCAGTTCAGCACCGTTGATGATGCCGGTAGCGGGATAATTTTGCACTTCCAGGGTGTTGACTACCTGGCCGCCCGGAGCAAGTTTGTCCAGCAGCAACAGATTCAGGTTTGCCCGCTTCGCATAAATTGCAGCGGTCATGCCTGCAGGTCCTGCGCCAATAATCACCAGATCATAGCTTTTCGTGGTATCACTCATGGTGTGCCTCTTTTTCCGTTACTATGAATGAAGGGGTAGCAAATCGCCTTCTCTCCGTTAATAATGGTCTATTTTACAGCGCTACATGTACCCCAGTTTCATACTTTTTGTCATCAACAATCAACCTGATAGCAAAGGAGCCAGCAAGTCCCTTGCGGCTTATCGGGAACTCCACCGCCCGTTCATCAGCCTCCTGGAAGGTGCCAACGCACATGGCCAGGAAGGGCCGCTTGGTGGTGGGAACAAAGTAGCCAACGGTTTGCGCCCCCTCCAAAAGGAGCATGACCATCTGCCCCTTTTCAAAGGTGGCCTTGAGAATGATGCGGTCTTCTTCCAGGCCGATCTTGACATTGTATTTATCCGGCACTTCGCCGCCCGGTTCAGTATCCGGGATGGTGAGGAATTGTTCGGTCACGCCCAGATCACCCAGGAGTTCTCCCTTGCCGAAGCTGAGCACATCCTCCCTGCAGTAGGGTTGCAGCTTCTCGGCACGGTAGTAGTTGGCGGGCAAATGCATCTCGTACACGATCGTGTCGTCCTTGAGCTCGACAGTAATTGAGTTCAAGACCAGATCCTTTTCATCGTCACCGCGCACCTGCGCCGGCGGCTTGTTCAGGGTTTCACCCTTGAACCGGCCGATACCGCCCGAATGCACCATGTAGTGGCCTTCGCCGTAGTATTCCACGTTGCAGATATAGGTGGAGAAAAAGTCTTCGCCGCGCTCCTTGCCAAACTGCCAGACCTGTTCGATCTCCATCTTGCTGGTGTCGATGCGGTAGCGCACTCCGCGGGAAAAGTTGTCCTTGGCAGGCACATAGTTTTCCTTACGCTTGCCACGCCAGTGGCCGTTATCAAAACACATGATATCGCCATCGGGCACCACCACGCAGGCGTGCTGCTCATACTGCCAGTCAAAATTCTTGACATCGCCCACGGGCTTGAAAAAGTACTTGTCCACCATGTCCTGGGGCCAGTTGTCCGGGTCGCCGATAATCCAGTTGAGCTTGCCAGAATCATAGTCAATGTTGATGACCGCGTCCTGATGCCTGCCGGAAAGAGTGAGGCTGTGGGTTTTCTTGTCGTACCAGACCGCATTGTTGTGGAACCAGTCGTGCTCGTCCTGGCTGCCGGAGCCGCCCACATCCTGGGGCAGCGACTTCTGATAATCCCAAGACTTGAGGATAGCGCCGGTATTGCGGTCAACCAGAACGCACATGTCTTCCACTGTGCCCCGGGGCGGGTCCTGGGTGAGGATGAGCAGGTTGCCATCTTCCATCTCAAACTGATCGTGGTGATAGCCGCCGGGAATGCGGAATTCCTTGTAGATCTTGCCGATCATGCCCATCTCATAGATGCCGGTGGTGTGGTAGGGCGGCATAAGCAAACGATGGGTGCCCACCAGCAGACGGCCGTTTTTCACCCGCTTGATGTCAAAGGCAAGATTCAGGGTGCAGTACCAGCGCGGATCACCCTTGTAGTCATATCCGGCCACCAGGGCCGCGGTGGTGGGGCCGACAAACATGAGATTGTCCTGAAAGTAATCGGACGTGGTCTCCATTTTGGTGGGGAGTTTCACCTTGTCCGGCAGGGCTTCGGTCTTGATAATGACACTTTTTTTAGCGCCACTGCCAAGTTTCAGCTCAACCGTATTGTCAGAGCCGCCGTAGAGGCCATACACCGGGATGACATGCTCGGTGGCAGCGGGAAGATCAAAATGCATGTCTCCGTCTGCCTGCCTGCCCTTCACGTTAACAGTGACAGTTTCAGGCTTATCGGTCTTGAACATGATCAGGGCGGTGAGTGGTGCGATCAGGTAGGGGTTGAGTTGCACAAAGGGCTGCTCAAAGCTGTGGCTCCCTTTTTTGTATGCAGCCAGAAAAGCCTGTTCCGCCTGGTACTGCTCGGTGATGATGTGGTCGAATTGTTTGAATTTAACGCTCATAATGTCCTCCTGAATAGGTGTTAATACAGCGTTTAGAAGAAGAGTTGGGAAACCGGGTAACCCAGCACCAGATACAAACCGATTGTCATGGCCACGATAATCAGGCCGTAACGGAAGATCTCGCCCGGATCGACCCATTCCTTGTTGCCGTACAACACCGCCGCATAGGGCGAGGCCGCCGGGGTCAGGATGGCGATGTGCAGGGCAAAGGCCAGGATCGTGGCCGTAGCCGCCGGGTTCGCGCCGTTTTGCAAACTGAAGGCGTAGACAATGGGCATGAGCAAGACGCCCATGACCGCATTGTTGGCGAACTGGGTGATAACGACCGAGGTTGCCACGATCACTATGGTGAACATGAAGGGGCTCTGGCCCCCCAGAATCGGCCGCAGGGTCTCGGTGAGGAAGGGAGCGATGCCGGTGGCCGGGTTGGTGAGGGCATCGGAAATCACCATGGCCATACAGACCAGGAAATACACGTCCCAGACAATGTAGCGGCCTGCGATCTCCTTGAAATTGATCACCGGTTGACCATCTTCGGCCTTCAGGAAACACAGCACGGCCACAAAGACGATCACCACGCCCCAGGGCCCCATTCTGTTGAGCAGGGCGATAAAGCCAAGCGATTTTGGCAGGATGCTGGGCAGCAGCACCAGGGCGAGGTAACCGAACAGGGAGGCAAAAAGGATCTTCTGGCGCAAGCCCATGGCGGGCAGTTTGTCCTGCTTGAAACGCTCAATGCTGATGCCTGCAATCTTTGACATATCTGGACGGAAAAAGAAGCGCATCATCAAGACAAACAAAACAAGGCTGGCCACTGACATGACCACGCCAAAACCCATGTAGGGCAGATAATCCAGGCCTTGCTTGGCTGCCTTTTCGTAGGCGCCCACCATCATCAGGGCGCTGCCGGTAAAGGGCTTGGCCGCCTGGCCCGAGATGGCGGCGAACATGGTGCCAATAATCATGACCGTGGTGTATTTATCCCCTTTCTTGTAGCCAACATCCTGCAGAACGCCATAGAGAATGGCCCACATGAACAGAAGCGCGGGGAGGATATTGGCGGAAAGGGCTGCCAGCACATAGGTGGTGAACAGGAAAATGAAGCTGAAGATGAGCGGACGGCCGTTGATCATCCTGCGGGTAAGGAACCAGCGGCTGATGTAGTTGGTTACCTTGTGATGCTGAATTGCGCCGAAAAGGACCATGGCAAAGAAGACCAGCACCGGCACCACATCGCCAAAGGCACTCAACAGCACCTTGCGCATGGGCGCATAATCCGAAAGCCCAAGGGCAATAATGCCCAAAAGGCTGGGCCAGAGCACGCTGACAAAGCTCCACAGGTAAATCATGCCGGCGAAAATACCCATAACTTGCATGCCCACCGGGGTCACCGTGCCAAAGGGCGGCAGGTGGCCAAAACCGAAAATGAGCAGCAGGCCTATGATACTGTGCACGTAGTACATTGTGTTACTTTTTTTAACTGGAGGTGAAGCTGGGGGGCTGGCGGTCATCTCAGGATCTCCTTGCGAGTTGGATGGCGGAGTTGGAAGCACACGAGCACATCGAATGAACTGCATTGATTGTTCATTTATTTTGATAGCAATGCCTAATTGACTTTTTTTCCGAAATAAAACAAAACATTAATAATTAAGAAGAGTTAAATTTTTCTTAATGTTAAGAAAAACGCTAACAAAATCAGCATTGTCCGGTTAGGTTTTTGCATGAACAATTTCC
>JAAYIE010000003.1 GCA_012744275.1 Desulfobulbaceae bacterium
CACAGGGTCCACGCCTAGTTTCAGGGCATAATCGCCCACCACCATACATGGGGCACCAATACGACCCAACCCTAAAACACGCCCGGTAGACTCAGCCGATAAGGCACAGAGGTTGCAGCTCCGTACAGCCGTATGCACAGATTCCAAACTGCGGGAAACTTTTTCCTTCTGTGGCCGGGACTGCTCCGCCTTGACGGCTGCGGCAGGCATTGCTCGATCGGTCTCTATTGTCGTTTTCTGCTCAGCTGCGTCCTTTTCAAGACTGGCTACACTGGTGGCAATAAAGGGGTAGACGCTAACACCGCAGTGCCGGTGGAACAGAAGGCGGGCACGGATAGCAGAGGCAAGCTGCCGTAATTCTTCAGCCCTTCCATGGGGCCTTATCTGCCCCCCTATCCCTTTCTGATCCTGCATGGTAGTTTTATAGCGGTAAGTCTGAAGTGGTTATCACTGACCTTCATGCTGCGCAGGCTGGCCCCATGCCCTGGAAGGTAGCACGCAGAGATTTATTCCGATTCGGCAAGAGAACGCTTTTTTGCAGCAGTTGCGGCTATTGACCCCAGGGGTTGATGCGGCTACAATAGCTTTGTTGAATTGTTCCGATTTACGCAAGTCCTGCGGACTACAGCTCAAACACCTTTTTGCTGTCCGACATGGCTGCGCCCAGCAACCACAGACCAAACTCCTAAGCAAAATGCCGCTGTACGAATACCTTTGCCGCAGCTGCGGTAGAATTTTTGAAGTACTCACCACCTCGGCCGCACATCAGCACGAGGTAGTCTGCTTACACTGTGGCAGTAGCGAGGTGCAAAAACAGCTCTCCGCCACCAGCTCCCACAGAAGCTCGACCCCGCAGGCAGCCGCTTCCTCGTGTCGACCCGGAGGACCTTTTCGCTGAGGGTGATCCGGGAACCCGTGCGGCTTCTCCCATCTCATCGAACTGCCTCATTTGCGTTCTGGCCGGTTGAACTCATAGACCCGTTCGTCTTTTTTCAACAGCCCGTGTTTTTCCCGAGCCACCTTTTCGATATACGCCTCATCCGTCTTTAGGCGCTCGATCTCTTGACGCAGGACAGCGTTATTTTGCTCAAGCTCCAATTTTTTCTGCTTGATCGATGCTAGGTCCTGCTGGGCTTTACGGTAGTACAGGTAGCCGCTACCCGGGGCAAACAGCACCCACGCCAACAAAAGCAGGGCTACTATTCCAGCGGCCAGCCAAAAACCGCTGCGCGAGGTCAGTCTGCTCTGCTGCCGACGTGGTGCAGCATGCGATACGCCCGAGGCAGTTCGCTTTTTTTTAAACCATTGCACTAAAATCTCCTATGGCACCCAAGCCTTTTTGTCTGGTCAGCGCCTGTCTGCTTGGTCTGTGTACCCGTTACGACGGAAAAAGCAAACAAAACGAAGCGTGCCGCCCTCTGCTCAATCAGTACCGGTATATCCCCATATGCCCGGAACAACTCGGCGGTCTCCCCACACCCCGACCTCCAGCCTCGCTTGTCGGCGGGGATGGCCACGCCGTGCTGGATGGCCATGCCCGGGTACTGGACATTCATGGTCGCGATCTCAGCGCAGCCTTTATCCGTGGAGCCAGCATGGTACTTGCCATTGCCCGCATGCAGGGGCTGCAGGTGGCCCTGCTCAAATCGAACAGCCCGTCCTGCGGCTGCACGCCGATTACCGGAGTGTGCGCTGCCTTGCTTGAACGAGAAGGCATTGTCCTCCAGGAGTATTAAAACCCGCACGGACGACCTGCGGCACGGCCTTATATTTCTTCTTCCGGCGCAGCAGCTTTATCCAGCCTAAACAGACGAATCATGGCTATGCCCGCCTCATACAGCAAGTACAGGGGAACACCCATCAAACCCATATTGACCACATCCGGAGTTGGTGTCAATACTGCAGCTAGGATGGCTATCGCCAGAATTGCATAGCGGCGGTTGCGCTCAAAGGCTCTGCGACTGATGAGGCCGACACGCGTACAGAAAATCATAAAAACCGGCAGCTCAAACACCAGGCCAAAGGCCAGCACAAAAAGGGAAATAAAATTGGTGAAACGGTGTATCGAAATAACCGCCTGCAGCGTCTTCCCTTCAAAACCAAGCAGAAACTGAATACCAAAAGGCAGGGTCAGCAGGTAACAGAAAAGGGTACCAATGTAAAAGAGCAGGCAGGTGGCCACTACAAAGATAGCGTGCTGCCTGCGACTCAATGCAAAAGGTGCGCCCAGGGCACGCCACAATGCGTGCAAAAAAAGGGGCATCAACAGGTAGATTGCGGCGAAAAAAGCCAGTTTGACATGGGCGAGAAAGGGTTCGGCCACTGAAAAAAAATGCAGCTGACCACCGATATGGTGCTGCAGAACAACGAGCAAACGCCCTGACAGGAGAAACAGAAGCAGCGTTAAGCCGATTAGCGAGGCTCCAAGCAGTCTGATCGATTGCCTGAGTTCAGTAAGAAAAAGTACAATCGCGCTCCGGTTGATATGCATAGACTGGGTGTATTCTTATGGCGAAATGATGCCTGCCAAAATGAGGCAAGGGAAATGCGAGGCGGGTGTGCACCAGCGTACCCCGGGCGCCTCATTCAAAGTCGGCACAAAGAGCGCTTTGATATGAGATTAGAATCGTCTGGAAGGTAACAAATGCGTCCCTGCTATGCAAGCGCTCCGAGCTTTTAAATGTCGCAAATCCTGCCCAGTTACTGGCTACCGGCTTCAACCCGGTCCCTTCGGCCTCCTTGATACTATACAGCCACTTTCTCTGCCACAGAACCAGTGCGTAAACCGGCAATACGCCTTGCGCTCCAATCTGTACCGTGCTAATTTTCAAGTGAGTCACAGTATACGTATCAACACCTCTCCACCCTCCACTGAACCTCCCGATCCCATGCTTGAATTACGCTTTGTCCGTGAAAATATGGAGTTGGTACAACAAAAATGCCAGCTCCGCCAAGTTGACCCCACCCTGCTTAAACGCTTCAGCCAAACGGATAACCAGCGCCTTGAACTGCTGGCCCAAGTGGAGGCCCTAAAAAATCAACGCAACACTGTTTCCAAGGAAATAGCGCGCTTGAAAAAAGAGGGTGCGCATGATATGGCCGAAGCCCGTATCCAGGAAATGAAGGCAGTATCAGATCAGATCAAGGATCTGGACAACCAGCTGACAGCTGCTGAAGCAGAGTTGCAGGCTGTGATTTTGGCTATTCCCAACCTGTGTGACGACAGTGTGCCCGCCGGCGCAAGCGATGCGGACAACGTTGAAATCAAGCGTTGGGGTGCACCCAGATCCTTCACCTTTGAGCCACTCCCCCACTGGGAACTGGGCGAGAGGCTCGGCATTCTTGACTTTGAAACCGCCGCCCGGCTGTCTGGCGCCCGTTTTGCCGTGCTCAGGGGTTTCGGAGCACGGCTTTCCAGGGCGCTGGTCAACTTCTTTCTCGATCTGCACACCCAACGCCATGGCTACAGCGAGGTTCTACCACCCTTCTTGGTCAACTCCGCCGCCATGACCGGCACAGGCCAGTTGCCCAAATTCGGCGAAGATTCGTTCCGCATCGAAGGCTGGGACCTCTGGCTCATCCCCACTGCCGAAGTACCGGTCACCAACCTACACGCCGACCAGACCCTGACGGAAGAAGAGCTGCCGCTCAAATACACGGCCTACACGCCCTGCTTCCGCTCCGAGGCAGGCTCCTATGGCAAGGACACCCGCGGCCTCATTCGCCAGCACCAGTTTGAAAAGGTGGAGCTGGTGAAATTCACCACACCAGAGGAATCGGCCAAGGAGCTGGAGTTACTTTTGGCCGATGCGGAAGAGGTATTGCAACTGCTGGAACTACCCTATCGGGTGGTCAGCCTGTGCGCAGGTGATCTCGGTTTTTCTGCGGCAAAGACCTATGATATCGAGGTCTGGCTGCCGAGCCAGAACACCTTTCGCGAAATATCCTCCTGCTCAAATTTTCTTGACTTTCAGGCCAGGCGAGCCGGTATCCGTTATCGCCCCAAAAGCGGACAAAAAAGCAGGCTGGTGCATACCTTAAACGGTTCAGGCTTGGCCGTAGGCCGCACCCTGCTTGCCATTATAGAAAACTATCAGCAGGCCGACGGTAGCATCGCCCTGCCCAAGGTGTTGGCTCCCTACTTTACCGACCGCTTCGGATCGGAAAGCTAATTCCCAAAATTCCGCTATTCAGTTGACCTTTTGCGCCCTTGCAGCGCCAGTTCAATCAGGCTGTCGAGCAGCACCGGGAAAGGATAGCCGGCAGCGGCCGCAGCCTGGGGAAACAGGCTGGTAGGGGTCATGCCGGGGATAGTATTGGTTTCCAGCAGGTAGAGCTTATTGTCGCCAGACGACAGTATCATATCGGTTCGGCTATAGCCCCTGAGCCCCAAACAGCGGTGCGCACGCAGGGCATATTCTTGTGCCTGTACACGGACAGACTCATCTACCTCTGCCGGGCAGATTTCTTTGCTGGCCCCTGGCTGATATTTGGCCTCGTAGTTAAAGAAATCGTAGCGGCTATCCGGGATAATCTCAATGAGTGGCAAGGCTCGCAAGTCTTGATTGCCGAGCACAGATGCCGTTAGTTCACGGCCCTGGATGTATCCCTCCACCATCACCTGATCGTCATGCTTGAAAGCAAGGGCAAGCGCTGGCCCCAACGCTTCAACCGAACGTACAATCGACATACCGATGGATGAGCCCTGGCGGACAGGTTTGACCACACAGGGCAGCCTCACTCCACTGACCAGACGGGCAGGGTCAGCAATATCTGCCTTGGCCGCCATCAGCCAGGGTGCCACTGGCAACCCCTCTATCCGGTACAGGGTCTTGGCCAGATTCTTGTCCATGGCGGTAGCGCTCCCCAATACGCCCGCACCCTGGTAAGGTATGCCGAGCAGGTCAAGGAAGCCCTGAATGGTACCGTCTTCACCGTACAGACCATGCAGCAGTATAAAAGCTGCGTCGAGCTGTTCCGCATCTGCGGCCAGGCGGGCAAGATCAATGGCAGGGTCGTAGCGGATAACAGCATATTTCTCGGGATCAAGCGCAGCCTCCACCCCGGCTGCACCCTTTAACGAAACCTCCCGCTCATCCGACTTCCCGCCCGCAATAAGAGCTAAACGAATTTTTTTCATGTGTTCTCCTTCAATTGAATTCCACGATTAGGAAACATCGGCCGAACGCACAGATACAAACAAGGCCGACCAAGCTTCCCAGATTCCGGCAGGCTCGCCACTACCCCTTAGGGTTTCCCTGTGCATCTGCCCTGTTCTCAGAACCTGGGCCTGGCAGGATTGCATGCAAAAACCAGAGAAAAAGCGCCACTGTTGCCACCAGCAGGACCATTAGGGCCAGTACCTGCTGTTTATCCTGCCAGTCATGGGAAAATATCCAGATGCCACTGGCTCCCACAACAAAATAAAAAAACACCATCAATGAAGAGGCCGAGCCCACATCAGTGCTCACCTCTTCCAAGATAAGATTGTTTCCCGCAGGCCTGCAAAAGGAGAAGCAGAAGGTGGTCCAGAGCATGGGCAAAGCCAAACGCCAGGGCAGGGGCAGTATCGGCAACAGTAGCGCCAGCCCCCCCATCAACATACCGCAAAAGGCGAGCGGAATTAGGAGCCGCACGCTGTGGTGACGCGACACCCGTGAAAAGGTAAGGGGAGCCAAGATAAAGGCCATTGAGTTGAAGGCAAAAAAATAACTGTACCCTTGCGCGCTATAGCCCATGATGTTCATATACAGGTCGGCTGAGCCACCGATAAAAGCAAAAAGCGGCATGCCGATCAGGGAGAAAAGGAGCAATTGGCGCACATAGCCCTGGTTGGTCAGCAGACGTGCATAACCTATAAAAACTGAAAGCAGCCCGGCCGTGCTCTTTCCGGGCAGGGTTTCCCGCATGAAGTAAACGCCGACCAGGGCCAGGCAACCCAAACCTGCCTGGAGCACAAAAATCCAGTGCCAGGTTAAAAATTTGAGGATCCACCCACCCAGCATCGGCGCCAGCAAAGGTGCCGTAGCCACGATTGCGCCAATCTGCACAAATACCTTTTGCCGCATGATCCCACTGAAGCGATCCTTGCTGGTGGCAAAGACCACCGCTGAGGCAGCGGAAGAGCCAGCCCCTTGTAGGAAACGACCGAGAGCCATCGTCTCCACATTGACCGACATGGCACACAGAACCGATGCTGCAATAAAGACTGTAATACCAACGGTGAGGGGCGGTTTTCTGCCAAAGCGGTCAGACAAGGGGCCGTGGATCAGCAAAAAACAGCAGTAGGAAATAAAAAAAGCCACCAGAGTCAAATTGACTCTGGCAAAGGAAACGCCCCATTCATGCTGCAACTGTGGCAGGGCAGGCAAATACATGTCGGTGGCCAGCGGCGGAAAAGCTGACAGGAGCGACAGCAACAGGATTATGGGTGGAAAACGCCGGCGCAGTCCAGCAAAGCTCTTCATACGGAGTTCAACCTGTGGTGCACGGCCAATATATTTACTGCTGTGAAGAAGGTTCTACCTGCTGGAATGGCGGCAGGGGCAGGGTAACGGTAAAGCAGCTACCAGCACCCACCAAGCTTGCCACTTCAATTGTGCCGCCATGTTTTTCGACTATACTGCGAACAATAGCCAAACCCAACCCGGTACCGCGATTTTTATCGGTGTAAAACGGCGTGAAAATCTGACTCAAGGCCTCGGGACCAATACCGCACCCAGTATCGGTAATGGAGAGGGAGACACCGTCACCATCGGGCGCAGGCTGAGTTTCCAGATGCAATCGCCCACCCTGCGGCATGGCCTGGATTGCGTTGAAAATGATATTGAACACCACCTGATAGATATGCTCACTATCAAGGAGAACTTCTGGGAGATTCGGCGCAAATACCGTTTCGACCTCAATGCCCTTGCGCTGCAACTCCGAATTGAGAAAACTCAGTGCCCGTTCCGCCGGAGCCTGCACCGGCGTCAAAGTCATTTTTGCCTCGCGGGGACGGGCAAAATCCAAAAACTCCCGGACAATGCCATCAAGGCGGGTGGTTTCTTCCACAATAATACTGGCTAGGCGTTCATTGCCCGGAGCAATCTTGCCGATGCGTCCTGCAAGTATTTCCGCGGTTGAGCGAACAATACCCAGGGGATTTTTTATTTCATGGGAGACCGAGGCCACCATCTTACCAAGTGAGGCCAGACGCTGCGCTTCGTTAAGTTCTTCCTCAAGCCGGATCCGCTCACTTGCACGGCGTGCCATGATGCGGTTCGCTTTGACCACAATCATGCTCAAAATCGCAAAAAGTAGTGACATGATGGCAAGCGAGAGCACAATCACCCTGGCCTGCAAAACGATGATGGCGTGCAGATCCTCAGAAATATCCTGCTCCACTTCGATAACGCCCATGATATCATCCGTCTGCTCGGCCAGACGGGTTTCCTGGCGGAAGGGCACGTAGGTTTTCATGCTGCAGAAAATGGCGTCACTGCCCGGAAGCAAGCTTAAAATGGAGCCGCTTGAAATCACTACAGAATTTTTCTCACCACGGGCAGCCTTACTATACTCCAACCCGCCAAGACCGCGTCTGCCCATCAAGGACTGCATGGTGGAGTAGGCTACAATGTTGTCCACCGAATCGTAGATGGTCACTTCTTTGATATTCATGCCGCGGGTCAGATTTTTGACGATTTGATCCAGGCGCTCATACTGATTCTGGTTGGAAATGGCAATGCGGCCATAGCGCACCACTGTGGGCAGCACAAACTGGACAAAGACCTGCCGGTTGAGGTTATCGGCAAACAGTTGAGAATAGGCTTCACTGCGTCTGAGCAGGGTATTACGGGCATTATCGGCGATCAGCCACGACAGGGCAAAAGCAGCCAGCAGAATGATGACAAAGGAACTGAAGGCGAAATATTTTACCAGCTCAAAGGGGAAGAGACTGTCGTCCATGCCCCGATTTTTCAAGATGCGTGCAAGCTTGCGGAGACTAAATTTCGGCATGGCAGACACCGCAAAGACGGCAGCGTTCAGGTTCGCAAGGCGAAGTGGCAAGGCCGCGCATGGCCCGCTCATATTCCTGCCACATATACCCAGACCTGAAACCATGGTCAACCACATCCCATGGAAAGAGTTCATCCTGGGTACGCTGTCGAAACGCATAATCCCAGCTGGCGAATCCTGCCCTGCCCTGATCAAGATACTTTTTCATCGCCATTTTCAAAGACAGCCTGCCTGTACCGCGCGCCAGCAGTACCGGTGCAATACGACGGTCCGCCTTGGCATAAACTGCCTGCTCCAGGGCCTGCTCCGGGCTGTCGCAGATGAAGTGCAGATTCGCTTCGTTTTTGAGGAGCCTGCGCAACAGCCTGGTTTTTTCCTTGAGCGAGTTCAAGACAGATCGCATCTGTTCCTCGGGGTTAAGACCCTTCAAAAGATCGAATGGAAGGCCGCCAAAAGAGCAGTATTGAAAAGGTGTCCAGGCCTTCGGCACGAAACAGTTGAGCGAGAGAGTGAGTTCGGTCACCCGGCCACGTGCCCGGCCCAGGGGCAGGATGGCTGCCCGAATCGAACGGATGAGCTCGGCAAATTCAACAAAATCGGCATCTGTTTCTCCGGGCAGACCGATCATCAGATAGATTTTCAGGTGAAAAATCCCGGCTTCAACTAAGGAAATCGCAGCATGGTGCAAATCCTGGGCGCTGATATTTTTGTTGATAATGCGGCGCAGGCGCTCAGATGCACCATCTGCGGCAATTGCAGCACTTTTCAGGGCGGATTGTTCAAGAATGGACAAAAGTTGAGGCGAAATCCGGTCTGCCCGCAACGAGGAAAAGCTGAGCAAACACCCTGTGTTCAACAGAGTTTCGGCAAAATGGGCTGTGTCCGAATCAGAGCTCATCTCCATCCCCAAAAGGCCAATGCGTTGCACCTCCCCAGGACGCTCAGCTAAGGCCCTGCCCACCGCCTCCTGCGACCAGAGCCGTGGTGGACGATACACATAACCAGCAGCACAAAAACGGCAGGCACGACTGCAGCCACGTCCGAGTTCCACCATGTGCATGTCCAGTTCGGCCCGGGGAGTGTGCAGGAGGGAGTGACCTGCGGTGTCCGTTGTGGCGACAATAGCCTTACCGATCCTTGCGGGTAGCCCTGCAGCTGCGCTTATGCGTATCAAGCTGCCGCTGTCATTGCGGTGGAAGTGGTACAGGGCCGGGGCATAGCAGCCTGTAGTGCTGGATGCAGCCTGGCGGCACAATTCCAGGCGCGTGGATGAAGGCCAGCCCTTAAGCAGAGCCAAAAGTTGCGGCAAAATGGCTTCTGCCTCGCCGATCGCAATGAGATCAGCAAAGGCTGCCAGGGGTTCCGGGTTGATGAACATGGCTACCCCACCAATCAGCACCAAGGGCATGCCGGGTTGGATCTCGCTTTTCCGATCGGCCACCAGAGGCGGCACAGCCCCGGCTGCGAGCATGGCGGCCAGACGGGGATAGTCGTGCTCGAAGCTGATGGAAGCAAAAACGAGGGGAAAGTCGGTCAGAGGTCTGGAGGATTCCAGGGATCGAAAGGGCGCTGCGGTATCAGCAGGGTACACAAAACGTTCGCAAACCACATCATCATGGTCATTGAGCGCACCATAGACCAACTGGAAACCCAGGTTGGACACGGCCACATGATACAGATTCGGGTAGAGCAGGGCTATTGGCAGGCGGCCTGTCCATTTTTTCCGGATGGTTCCGGTTTCTTCACTTAAAAAAGTGGACACGTGGCAGTATCTCCTGCCGTAGAAGGGGCAGGTGTAAAAGAGCGGATCACTCGGCAAGCATGCCCGGACCCGATGACTCTAACCAACAGAAAATGGGCAGAAAAAGAAAAACGACCAAGCAGCACGAACCACTCAGGAGCAACCGGGGTATGGGCCCTGCGTCCGCACCCCGGTTGAAAAACGATGTGTTTACGATGCTGTCGACCTAGTTGGCGCTCTTGCGCAGATAAGCGGGTTCATCCAAATCTTCCCTGTCCCGCTGTTCGTCAAATATAGGTTTCGGCATCCGTGCCAGCCCCGTGGGTAACTGGTTTGGCTGTGCCTGGGCCTCCTTTCCTGAAGAACGCTCTGCGGCAACCGGTACGCCATCAAAGGAGGTCCTACGGCTGCGCAACCTGGCCAGCGGCGATGGCGGCGGCACGGCTCCCATGCGGCGGCTGGCGAGCACCGGCTCCATTTCAGCTTCTTCCTTGCTGCTGATACCGGTGGCAATAACCGTCACCCGCATGTCATCACCCATAGATTCGTCGTAGAGCACACCCACAATCACGGTGGCGTCTTCATGCGCCTTTTCCTGGATCAGGGCGGAGGCTTCCTGGTACTCACTCAGGGTGAGCGACTCCTTGGACGCTGATACATTAATCAGAAGCGCTCTGGCACCATCAATACCAATATCTTCCAACAACTGATTATCAATAGCGCGTTTGGCAGCTTCAACCGCGCGGTTCTCACCGGTAGCCAGGCCAGTGCCCATGATCGCCGGGCCAACCTCGCGCATGACTGTCTTCAGATCTTCGAAATCCACGTTGATGAAACCAGGCAGCTTAATTAAATCAGTAATGCCGCGCACTGCCTGCAACAACACCTGGTCCACCTGCAGCAGCATGTCACTCATGGTGGAGTTCTTGTTCATGAGGCTGAGCAGACGGTCATTGGGCACGGTAATGATAGTATCGGCGTGCTCGCGCAGGCTCTGCCAGCCGGACTCGGCATTGCTCATCCGCTTTTTGCCTTCGAAGTAGAAGGGTTTACTCACCACAGCCACTGTGAGAGCACCCACCTCCTTGCAGGCTTTGGCAATGACAGGGACTGCGCCGGTACCGGTGCCGCCACCAAGACCAGCGGTAATGAACACCATATGTGCCCCTTCCAGCATGTGTAAAAGTTCATCATAGCTTTCCTGGGCCGCATCCCTGCCCCGGTCTGGATCTGCACCAGCTCCCATACCCCTGGTAATGCCCGCGCCAAGTTGGACCAGCTTTGGTGCACGCGACATGGACAGGGCCTGCATATCGGTATTGGCGGCAATAAATTCCACACCGGTCAGTTTACTGTCCACCATGGTGTTGATGGCATTGCCGCCGCCGCCGCCAACGCCGATCACCTTGATGATGATATCACCCCCCTGCTCCTCCGCCATCCTGTACCCAGCTGTTTTTTCCATGGATGCGCCATCACTGTATGGATTATCGATGTCCTGCCCGGTTGTATCAACAACAGATTGCACTTTTTGTGTATTGGTCATATTTCACCTCGCTACCATTGAGGGGTTCGCTTACGCTCTATTTTTCTTTGTTCAACACCCACACCCCATAACTGCTCTCAATCAGACAATGCCCTGCAACCACTGTTTCAACTTACTGATAAGACCACCCTGCTCCTTGGCGACAAAAGCACGGGAATGGCTGCCGAACAAAACCAGCCCGACTGCCGTGGTAGTGCGCGGGGTATTAATCTGTTCGAGTAAGCCACCCACATTGCGCGGATAGCCAATGCGCACAGGCATATCAAACACCTGCTCGGCCAGTTCAACCACGTTGGGCAGAAGCGCAGTGCCGCCGGTCAGCACCAGGCCCGCATTGATGCGGTTGCGGCTGCCGGAAGAAGAAATGTTCTTGTCGACCAGTTGAAAAATTTCCTCCATACGCGCCTCAAGAATACCCACCAGAGTTTTCTGGGAGACCTTCCTGTTTTTCCGCTCGCCCACGGTTGGCACATCGATCATCTGGTTTTCCTTTATCATCGAGGAAAGCGCGCCGCCGTACAGATACTTTAACTCCTCGGCCTCCTGCAGAGGTGTCCGCAGACCAACAGAAAGGTCACTGGTCAGGTTATTGCCGCCCAGAGCCAACTCCCAGGAATGCTTGATGGTACCGTTGCTAAAAATAGCGAGATCCGTGGTACCGCCGCCGATATCAATCAGGCCCACGCCCTGGTCTTTTTCCTCCATGCTGAGTACTGCCTCAGCAGCAGCCACCGACTCCAGCACCACCTCGGTCGCATTCAGACCAGCCTGGTTGCAACAGGCCACCAGATTATGCAGGGCGGTCATGTCGGCAGTAACGATGTGTACATTGGTCACCAGACGCACCCCGGTCATGCCCAAGGGGCTTTGGATACCGGTGTGATCGTCAACCATAAACTCTTGTGGCAGCACATGGATAATGCGCTGATTGTCCGAAATCTTAACCGTTTGCGCTGCCTGAATGACCTCATCAATATCCTTCTGTCGAACTTCCGGATTCTTGATGGCAATAATGCCGGGTGAATTAAAACCCTTGATATGGCTACCGGCAATGCCCACAAAAACACGATTGATATCGCAACCGGCCATATCCGAGGCTTTTTTCACCGCAGCCTTGATTGCTTCCACCGTAGACTGGATATTGACAACCACGCCCTTGCGCATACCGGAAGAAGGGCTCGTTCCTACCCCGATAATGTCAACCCTGTCAGAAAAAACTTCGCCGATCATGGCGCAAATCTTGGTGGAGCCGACATCCAGGCCAGCCACCAGGAGGCCGGGTTCGCGCTCATCGATCTGCACGCGTTCTTCCAGTTCTTCCTCAGTAGACTGTTCCCGTTCTGTCATCCATGATTTAATCATTACAGATCCCGTCCGTCACGTTCTTGTTCTGTCAGCCAGTTCATCCAGCCCGGCCGGCCAGCCATCTAGAAATCTCACATTCAATGCTGCACAAAACGACATAACATTTTATTTGAATTATCTCCATAGACCATTTCAAGGGCAGTTACCTGACTGATTTCTCCGCTGTCATATAACTTCTTGAGTATTTGCAATAAATCATTGAATTTACTCTGCAATCTGCCTTCTCTGAAATAAATCGGAAAAGGATGGTCAACCAGGTACAGCGCCAGCCCCTTATCTTTTGTAATCCGTACCTCCGAGACCGACTGGAGTGGCAAAAGAGCATTGCCACGGGCAGCAAAATGCAACAGCTGCAAGGCGCCCGCGGCCTTGCTCCCCGGAGCCAGGCGACCATCCGCAATTTCTTCAGCTTGAACACCATTAATCACCGGCAAATCCAGTGTCCCGCCTCCCTGCACGTCGGCAATTACGTGGCCGCTATAATCCAGATAACGTAAACGATGCTCAGTTTCGTCCGCCTGATTGATCAGGGCAAACGGCGCAAACTCACGCAATTCCACCAAAACACCCGAAGGCCATTGTTTTTTAATGCGTACCTCGTCCACCCAGGGGTGAGCGGTGATCTTTTTTTCCGCCACACTGCTGTTGAAGGTAAGGAGATTGATGCCCTGTCGCAGCCCGGTCAACTCCAGCACCTGACGCTCGGTGATGGTTCGTGCACCCGACAGGCGCAAATCGGTGACACGAAAAATATTCATCCGATCCAGGAATTGGAAAACACCCCAACCCAAAATACATACCGCAAGGAGTGCCAAGGGTAACAGAGCCTTGGCTGGTGAAAATTTTCTTTGTTTCGTCGGCCCTGGCTGCGCCACCCCGACAAGTCCGATGGGGGGCTGAACTCTTCCAGCACGCTTGCGCCCCAGTACAGAGCGCAACCTAGTCAGCAGTTTCGACCAGAACCTCTCCCTGTTACGGCGCTTGGCCCTGGATGGTGCGTATCTTTTCGGGCTGTAGACCACGGCGGCATCACTCCATCAAAACTTCAATAGATCCGTACTTCCGGTTCCAACATAATACCGGAGCATGCATGGACACGCTCTTGGATATAACGTTTGAGCGCAAGAATTTCTTCCGGGCTTGCCCTCCCCTTGTTCACTATAAAATTACCATGCTTTGCTGAAACCATGGCTTGGCCAAGGGTATATCCCTTAAGTCCGGCCTGTTCAATCAGACGACCGGCATAGTCTCCCGGTGGATTTTTAAAAAACGAGCCGGCGCTGGCTACCCCACCAGGCTGCTTCGCCTTTCTCTGGGCAATGATCTCACGCATGCGCTGCCCAATACTTTCAGCTGAAGTTGGCCACATGGCAAAAACCGTACGGGTGATTATAAATGCAGCCGTACATTGCGGGGGAAAGATGGCTGTACGGTACTGGAACACAATGTCTGTGGCCGGCACTGTAACAAACCGGCCTGCAGCATTCAGACAATGCACCATAACCAGCCGATCACTCACGGTGCCGCCAAAGGCTCCGGCATTCATGGCCACAGCCCCGCCCACCGTACCGGGAATACCCGCCATAAACTCCAAACCACCAAGTCTTCTTCGCAAACACCAGGCCAGGAGAAGCGCCACGCTTACCCCGGCTCCGACCTCCACCAGGTGTTCGTCTGGTCTTTCCGGAGATTGCCGATGAGTGATATCCTTCAACCCACCCTTGAGGCGAATAAAAACACCTCGGTGCAGACCGCTGGTGAATAAAATATTCGAGCCACCGCCTAAAATCTGCCAACATAGCTTTTCCTGCTCCAGCCAGTGCAGCAGTTGCGGCAGAATGGCGCAGTCCGTCACCTCCACCATCGCTTCTACCGCACCTCCAGCGCGCAGCGACGAATAAGCGGCCATATTGGCCCGCCACTGCACCGAGGGGCAGAGGAGCTCAAGTTTCTTTTGCTGCGCTCTGTCCATTGGGGTGTTCCGGCTTCAAATCCGCCAGCAGGTACAATAAATCCTCGGCTAAACGACCGACACTGCCGGCCCCGAGGGTGAGCACCAGATCTCCGGGTTCCAGCAGGGGCAAGAGCGCAGCTGGGTCCTGAATCAGACCAGGCAGATGATAGGTCTGCCGCTGACCATGCTGCTTGATCGCCTCCTGCAGGATGGCGCTGGACACATCGGCCCTGGGCGCCTCGCCCGCGGCATAGATATCGCAAAGCACGAGCAGATCTGAGCGTCTGAAAGCAGTGAGGAAGCTGTCGAACAACCCTGCGGTACGGCTGTAGCGGTGCGGCTGAAACACTGTCACCACCCGACGCTCGGGCCAGCCTTCCCGGATAGCCTCCAGGGTGGCTCGTATTTCCCTGGGGTGGTGACCATAATCATCGACCAGCAAAATGCCGCCTGCCTCCCCTTTGACCTGCAGCCGCCGCTGCACACCCTGGAAATTTTCCAAGGCACGGGCAATAACAGCAAAATCAATATCCAATTCCAGGGCCACACCTACAGCAGCCAGACTGTTGTACACTAGATGGCGGCCCGGCCGGTTCAGGCTGATTGTCCCTAGTTCCTGCTCCCGGTAGTGCACGGTAAAGACATTGCGGCCACCCTCACGCCGCAGCTTAACCGCCTGCAAATCGGCCTGCTCGGTGAGACCGTACGTCAGCACCCGCTTGCGGATGTGCGGCAGCAACTGGGCAACATGATCGTCGTCCAGGCAGAGCACAGCCACCCCATAAAAAGGCAACCGGTTGACAAACTCCAGAAACACCGACTTCACATGCTCGATATCCCGGTAGTAGTCCAAGTGCTCCAGATCAATATTGGTGACCACCTCGATTACGGGCGAAAGCTTTAAAAAGGAGCCATCGCTCTCGTCCGCTTCGGCCACCAAAAATTCGCCGCTGCCCAGGTGGGCGTTGCTGCCCAGACTGTGCACCTTGCCACCGACCACGACGGTTGGATCCAGCCCGGCCTCTGCTAGTACCGTCGCCACCATGGAGGTAGTCGAGGTTTTGCCATGGCTGCCGGCCACAGCAATGCCGTATTTTTTGAGCCGCATCAATTCGGCCAGCATCTCAGCCCGCTGGACAATGGGGATCTTGGCATCTGTGGCAGCTAACACCTCCGGATTCGTGGTCTGAACCGCGCTGGACACCACCACCACATCCGCACCTTCGATCCAGCGGGCATCATGACCGATGTGCACCGTGCCACCCAATTCCTCCAAGCGACGGGTTAAATCGCTTTCCCGCAAATCAGAGCCGCTCACCTTATACTTCAAATTCAAAAGGAGTTCGGCAATACCGGACATACCTATGCCGCCAATCCCTACAAAATGAATATGCTGGGTCTGCCTGTACATTGTCACAGTCTCAAGGTTCGGCCCGGTCCTTCCCGGCCACAAGTACAAAACATTCATCAACCAGACGCTCTGCAGCGTCGGGCTGGCCAAGAGCGCGCATGGCCTCGGCCATGCGATGGCGCTGCTCATCTTCCAGAAGCGTCTGTATCTGCGCAGCCAGTATTTCCGGAGTCAAATCTTTTTCTCTGTACATTACTGCCCCGCCACCCTGGACATAGTATTCGGCATTACTGGCCTGATGATCATCCGCAGCAAAGGGATAAGGCACCAAAATGGCTGGTAGGCCCATGACCGCAAGTTCAGCCAGGCTGGTGGCACCGGCCCGCGATACAACCAAATCTGCCGAAGCGTAGGCTGCAGCCATGTCTTCGATAAAGGGCTTCACCTCCGCCTGAACACCGGTCTTCCTGTAGGCATCCTGCACCATGGCAGCATCGGCGCTGCCGGTCTGATGCTGCAGCTGCAGCCGCAGCCCCCTATTGTGCAAAATTCCCATTACCGCCACCATGCGCTCGTTGAGTGCATGCGCCCCCTGGCTCCCCCCAAGCACCAAAAGAGAAGGTATGTTGCCGGCCTGTCCCCCCCGGCTCTTTTGTTGCGATGCCGCCACGATCTCCGCTCGCACCGGATTACCAGTGCGGACTGTTTTGTGTGGAGGAAAGGCAGGTTGGCAAGGTATGGAAATGCAGATTTTATCTACCAGGCGACCGGCAAGACGGTTGGCCAAACCTGGCACCGAATTCTGCTCATGGATCGCCGTAGGAATACCCATTAATTTTGCTGCCAGCAAGACTGGCCCCGTAACATAGCCGCCCACCCCAAAGACCAGTGCAGGCTTGAACCGTCGCAGCATTTGCCGGGCCTGCCAGATGGCCGCTGGCTGCGAAAGCAGACTGCGTATCTGTGCACCCAAACCTAACCCCTTGACCCCGCTGCTGCTGAGAGTGGCCAGTTGAAAGCCACGATTGCGCAAAGCTTGCTGATCCAAGAGCCGGGGCGTACCGATGAAAAGGATTTCACTGCCAGAATGCCGCTCCTGCAGGGCGCAGGCCAAAGCAATGCCGGGAAAAAGATGGCCGCCGGTGCCACCACCGGTAATCACCGCGCGCATGACCGCACCCCTACCAAAGCCTGTTTCGCACCACTGGCCTGCAGGGCTAGTACTGCCTGAGCGAAAACCGCACCGCGTTCGGCATAGCCGCTGAACGAATCAAAACTCGAACAACCCGGAGCCAGGAGAACCGTATCACCAGGACGCGCTGCCACGCTGGCTGCCTGAACAGCCTGAGCCATATCGCTGGCGTACTCTGTTGCCACCAGGTGGCCCAACGCCTTCTCCATCAACGGTGCAGCTTCACCGATGAGTACAAGCTGCCGTACCTTCTGGGCAACAATGTCTTGCAAAAGGGCATAATCGCCACCCTTGTCACGTCCACCGGCAATGAGAACCACCGGACAACTGCACCCGGACAGTGCCGCTGCAAGCGCACCGATATTGGTAGCCTTGGAATCATTAATGTAGGTCACGCCGTTAATCGTCGCCACCTCGGCCATACGGTGGGGTGGCGGTTGAAAACTTGCTAGTCCCTGTGCAATTGCTTCGTTGCCGCAACCGACCAATTTGGCCGCCAGGATTGAGGCTGCAGCGTTGAGCCGGTTGACTGAAGACGACAGCCTGGTGTCCGCCAGGGTAAAAAAATGCTCTTCAGCCGACAGGTGCAGGCGCACACCTTCTTTTTCAATCCGACAGGCATGCTCTTCACCAAAACCAAAACAGAAACGAACAACCCCTGTATTCAACAGCACAGCATTCACCAAATGGTCATCGCATCCGAGGATGGCAACATCTGCCTCCTGCTGCTGTGCAAACAGACGTTTTTTGCTATTGGCGTAGGCCTCCAGCGATCCATGCCTGTCCAGGTGATCAGGAGTGATGTTGAGCAGCACTCCCACCTCTGGGCGGAAAGTGCCGGCTAAATCGAGTTGAAAGCTGGAGAGTTCGAGTACCACGCAGTCATAGCCTGCCGGATCAAGGCAGTACTCAAGCAGTGGCGTACCGATATTACCGCCGACAAAGGGCCTTTTTCCAGCAGCCTTGAGCAGGTGGCCGATCAGGCCAGTCACCGTAGTTTTACCGTTTGAGCCACTCACCGCAATCACCGGGACAGCAAAACGGCCGGCCGCGAGGGCCAGCTCCCCCGCCAAGGGAATCTGCCGCTTGCGCGCCTCCGTCACCAAAGGGCTTTGCAGAGGCACCCCGGGCGCAGGCACCAAGAGATCAAGGCCATCAAGAAAAGCAGTGCTGTGTGTACCGAATTCGCTGTAGACGCCCTCTGCGTCCAAAAATTCAAGAAAATCTGGCTGCTCCTGCTCCACCTGCTCCCTCGCTCTCTGGTCACAGACCTTAAGGCGCAATCCCTCTTGCAACAGGAAACGAACAGTGGCTCGGCCAGCCACTCCCAAACCAACAACACCGGCCATAGTTCCAGGTTCAAGCGGCAGTGTGTTACCCAAATTCAAGTCCACAGCTACCTCAACTTCAGTGTGGCCAGGGCGATCAGGCCCAAAATAATAGAAACTATCCAAAAACGGATCACCACCTTGGATTCGGGCCATCCTTTTTTCTCGAAATGATGATGAAAGGGCGCCATGAGAAAAATGCGTTTACCACCACTCATCTTGAAATAGCCGACCTGCAAGATTACGGACAGGGCCTCCATCACAAAAAGGCCACCAACAATGACCAGCAGGAACTCCTGTTTGGTGATGGTGGCAATTGCACCCAGAGTGGCTCCCAAAGATAGCGAGCCCACATCACCCATAAAAATCTGCGCAGGGTAGCAGTTGAACCAAAGAAAACCCAGGCAAGCTCCGACCATGGCGCCACAGAAAATCGTCACTTCACCGGCACCCTGAACGAATGGTATCTGCAGATAGCTGGCTACCACTGCGTTGCCCGCCACGTAAGAGAAAATCAGGTAGGTGGAGGCGGTAATCACTATCGGTCCAGTGGCCAGACCGTCGAGCCCATCGGTCAGATTGACCGCATTGGAGGCCCCTACAATCACCAAAACCGCAAAGGGCAGATACCACCAACTCAGATTTGGTTGAATGCCCTTAAAAAAGGGCAAACTGAGTACTCCATCATAGTTCAGGTGCGCCAGAAGGATATAGGCGGCCACCACTGCCCCCAGCACCTGCAGTACTAATTTTTCCTTGGGCAACAGACCGCGGGCATTGCCTTTGCGGATTTTTTTCCAATCATCTGCCGCGCCAATGGCCCCGTAGAACACACTGATACCGATGAGCAACCAGACCAGACCGCTGAGCAAATTGCACCACAGCAGAGCAGATATGATCATGGCGCCTAAAATAAGCACCCCGCCCATGGTGGGCACACCGCGCTTGCTGAAATGAGTTTCAGGGCCGTCATCGCGCACCACCTGACCGATCTGTTTGCGCTTGAGCCAGGCAATGAAACCGGGTCCGACTATCATCACCAGAAGGAAGGCGGTGACTGCGCTACCGATCGACCGAAAGGTGATATAGCGAAAAACGTTGAGCCAGCTGTATTCGGTGTGGAAAGCGTAAAGCAGATTATACAGCATGGTTCGCTCCACTGTTTTCTGCCAATTGCAGCTGTCCATCCAAAGCTTCGATACAGTCTTCCATGCGCATACCGCGGGAACCTTTTACAAGTATCCAGTCTCCCTGTACCAGGGCCCCCTGTTGGATCAGATTGGCACACCATGTGCCCATGGCCTTGGGGTCGGAAAAAAGAAGGACCCGATCCGCATCCATACCCTGTCCCCGTGCAGCCTGGGCTGTCTCTGCGGCGTAGCTGCCTGTGAGGGCAAGATAACTGAAACCCAGCTCGGCGACCAGCTTGCCAATATCCTGATGGAGGACTGCGCCTGCCTCACCCAATTCCAGCATATCGCCAAGAATGGCCAGGCATTTCCCCTTGCGTGCGCCCGCTGTGCCAATATTTCCTGCCAGGGCTGCCACCGTACGCAGGCCGGCCGCCATGGAGGCAGGATTGGCGTTATAGGCGTCGTTAACCAGCTTCACCCCACCGGGCAAGGTCTTGGCCACCATTCGTTTGTCCAAGGGCCGATACTGGCTGAGCCCGGTTGCAATTGCATCCGAACCAATCCCCATGGCATGGGCAATAGCAGCGGCCGCAGCGCAGTTATGGGCATTATGCTCGCCCAGGGTCGGGACAGTGAGGCGTTTGGCCCAATCGCCAATGTGCAGGGTAAAACGGATGCCCTGCTCGCACAGATTGATGAGGCGAGTAATACGCACCACCGGCTTTCGTCTGCGGCCAGCTGCTGTCACGGCAAAACCGATTTGTGTACCATCAGTATTGCACGCAAGGCGGTAGATATTCGGGTCATCTTCATTGACCACACGAATAGCGTCGGGGCGCATATTGTGGAAGAGTTCTCCCTTGGCCCTGGCTACACCGGCAACGCTGCCGAGTCCCTGCAGATGGGCGGGATGCACCGTGCTGATGCAGCCCACATCCGGATCAGCTATACGGGTCAGTTGCGCGATTTCGCCCGGAGCGTTCATACCCATCTCCAGCACCGCCACCCGATGGCCGGCATTGAGCGGTAAAAGGGAAAGCGGCAGGCCGATCAAATTATTAAAATTACCACTCGTTTTAAGTACAGGCTGCTGCTGCGCCCACTTGTCGGTCAGGGCGGTTCCGCAAATGGCGGCCACCATCTCCTTGACCGTGGTCTTGCCAGAGCTGCCAGTAATAGCGGCCACACACAGGGGACCTGCAAAAAAATCCCGACGGAATCTGGCCAGCCTGCCCAAGGCAGCAAGGGAATCCTCCACCTGAATACAGAGGACCGCCTCCTGATTGAGCGCACTTTTCGGAAATCGCTCTGCGATCACTGCGCCGGCCCCGGCCGCCATGGCCTGCTCAATATAGGTGTGGCCATCGAAAGCCTCGCCCTTTAGAGCAAGGAAAACATCTCCTTTAGCTAAGGTTCGGCTGTCGGTACAGATACTGCGCAACACTGTTTGCGTTCTCACCAGCCCTGCTTTTTTACCGCCTGTGCCTGCCAGCAGCAAACGCTCGTTCCAGATGGCCAGCGCGTTGCGAGCTTCAAAGCGGTCATCGAAAAACTGCTTCTCCCGGCCCAGGATCTGGTAATCTTCGTGACCCTTGCCCGCGATCAGTATCGTGTCTCCGGGATGGCTGAGGGAGCAGGCCATGGCAATAGCCCTGCGCCGGTCACAGATGCGGGCATAATGCGGCTCCTGCCTAGAATTGAGCAACAGTTGCTCTGCATCGGAGCACTGTGCCCCTGCATGAACAAGACCGGGGATAATATCATCCAAGATGCGTTCGGGATCTTCCGTACGTGGATTGTCTGAGGTAACCACAATGCTATCGCTATGGCGGGCAGCCACCTCGCCCATGAGTGGTCGCTTGCCCCGGTCCCGATCGCCACCACAGCCAAAAACGCAGATGAGCCTGCCACTACCCACGGCACGAAGGGTACTGAGCACATTATCCAGGGCATCGGGCGTATGGGCATAATCGACAAAAACTGTAGGTGATAACGAAGCGTCTGCACCCGGTGACAGAACACGTTCCAGGCGCCCGGGTACAGCATGAACCTTGGCAAGTCCTGTGCAAATCTCCTCCAGTCGCAGACCAAGCCCCAGACCTGAACCCACCGCACTGAGCACATTGCGCACATTGTACGCCCCCACCAGCGGTGAATGCAGGTGGATACCCTGGCCACAGGCGTCAAGTTCGCAAGAAAAACCGTCAAGCCCGTATTCGAGTGATCTGGCCCTGACCTGGCACTGCTTACCCAGCCCAGTGCGCAGTACCTTGGCGTTTTGAGCCAAATTGGCAAATTGTTTTCCCCAGGGCTGCTCTTCACCCGGTACATCCGTAGCAATCACCGCAGTGGCACCTTCAGCGAGATGGTGGCTAAAGAGGAGTGACTTGGCGGAGAAGTACTGCTCCATGTTCTGATGATAGTCGAGGTGATCACGGGTCAGATTGGTGAAGACGGCCACATCAAAACGCATGTTGCCAATCCGCTTCTGGGCCAAAGCATGTGAGGACAGCTCCATGATTACATGGCTCACACCGGCATCGACCATCCGGCGCAGCAGCATCTGCAGGGTAAGGGCATCCGGCGTGGTCAGCGAGGCCTCCTGCATCACATGTATCGCATCCGGGCCATGGTAACGATAATTCACCGTGCCGATTACCCCGGGCCGGAAACCGGCATGGACGAGCATGCCCTCAATCAACCAGGAAGTGGTAGTTTTTCCGTTGGTTCCGGTAATGCCGACAAGGCGCATTTTCTTTGCAGGGAAGCCATACCAGGCTTCAGCCAAGGAAGCGAGGCCCTGCTGTGCATCCTGTACAGCAATGCAAGCAAGCGGCCAATCCGGATTGCATTGGCCTTGCTCCACCACAACGGCCCGGCATCCTCTGTTCATGGCATCCTGCACAAACAGATGGCCTGCGGTGGCATGTCCGGGCATTGCCACAAACAGGCTGCCAGGACCAGCCTTGCGGGAGTCGCATACCACGGCACTAATTGGCTCCTGCAAAATTGATTCGGCCGTGTCCGCAGGTATTCCCAGGCCTGCTGCCTGAAGCAGTTCACCGAGACTGTATGAAGGCTCCGTGTTCATCGCTCGTCCAAGGTAAGAATACACTCGTTCATACCGAGGAGTGAAACACCCGGCAAGGGATATTGGGCAATGACCTTGCCGCTGCCATTGATACTCACCTTCAGTTTATACGGATCAATTTTCTGCAAAGCCTTGCGTAAGCTCAGGCCACGCAGGGCCGGCATGGTTGCAGCCTGGGCGGCAATTTCTTCAGGCGTTTTGGTTGCTGCCAGGCGCTTGCTGATAAAGAACTGACGCATATTTTCCTCGCTGCGTGCTGGCGGAGCCTCTGCCTGGGTTACTTGTGGCGGATTTTTCTCAACATAGGCCAACAGATCCCGCCCAAGTTGGCGCAACGTGTCCTCCTTAGCCAAATCTCCCTTCGGCTGAGGCCGACTTTCATTTTTTTCAACAGCCATAACCAGAAGAAACTGCGGGTGTACAGCCGGCGTCAGTCCGGCAAAAAGACGCTGGACGGAGTATTCGCCAGGCTCACTGCCTGTGCCCATCCGCTCAGTTTCTCCCATGTATAAAATTTTGTTGTCCTTATCGGAAACCCAGTTGGAAAACAGGTTGCGACGGATCTTCACACTCAGCGCCGGGTCGAGCACATGGGCCCGACCGGTGCCGTCACTCTTTCGATAAAACCGGGTTGAGCTGGCATGGTCGTAAATCGAGTCAACCACATAGGGGTTAATGCGCCAGCCACCGTTCACCAAGCTAGCCAGGGTAGCCCCCACCTGGACGCCGGTCACCGCATCATCCCCTCCTTCAAGATTTTTTTGCGAGGAACCGCCCTCCCAGTTATCTGAAACCGAATCGTAGAGTCGGATACGATGCTCAAAGTTGTCGAGCATGGCGTCGCTGAAACCATAATCCAGCATAGCCACGGTCTCCGGTAAAAGTGGCGGTCCATCGATGCCTTGCCGTTCTATTTCAGCGGCCCGCACCAAAATTGGCCGTATAAGGTCTTTGTCGAGCAAATGGCTGTAAATACGGTTGACCCGATTGCCTTCATTGGCTTTCCAAAAATAATTCGGGTTGAATGACGGCTGGTTAACCAAAGCCAAAATGCGCCCACTCCCAGGTTCCAGCAAAAGCCCCATGCCTCCTTCCATGCCCTGGGCGGCCAGGTACTCGCGAAACAACTGCTCCAGCTGGCGCTGCAGACGCAGATCCAAGGTCAGGATCAGGTCCACCGACTTCGCCCCTAAACTCTCACGCCCCTGAAAGTCGATATCAGGGATATTGCTGCTACGCACGGTGCGGGAGGCCAGCACTGCATCATAACGACCTTCCACTCCGGCAAGACCTGCTTTGTCACCCATAAAACCAAGCACATGCGAGGCTGCAGTATGGGCAGGGTAGAACCTCGCTTCAATTGGAGTACACAAGACCCCGGGCAGCTCAAGGGCCTCGATGGCGGCGGCCAGATGCTCATCCAGATCCTCCATCAATGCTACCGTCTGCCTAGAGCTCTTCATGCTGCCTTCAATTTCTGCCGCCTTTTTACCAATCACCTGCGACAGAGATTCAGCTGTGTGCTTATGATCGGCCACATCGGCAGGCCGCACGCTCAACCGGTACAGCCGGTAACTCACTGCCATTTCGTTGAAGCGCTGATCGTATATTGCTCCTCTTAAAACAGAAACAGCGGGCTCTAGGCCCGCTGTATTGCGAGGAATTTTGCCGGCAGCTGACTGGATAATCCTGCTGATATCCAGGAGGGAGGGAGGGATTCCATACAGAACAGCCCCAGCCGCTGCCAGCAAAACAACGCTTAAAAAGATCTTGAGACCTCGCCGCTTCTTTCTGTTTTTGGAACTGACGATCTTGACCATACAATTCCTACATGCGCTGAACCTGGTCTGCACGTGGTTCAAACAACTGGAGCCTGGTGCCGGCGATTTTGCTTATCCTCTCCTTGGAGCTGAGTTGAGCCCGTGCACTTAAAAGGCGAATATTTTCATCATAAAGAGCAGTATTGTGCTGCTGAATCTGTATGATGGCTGCTTGCACCGTGTTTGCCTTGGCGTGGATGCTGAAGGAACTTAACAGTCCGACGCTGCAGGCAAAAGCAGCCAACACCAGTACGGCTGCCCGCTGCTGCCCGCTCAGATTAAAAAATCGCAGCCCGAGCCCTGCCAGGTGAATCTTGGGCCCACTGGCCTGTGCACAGGGATATCTGTAGGGTCGAATTTGTGTATTGCTGATCATGCTGCACCTCACCGTGTTAGCTGTCGCTCCAGATAGTGAGCGGAACCTTTATCTCAACTGTATCGCCGCTCGGCCACCCGCATTTTGGCACTGCGGGCGCGGGGATTTTTTCTAGTTTCTTCCTCTGTCGCCTCAAGTGGCTTTTTGTACAGGGCTTGCAGCATTACATCTTGTTCAATGGCCTGCTTCACCAAACGATCCTCCAGAGAATGAAACGCGATAACTGCCATACGCCCTCCGGGCTTGAGCGCTGCCGGCGCCGTCCTGAGCAGTGTCTCTATATTTTCTAGCTCGCCATTCACGGCGATGCGCAGGGCCTGAAATGTCTTGGTAGCCACATGCACCCTGTGGGGATGATATTTCCTGGGCACAGCCATCGCTACCAAGCGGGCCAGCTGCTTAGTTCCGACAATCGCCTCAACCTCTCTGGCCTGTACCAGGTGACGGGCGATACGCCGCGCCTGCCTCTCCTCGCCGTAGTAGTAAAGCAGATCAGCCAGTTGCGTCTCTGATACTGCTGCAAGCAGGCCTGTGGCATCCAGCTGCCTGCTTTTATCCATGCGCATATCCAGCGGCGCATCCACCATAAAGCTGAATCCCCGTTCGCCGGCATCAAGTTGCAGCGATGAAACACCCAAATCTGCGACCAGCCCATCAATCCCGCTTATCTGCAGCCGGGCCAGCTCATCTTGCAAACCGACATAGGAGGCCGGCACAATCTGTATTCTGTCTGCAAATTCAGCCAGATTTTCTCTAGCTATTGTCGCTGCCTGACTGTCCCATTCAAAACCGATCACCCTGCCGCCCGGTGCTGACGCTTCCAGAATGGCCCTGCTGTGTCCGCCCAGACCAAGGGTTGCATCAACGTAGACACCGCCGTCTTTGGGTGCCAACCAGTGGAGCACCTCATGCAGCAGAACCGGCACATGTCCCGGCGCGCCTGCCATATATAGAGCCTACAGCACGCCCACTGCAGCCATGATCTCCTCGTAGGCATCAAAGGAGGCGTGCATGTCTTCAAATTCGCGCTGCCAGGCATCCTTGTCCCAAATCTCGAAATGCTGCAGCACACCGGCCACCACCACATCCTTGTCAATACCGGCATCGCTTCTAGTCTTGGGTGGCAACAGGATGCGTCCCTGCTTATCAACCGGGCATTCCACTACACTGGTGGTCAGGGTGCGGATGAATTTGCTGCCCATGCGGTGCTTCAACCCTTCTGCATTCAATTTCCGCATCAGGTCTTCCCATTCCGGCAACGGATACGCCCGCAGGCAATCCTTCCACAGGGTAACCTTGACCATATCCGTGTCATACACATCCCTTAACACCTCGCGAAAACGAGTGGGAATGTTCAAGCGGCCCTTTGGGTCCAAGCTATGCTCTGAATTACCTTCAAACTCGAGCACCACATCACCAGGCTACGGATTGATCAACTGAACCTCTTAACCCCACCTTCCAACCACTTTACACCACTATTAACCACAAAATAAACAGCCCACGGGTAAGAAGTCAAGAAAAAAGAAAGGAATAACCAAGAGCTGCGAAGCTATGCCTGCAGGAATACAGCACCACTTCACCTCAAAAGGGCATTCTGATCAACAATATGAAATTACTGAAAAAATAAAGAAAAAAACGATGATGCAGGCTCATTCCTGCGGGGCAGGATCATCAAAAAGGCCAGCCTGGTACATGGCGCTGGTGCGGAAGGGCAAATCAAAGTGGGCATAGGCACCGGGTGTCGCAACCCGGCCGCGTGGAGTACGCATGAGAAAGCCCGACTGGATAAGGAAGGGTTCGTAAACGTCTTCCAGGGTGGTTTTTTCTTCGCAGACTACGGTGGACAGGGTTTCCAGGCCAATCGGACCGCCCTGAAACTTCTCAATCAAAGTCAGGAGGATACGCCGATCCATTTCATCCAGACCGAAGCGATCGACCTGGAGCATGTCCAGGGCCTTGTCTGCCACCTCGCTGGTGATGCGGGCATGACCGCCCACCTCGGTAAAATCCCGCACTCGACGCAAGAGCCGGTTGGCAATACGGGGCGTGCCGCGGGAGCGTCGGCCGATTTCCAGCGCACCATCCGCCGCGATCTCAATCTGAAATAAACGGGCAGAACGCTGCACTATGGTGGCAAGTTCTTCTGGGCTGTAGTAGTCGAGGCGTAAAATCACACCAAAACGATCGCGCAGGGGCGGGGTTAGAAGGCCGGTACGGGTGGTGGCGCCCACCAAGGTGAAGCGGGGCAGATCCATCTTGACGGAACGCGCTCCCGGCCCCTGACCAATGACCAAATCGAGTTGATAATCCTCCATGGCAGGGTAAAGGATTTCCTCCACCACATGGTTGAGGCGGTGGATTTCATCAATGAAAAGCACATCCCCCTCCTGCAGGCTGGTGAGGATAGCGGCCAGATCGCCTGCTCGCTCAATCACTGGCCCCGAGGTCACCTTAATACCCGCGCCCATCTCATTGGCAATTATGTAGGCGAGCGTGGTCTTGCCCAAGCCTGGAAAACCGTGGAAAAGCACATGATCAAGTGCCTCCCCGCGCAGCCGGGCCGCTTGGATAAAGATGTTAAGGCTGTCCTTGACCTGTTGCTGGCCGATATACTCTGTCAGGCTGCGAGGACGAATTTCCACGCCAGGGGCGAGCAAATCCTCTTCTTCCAGTTCCGCATCCACCAGGCGTTTACCGCTGAGCGGCTCCTCGTGTTTCACCGAAGGCACCTCATGCAAGAACAAAAAATTTCATGGTCACGCACTTTATCTGCCAGCCAGCAGACGCAGAGCCCGGCGCAGCCAGTCTTCCACCGCAAAACCTGCGGCATCCTGCTCCTTCTCCAGACTGCGCAGTGCCTGCCAAACCTGTTGTTCCGTATAGCCCAGATTCACCAGGGCAGAGGCTGCGTCTGCCTGCGGAGCAGCCTGCATGCCTGCGCCTGTACCACCGGCCTCCACAGGAACTGCGGCAAAACCACTCAGCGCCCCCACCTTATCGGCCAGTTCCATGCAGATGCGCTCAGCTGTCTTCTTGCCTATACCCGGCACTGAGGTCAGACGGGCAAGGTCCCGGCTGGCAATGGCCCCTTGCAGATCAGCCGGGCCAAGCCCGCCCAGCACGGTCAGGGCCAGTTTCGGGCCAATGCCGGAAACGCCAATCAATAATAAAAACAGTTTTTTCTCATCAGCTGAGGCAAACCCGTAGAGGCTCATGGCATCTGCCCGTACAATGGTTTGCACAAAAAATTGCATCTCCTGGTGCAGCTCTGGCAAGACCTCGTAGGTGCGTAGTGAAATCAGCACCTCGTAGCCCACCCCATTCACATCCACCACAGTGTGGTTCGGATTTTTCTGAATAATTTTTCCTCGCAGGGCAGCAATCATGACAAAAACAATGTACCAAAGAGACAAAGAAAATACGACGCCAGTGTACATAGAGGTACGCCCTGCGGGTATTTTCCAAAGCCAGTATTTAAGAGCATTTAAAATGAAATTGGAATCAGACAAAACTGTGGTGCGCATGGCAGATGGCCAGGGCCAGGGCATCCGCCGCATCGCTTGAGGGCGCGGCATTCAGCCTGAGCAGCATCCGCACCATGTACTGAATCTGGGCCTTATCGGCCTGGCCATAACCAGCCACGGTTTGCTTGACCCGGCGAGGGCTGTAGTTGAAAACCTCCACGCCTTGGTGCAGGGCAGCCACCACTGCAGCTCCGCGGGCATGACCAAGCTTAAGAGCAGCGCGGGGATCGCGGGCGACGAACACCTCCTCCACCGCAGCCACTTCGGGCGCATAACTGCTGATCACTTCACTTATATCAGAAAAAATAACCAGCAGGCGGCGGGAAAAGTTTGCCTCGCCAGCAGTACGGATGGTGCCGCAGGCAATAAACTCAAGCTGGTTGCGCCGGCTCTCAATAAGGCCATAGCCCGTAATCCGCGAACCCGGATCTATCCCCAGAATGCGCATACATCTTGCCGCTGTATTGCCATCAGGAGAGGTTTTCCATTATTTCGTCGGGGATGTCGAAGTTGGCATGCACCTTCTGCACATCATCGTGATCTTCCAGGCTTTCCAGCAAACGCAGGATTGATTGGGCAGTCTTTTCCTCGCTGACCTCAACCGTGGTTCGCGGGATCATAACCAGCCCGGCATCGCTGAACTGGAAATTATTGGCCTCAAGCTGCTCCACCACGTCGTTAAAATCTTCTGGCGCAGTCAGGATCTGATAGCTGTCTTCCTCCTCAACAATGTCCTCAGCTCCTGCCTCCAGGGCCAATTCCATGAGCGCGTCTTCGCGCACATCTTCTTTGTTCACAATCATCGAGCCTTTCTTGTCAAACATCCAGGCCACACAGTTGGACTCGCCCAGATTGCCGCCACTTTTAGCAAAAAAATGACGGATGTCGGCAACGGTACGGTTCTTATTGTCGGTCATGGTTTCCACCAAGATGGCAACCCCGCCCGGCCCATAACCCTCGTAGAGGATTTCTTCGTACACAGCCCCATCCAGGTCGCCTGTGCCTTTTTTAATGGCCCGGTCGATATTGTCCTTGGGCATATTTTCTGTCTTGGCGGCGGTAATGGCACTGCGCAGGCGCGGATTGCCCATTGGATCGCCGCCGCCGGTTCTGGCGGCAAGGGTGATTTCCTTGATCAGTTTGGTGAACATTTTGCCGCGCTTGGCGTCATTTGCTCCCTTCTTCCGCTTGATGGTACTCCACTTTGAATGGCCGGACACGCGTGTTACTCCTTTAAATTCAACGGTTTGTTTCGGGCAATTTTGGCCGCTGGTAGCCCTGGCCCAGCACAAAGACCTCTCGGCTTTCCTGACGGGAACTCTGCGGTTTCAGCACCTTGACCGTGGTAAACAGTGCTTTGCACTCCTTAAGGAAGGCAGGGAAATCCGCCCCTTGAAACACCTTGCAGTACAGAGTGCCATTATCGTGCAGGAGGCGCTGCGCCAGTTCCAGCACCCGGCGACAGAGCCTGAGTGACTGCTGATGATCCGCATACTGGCTGCCAGTGGTGGCTGGGGCCATGTCACTGAGCAGCACATGGAAACCAGGCCACTTTTTGTGCAAAACACCAATGAGTTCCTCAGAAAAGACATCATAACAAAGCCTGTGCATTTCAGCATTGGCTTTTTGCGGCTCCGCTGGGCGCTGCAGATCTACCCCGACGACCACGCCCTTTGGGCCGACACAACTGGCCGCATACAGGCTCCAACTGCCCGGATGGCAACCCAGGTCCAGCACCCGCTGACCAGGCTTCAAAAAACGGTGCTTAAGCTGGGCCTCTTCCAACTTGTAGACCGAGCGGGCCGGATAGTTGTCCTTTTTCGCCTTGTGGAAGTAAAAATCTTTTTCCTTGCGCATGGTTTATTTGCCAACCTTTTCTTCTTGAACGATTGCAGCCGCCATGCTTTGGGCAAGGCCCAACGCCTCGGCGCGGCTTGTGATCTCGCCTTCCATGCGGGCCAGGTCCACGGCCTCAAGGATGGTTCTGAACAAGGGCCCTGGGGTCAAGCCAAGCTCTTCGATCAAGTCTCTGCCACCCAAAAGGGGTGGACTGCTCTGCACCGGCAGCACCCGATCGTCCCGCACCTGCTGCAAACGTGTGGCCAGTTCCGCCACCTCGTGCTCCATGTTTTCCGGCCGCGACTCTCCTTTGCCAGCCAGAGCATCGGCCTGGGCCAGCAGCAAGAGGCCCGGTAACTCCTCGCCCACGGCTCGCACCAGCCTGATACAGGCCTTCAAACTCAAATCACCCTGGCGGGCCACGTTGAGCAGGTGAAAGGGCCGCATGTGCTGGCTAATGAGGAGCGAAATACGCTCGGTCTGCCTGGTGCTCCAACGCAAGCGCTTAGCCAGAGCCTGAACCAGCGCAACGCCAGCCTGTTCGTGCTGATAAAAGGTGATGCGGCCATCCGGCCCGCTAGCCTGGGCCCAGGTGGCGGGTTTACCCAGATCGTGCAAGAGCGCCGCCCACTTCAGGATGAGGATGTTGTGCTCATCGCTCAGCCAAGCGCGCATAAGCTGGCCGCAACCCGGGAAACCCTGCTCCGGCTCGGCGATGAGCAGTTCAACCTGGTGCAGGGCTTCCAAACTGTGACCAAGCACATCAAGATGATGGCTGGCGGGCTGCTGCACGCCTGCGCTCGCAGCCAGTTCTGGCAAAACCTCAAAAAGAAGACCATTTGCCTGCATGGCCAGAATGGCCCCATGGCTGCGGGGGGACAGCATAAGCGCATTCAGCTCTGCAGCCACCCGCTCGGCAGCGGAACGTCTGATGAGCGCATGATCGCGCTGGATGGCCGCACTGGTTGCCGTATCCAGCCTGCAGTCAAGGGTGGCAGCCAGGCGAAAGGCACGCAACATACGCAGGGGATCGCTGCTAAAGGCCTCGGCATGGGTCATGCGGATGAGGCGCTCTTTGATGTCGGCATAGCCACCACAAGGATCAAGCAGGGGAAGCGCTAGGCCGGTATCCCCAGCTTGTCCGTCAAGCAGGTTATCCAGAGAAACAGCCAGGGCATTGATGGTAAAATCCCGCAACTGCAGATCTTCTTCAATTGTGTTTGTGCCTTCTCGGAAGGCAGCCACATCAATCACCAGGCCGCCACTCACCACCCTGGCCACGTCTTCGCCCGCATCCAGAGGCACAAAAGCACCGTTTGTGCATTCAGCGAGCGTTTGTGCAAAATGCTGCGCGCCCTGGGCTATGGTCAAGTCAATGTCATGCGGTATGCGGCCCAACAGTAGGTCACGCAGACTGCCACCGCTCAGGTACAACTCCTGCCCGCACTCTCGCCGCAGGATGGCGAGTTCCTTTCGCAACCAAGGTGGCACTATACCATCAAGCTGACTGAGGTAAAGATGATTCAATGTTTTAATACAAGAAGAAGGCTCATGCGGAAAACACCCGCCTATGTCACCTGCAGAGGCCAGGAATAAATCTGTACGCGCCTCCGAAATACACTGCTTTGTAGGATACATTCATTTTAAACATCTCCTGACAATCCAAATCCAAAGGTTTTTTCTGGGACAAATTTGAGTCTTTATCATGAGTATCAACCGCCCCGACGATTTTCTTCAAACATATCCACCGGCATTGAATATCGAAGGCGCCAGACCATCTTAATCGGCCTTTCACTCTCATAGCTCACCCGCTCTGCCGGCCCAAGATAGGTGAAGGGCACCGTGCAGTTATTATACTTTTTCTGGTCGCGAGCAAAAATCAGAATCGTATAGCTTCGCGACTGATGATATATCAAATTCTGACCGTCGTTGTGATGCTGGGCCGTGTTAGCCTGTGATTCCCAATGCAAAAGTTCCCGGCTGATTGGATAGTCAGCGTACATGGTGCTAGGCGAAAATTCCTTTTCGGTTTTCTGAAAAGTAACTAAGAGTACATAAGTCCGCACCTCCACAAAATGCAAAACTCCCACGCCTCGTTGACCAGCACTCGCCAAGGTTGCTGCACCTAAGGCCGCTAAAATATCTTTACTGCCATAACGGGCATGCAATTCAAGCGGACAGGCAAAGGGTAATTCCGGAAGGATGCCGTTAACCGGTGTCACCATTTCCGCCCAAGCCAAGACTTCATCGATATCATCGAGCATAGAAGGATTTCGGCTTAGCCGCTGAAAAGACTCTTCCAAAGAAGCTATGCCGAGGGGTGCACCATGGACCGCCCACAAACGATAGTGGATCGCATTTGCGTATTCACCGGCCAAGATGAGAGCCTTTCCCACCTTTTCCTGCCTGAGTGCATTGACCACACAGCGGAGGCGTGCCAGCTCCCTAGGCCCGGAAACAAAGGCGGCCCGCACCTGGGCTTTTTTAAGGCGGTCAAGATCGGGGTCAGCAGGTACAGGCGCTAACTGGGCTCGCGCTTTCCACCCGGTCCAGCTTTCGGCCACCAGCAGCCTTTCCGGCTCGTAGTCGTGGTAGCGCACGAAATTACCAAAGGTGAGTTCCTGCGAAGTCTCGGCGGTAAATGTCCGCAACCTTTCCGGCACCTGAGTAGCTAAGTTGCGAAGGTTGGTTCTGATGTTCTCAAGAACATACTGCCGGGAAAGCTTGTCCAACTGGATCGAGCAGCCCGACGGCAGATGGGGAAAATTGTGCTCCACTTCACGGTCGATAGAAAAACGATGCTTCGGTAACAGGGCCTTCAGTTTGGTGTCCATGCGATAGCGCCGGTGCACCTGGCCGACGAAATCGAGTACGGTGAGACAATCCTTTCCCGGCGCATGTCGCAAGCCCCGGCCCAGTTGTTGGAGGAAAACGGTCAGACTCTCCGTGGGGCGCAGAAAGAGCACGGTATTGATTTCCGGCAGGTCAATCCCTTCACTTAACTTATCCACAGTAAACAGGAAGGAGAGCCGACCCATCCTCAACTCTTCCAGCATGGCAGCACAACTCGCATGGTCAGTATCAGAGACAAAGGCGTCAGCGGGAATGCCTCGCTCGTTGAACGCCGCTGCCATAAACCGAGCATGATTGATGGAAACACAGAACCCCACACCCTTGACTGCCTCTAGGTTGGGTTCATACCGATCCAATGCCCCAAAGATGGCATCAAGCCTTTGCCTCGCCTGAGGATGGGCGCCGATGTAGACTTTTTCAAGTTCGCCCACATCATATCGGCCATTCCGCCAAAAACGGTCCGCATCAATGACCACTGGATCTGCTACACCAAAATAATGGAAGGGACAGAGGAGTTTTTCTTCCAGCGCCTCGGGAAGGCGGATTTCGGCAGCAAAACGGTTGCCAAAATCGGTGGCTACATTGCCACCATCCATCCGTTCCGGGGTGGCGGTAAGGCCAAGTAAAATTTTCGGGGAAAAGTGGTCGAAAAGCGGTCGATAGCTGGATGCTGGGCCATGATGAGCCTCATCAACCACGATATAGTCGTAAAATTTATGCCCTACTTGTTCCCATAACCGCCGGCTGGCAAGCATCTGCACTGAGCAAAAAAGATGCTCCAGACGTGTGGCAGTAAAGGGACCGACCAGCAACTCACCAAAATTTGCGTTGCGCAATACGTTTCGGAAAGTACTAAGGGCCTGTTGCAAGATTTCTTGACGGTGAGCAATAAAAAGTAAATTGGCCTGTCGGTTCTTCTGCAAATAAAAACGCTTATAATCAAAGGCAGCAATGACCGTCTTGCCAGTGCCTGTCGCAGCGATGACCAAATTTCGAAAGTGCTGGCGGGCTGCCCGCTCTCTCTCCAGGGCTTCGAGTATTCGTTCCTGGAAGGGGTGTGGGCGTAAGTCAAAGAAGACGGCGGGCGAATTGGCGCCGGCAGCCCGAGCACGGGCGATGGCCTGGCGGAGCGGCACCGCGTCGTGAGGATCGAAAGAAACAAATTCACGGCTGTGCCAATAGGTAGCAAACTCAGCGGTAAACTTCTCCAGGATATGCGGCGAATCCTGAGCCGTAACCTTAAGATTCCATTCCAAGCCACTGGTCATAGCAGCATGGGACATGTTTGCCGAGCCAATATAGCCGGTGGAAAATCCGGACTTTCTCTTAAAATGGTAGGCCTTGGCATGGAGCCTTGTCCTCCCGGTGTCGTAGGAAATTCTGATCTCGACGTTGGGTTCTGCTGCTAGCCATTCAATGGCCGGCGCGTCGGATGCCCCCATGTATGAAGTTGTGATGAGCCGGACCGGAACCTTACGTTCCCGCAACTCTTCAAATCCGGCCCTTAACAACCGCAGTCCAGACCATTTAATGAACGAGACCAGGATATCGACTTCATCCGCCGAACGCATTTCCTCCAGCAGCTCATGAACCAACTGCGGCTCCCGAGGGGCGCCCGTAAAAAGGCTGCTTTCCACTATAGAAGTCTGAGGCCTGGCAATGCCTGGCCGACTGTAATGAGGAGGGGTGATCTCCAGCAGAAGGGCCTTTCGTACTGCTACGAGTTTATGCTGTTCCAGGTGCGCCAATCCCGTCTCTTCGACAAGCAGGTCGATTATCCGATTTGCCAAGGACAGCCGCTTTTCTGGCTTATCAACTTCTCGCAGAGTTTGTTCGATAATTTTTGCGACAAAAGCGGTGTAACGGGCCGGCTGTTCCTCTTCGTCAACTTTACCGAAAATCGTCCGTAATTCAGGAATTTGACCGAGGATATCCTGCCAAGATTTATCGAGCAGGGCGTCGTATATGCCGAATGATGGCTTTTCCATTAATCCCAAGTCTCATGCCGGTGGCGGCAATAAGAAGCCAAGACTGGCAGATCAGCCTCTGCCCAGTCTACTGTGTGGAGTTTATCCAGAGGGAGCCATTGCAAGGCTGCATGCTCGAGTAGGCGGGGCTCTTCGTTATTTAAGGAACAGATAAACGGGTACAAGGTCACCGTAAAGAAAGAATAACTGTGCGTAGATGGGTTGAGCTGGCTGGTAATGATAGCTTTCACTCCCATCTCTTCATGTATTTCTCGGACAATACATCCTTCAGGAGATTCATCCTGTCGAATCTTTCCGCCGGGAAACTCCCACTTCAGCGGAAGGGTCATAGTTTCGCTGCGTTGAGCAACAAGTACAAGACCGCCCCGTTCAATGATTGCGCAAGCGACGTGAATATGTGGTCTGGTCTCGTCAGGCATATCCTACCTAAATGTACTGCTGCATTTGTGATCCTTCTAAAAAATAATTATGCGGAAATGTTTGCAGCCTCGCAGCGTCACGGACAGTAATGCTGCGACACTGCGTAATGAATGTAATAAATGGCAATCCTTAGAGACATAACTCAGGACAGTAGCCGCTGGTTTGGAGGCAAGCTGCACCCTGAAACGGTCAAAAAAGTTTCCAGACCGATTTGCTTTGTGTACATCTTTGTGGGTTAAAAAGGGAATTTCCTGTTGTCGTAATCCAGGAAGATAGCTTGGAGGCGAGATAAATCGGCCCTGCCGTGTCTTTCGCCTGCTGCCATCAAACCATCAACTCCTGAACCTGCTCATCGGCAAGCGGATCAAAACGCGCCTCCTGTACGCCAGTATCCCGCTCAATGCGCACCACACCTGCCGCTGCCCTGCCCTCAACTTTTTTCGCGTAGCGCAGCAGCAGCCCGGCCAGGGTGGCTTCAAGCTCGTCCAACTGTAACGCAGTCAATTCGGCTGCTGCTCTCCTCCGTAGCAGGCCCACTGGCCCAGGCCGGTCTACCATGTGCAGGAGCCAGTCATCCGGCTGACGCAGGGCCATGATCCGCTCGTTATCCTTTTGATCCCGGCCCAGAACAAACCACAGACCCGGCGCAGGTTCAAAATGCCGCCCAAAGAGGAGCAAGCGGAAATCATCCACCAGGGCAGCACCTTTGGCCTCGGCAAAAATGCCTGGTGAAAAATGGCGAAAACGGGCAGCCAGGTTCACGTCGGCCAGTAAACAACCGCCAGCCGGAGCCGGATAATCGTGGATCTGAAAATGCGCGGCCAATTGCTGCTGTTCTGTGCGGCCGCGGCCGGATATACGCAAGAGCTGCTCGCGCTCAACCAGGCCCTGCAGTTCCGCCTGGGTGGGCAACATGAGCTGAGCGCACAGGGGCCTGAGCAAAATGCCTTCGCAGCCGGATTCGCGCTCAATCACCCGCAGGGTATCGCGCCGCTGCGACATGGGCCGCTGCCCCAGCACCTCGCCGGTGATAAGAAAGCTAGCCTGATACTCTAGCATAAGGCTGCGCGCCTGGCGCAGCATGAAAATTTTGCAGTCAATGCAGGGGTTAAAATGGCGGCCAAAGCCGTGCTGCGGCGCCTTGAGCATGTTGATGAAGTCATGGCTGACATCCATAACCTTAACCCGGATGCCGTATTTTTCCTGCACAGCCGCACTGTAGGCCGCAACATCGTCAACATCCGCCTCAAAAAAAGGGGTGATGAATCGCAGGGCCACCACCTTCACCCCCTGGGCCATCACCACCCGGCAGGCGAGAATGGAATCCAGACCGCCGGAAAAAAGAGCCAGCGCTGTAATACTCACGAATCCGCACTCCGGGACTTGCGCGCCATCAGCTCGCGCACGTAGGCATGGGTTTGGGCGCTTGCCTGCTCGCCATCAAGCATGCGCGCAAGCTCTGCATGGCGCTCCGCTTCACTCAAGAGGGCGATGCCGGTACTGGTGCGGCCCTGTTCTACCTGCTTGGCCACCTTGAAGTGGAGATCAGCCCGGGCCGCAATCTGGGGCAGATGGGTGATGCACAGTACCTGGTGATGCCCGGCCAGCTCGCTGATTTTGCCAGCCACGGCCTCGGCGGTCTGGCCGCCAATACCTGCATCCACCTCATCAAAGATGACGGTTGCCACCTGATCGCGCCGCGCCAAGAGGCACTTCATGGCAAGCAGCATGCGGGAAAGCTCGCCGCCGGAAACAATGCGGGAAAGCGGCTTAGCGGGCTCGCCCGGATTGGCGGAAAAGAGAAATTCCACCTCATCGCAGCCACTGGGGCGCAGCGTTTCAACACTGCCCCCTTCCGGTTTCTCTACCGCCACCACAAACACTGCCTGGGGAAAGTTGAGCGAGGCCAGTTCAGCCTCCATCTGGGCGGCCATTTTCGTTGCAGCCTCGCTCCTGGCCTGACTGAGCAGTGTTGCGCTCTCCTGCGCCCTGCGCAACTGGCTAGCTTCTTCCTTTTCTGCCCGCCGGATTTGCTCTTCCATGGTGTCCAGCACCTCCAGCTCTGCCGCCGCTTTTTCGGCAAAGCCAAGCACATCTTCAAGCGTGGGCCCATATTTGCGCTGCAACTGCTTCAAATCCGCCAGCCTGCCGGCAATCAGCTCCAAGCGGCTGGTATCGGTGGGCAGATCCGCCAAATATTTGGCTGCCAAGGCAGCCAAGTCCTCCACTTCAAAACCAGTGGTCGTAACCCGCTCAGCCAGGGAAGTCAGTTCATTATCCAACAGTACAGCCTGATCCAGCTTCTTTTTGATCTCCACCAGCATATCCTGGGCCGCATTCAACTGCCGCTCCGCCGCACCCACGCTCTGCAGCAGCATTTCCGAAGACTTGAGCTGATCGCGCTCGCGAATCAGGGTCTCATCCTCCTGCGGCTGCGGCTGTATTTTGGCAATCTCTTCCACCTGCAGGCGCAGAAACTCATGCTGTTGCTCCCTGTTGGCCTCACGTTCATGCAACTTGCTGAGCGCCTCAGCTGCCTGCCGCCAGCTTTGGTAGTCAGCGCTGTAGTTCTGGCGCAATTCGCCAAGCTCAGCGTAGCTGTCGAGGAAATCCAGATGTGTGCGGGCATTGAGGAGCTGCTGCTGATCGTGCTGGCTGGCAATATTGACCAGATGGCTGCTCAGCTCGGCGGCCAGTTTGGCGGTTACTCCCTGGTCATTTACAAAGAGGCGGGAGCGACCATCTTTATGCAGAATCCTGCGGATAATGCACTGCCCGCTGACCTCATCCTGCAGGCCATGCTCTGCCAGGAGCTCGTGCAGCGCCTGGTTGGAGGGTGCCAGGGAAAAGACTGCCTCAATGGCTGCCTGGTCGCTGTCACTGCGCACCCAGGTGCTGGAACCACGCCCGCCGGTGAGCAGATTAACCGCCTGCAGGATGATGGACTTGCCTGCGCCGGTCTCGCCGGTGAGCACGGTCAGGCCGCTCTCCCGCGAGGACAGATCCAGATGGAGCGTATCGATGAGCGCCAAATTTTGAATGCGCAACTCATGCAGCATGGTGTGTTCCCATACACGAACAGCCTGTTCATCAGGCCACAATCAGGGCAATTTCCCTTGACCCGCCTTCGGGCCGCCGGTATCTTTTTGCTGTTGCCAGCGCCTGAAAAAACCGCGCTGGTCATTGTAATCAGCCTTTCTTTATACCACAGTTTCGCTCCCATGCACAGCCCTGCCCGCCAAAGGCAAGGCCTCAACCCCAGCAGCCTTGCCCTCCATGCCTGTTTATGAATACACTGCCCTGAACACGGCGGGTAAAACCATCCAGGGCATTGTTGATGCCGATTCGCCTGCGGCTGCCCGCCAGAAAATCCGTAGTCAGGGTAACTATCCAGTTACAATTGAAGAGACGGCCAGCAAAGCGCGCTTCAGCATCCAAGGCTTTTCTGTGCCCTTTTTCAGAGGGACCAGAATCAGGCAGCAGGATATCCACCTTATCACCCGTCAGCTTGCCACCATGCTGAGCGCAGGCATTCCCCTGGCCCCGGCCTTGGGCAGCCTGATTGAACAGGGCGAACAGCGGGCCCTGAAAACAATACTGGCCCAACTGCGCGAGGCGGTCAATGAAGGGCATGCCTTCAGTAGCGCCCTCAGCAACCATGCCAGGATATTTTCCCCTCTCTATATCAATATGGTGCGCGCGGGTGAGGCCTCCGGCACCCTGCACCTGGTGCTGGAACAACTGGCGGAATTTGGCGAAGGCCAGCAGGCCCTGCAGGCCAGGGTGCGCGCCGCTCTGCTCTACCCGGTCTTCATGGCTGTGGTGGGCGTGGTGGTGCTGGCCTTTCTCATCACCTTCATCCTGCCCAGCATCACCAGCGTTTTTGAAGGCAGGGAGCAGGCTCTGCCCCTGGCCACCACCCTGCTCATGGGTTTAAGTGGCCTGCTGCGCAGTTACTGGCTGCCGCTCCTGCTGCTTGTGTTTGCCTGCATTGCCGGGCTGCGTCACTATCGGCACACAGCAGAAGGCGAACGCCTTTGGCACCGCTTGCAACTCTCGCTGCCCTTTATTAGGGGGCTGATCCGCAAACAGGCTGCGGCCCGTTTTGCCCGCTCGCTGGCCAGCCTTTTGCATTCGGGCGTGCCTCTGGTGGATGCACTGAGCATTGTCAGCAACCTGGTGGGTAACGTCCACATTGCCCGCACCGTGCAGGATGCCCGCTTGGAGCTTGAAAAAGGCCAGAGCCTGGCCGCGCACTTTCGGGGCAAGCCGTACTTTCCGCCCATGCTGGTGCAGATGATGGCTGTGGGTGAGCAGAGCGGCGAGCTGGACACCATGCTGGCCCGCGCAGCCGACAGCTACGAGCGCGAACTGGAAAGCAAAATCATGGCACTGACCTCCATGATCGAACCCATGATGATCCTCATCATGGGTGCGGCGGTGGGCTTTATTGTAGTGGCTGTGCTTTTGCCCATCTTTGAGATGAATCAGCTCATCAGGTAACCCGGAAAACCTCCTCAAGCGTGGTAATCCCTGCCCGCACTTTGGCGATGCCGTCATCGCGCAGGGTGCGCATCCCCCCGTCCGGCTGGGCCATGGCCTCTTCCTTGATCCTGCCTGCCTCTGAAGTGGTCAAGAGCAAATTCTTGATCGCTGGAGTCAACTGCATCAGCTCAAAAATACCGATACGCCCCCTATAACCGGTCTGCAGACAGGCGGGGCAGCCACGGCCGCGGTAAAATTGTAATTCAGTACTGGCCTGCATGGGCTGCGTAGGCAGCCCGGCCAGTTGCAGCAGCTCCGGCGAGGGCTGGTAGGGTTCGCGGCAATCTGGGCAAATGGTACGCACCAGGCGCTGCGCCATGATGGCATGCACCGACGAGGCCACCAGAAAGGGCTCCACCCCCATATCGATCAGACGGGTGATGGCGCTGGCCGCGTCATTGGTGTGCAGAGTGGAGAAGACCAGGTGCCCGGTCAGGGCCGACTGAATGGCAATTTGCGCGGTCTCGCCATCACGGATCTCTCCCACCAGAATCACATCCGGGTCCTGGCGCACAATGGTGCGCAACCCACTGGCAAAGCTCAGGCCAATGCGCGCGTTCACCTGCATCTGGCTGATGCCGTTAATCTGGTATTCAATCGGATCTTCAATGGTGATGATGTTGATATCCGGCGTGTTGAGCGTGTTCAGCGCCGAATACAGGGTAGTGGTTTTGCCGCTGCCCGTGGGCCCGGTCACCAGAATGATGCCGTGCGGCGCAGTAATCAACTGACGGAAATGCTGGTAATCGCTCTCGCTTAAACCCAGGGCGCTCAGTGGCAACAGGGTGTTGCTCTTGTCCAAAAGGCGCATCACCACCCGCTCGCCAAAGGCAGTGGGCAGGGTGGACACACGGATATCCACGTTGCGCTGGGCAATGCGGATTTCAATGCGCCCATCCTGGGGCAGGCGCTTTTCCGCAATATCCATGTTAGCCATGATCTTGATGCGGCTGATCAGCTTGGCTTGGGCGTGTCGCGGCGGGGTGTACATGTCGTAGAGGATGCCGTCCACCCGTTTTCTGATCTTGACCCGGTCGCGGTAGGGTTCGATGTGGATGTCGCTTGCCCCTTCCCGCACTGCCTGTGACAAAACCAGGTTAACCAGCTTGATCACCGGCGTGTCGCTGGTGTCGTCCAGGAGATCAGCGGTTTCCTCGATGGCGGTGAGGATGCTGGCCGGATCTTCCTCATCCATATCCTGGATGACCTGATCTGCCACCTGGGAGCGGGTCTGATCGTAGGCCGCATTGATGGCCTTGAAAATCTCCACCTCCGGCGTAAGCACCCAGGCTACACCCTCCCAATCAATAAGGCGCAAGAGATCATCCGCCTGCTGAAAATAGAGGGGATCTGCCAGGGCCAGGTAGGAATATGCAGGCGTGGCTACTGGCACCATCTTGAATTTTTTCAGGCTGGCAATGCTCAGCTTGCCGACAAAAAAAGTGCTGATCTCTTCAGGCAGGCGCAGCATGGTGTTCAGGCCGAATTGCTGAGCCAGGGCACTTGCCAGTTGATCCGCGCTGATAAGCCCTTGCCGCAGCAGGATTTCGCCCAGCCTGCCGCCCTTCTCCGCTTGCACTGCCAGGGCAGCCTGAATCGCCGCCTCATCCAGGCTGCTGATCTTTTGCAACAATTCGCCCAATAGGGGAAAACCCGCATTCAGCGGCAAGATAGGTTGTTGGGCTTCGCTTGGCTCCATATCAGTCGTTCCGCCCGCCCCGCTGCAAGCGGCTCAAATGCGCAGCCGCGCTTTCGCGCAGCTTCTGCTCACCCACCACGGGTGGGGCGTCGGCTGGGCCTGGCGAGAGCGGCTGGGCCAGGGCCTGCTCAAACATGGCAGCCGCATCCCGGCGCTTGCCCTCCTGTTCCAGCAGTAAACCCATGTTCACCAGGGCAGCCAGGTTATCCGGGTCGCTGCGCAGGGCCCGTTGCAGATACATGCGAGCATTCGCCAATTGGCGCTGCTGCAGCTTGACAAAGCCCATGTCCGCCAGCATGCCCGCTTCTTCCGAAGGTTTTTTCCGGTTCAGGAAACGATCCGCCACATCGCCCGGCTCTTTGTGCATGGTCTCCACCTCAGCACGCTTCTCCTCGAACACCCGGCTCAATTCGCTGGGGTTTTCCATGATGTGCGGGGTGATGAAGATAAAGAGATTAGTCTTTTTCTCTAACTCGCCCCTGGATTTGAACAGCCAGCCCAGACCCGGGATATCGCCCAAAAGCGGGACCTTGTATTCCCCTTCGCTGGTGTCCTGGCCGATCATGCCGCCGATAACCACGGTCTGCTCGTTCTGCACCACTACGGTGGTGTCGGCAGCGCGGGTAAAGGTGGTGGGGTTGCCGCTGTTTAAGGCCTTGAGTTTGATCACCTCCACGCCAATATCCATGCGCACCACATCTGCCTGATTGATCTGTGGGGTGATGGCCAGGGTGGTGGCCACATCCTTATATTCGTAGTTGGTGTAGTCCTGCTGGGCCTCGGTGGTGTTCTTGCTGACGATGTAGGGCACGTTTTCACCGACCTTGATGGTGGCCTTTTTGTTGTCCGTGGTAAGGATCTGCGGGGTGGCGATCACATTAATATCTTTATCATTTTTATAGGCGTTCAACACTGCGCCGAGGTTAGGGAAGGTGATTCCGCCAATTTCAATGCCCTGCTTGAGTACGCCCAGAGTGAAGCCAGCAGGCAGGATGGCAGGATCAGCAGTCACCCCGCGGATGATGTTATAAGGATAGTCCGGGTTACCGCTGAAACCGGTATGCAGAGTGCCATCACCGCCATCAAAGGTGCCGGTGCCGCCCCATTGCACACCAATGCTGAAATCCTTATCAGCCTGCACCTCCATTATGAGCGCTTCCAGGTAGATCATGCGCCGGGGAACATCAAGCTGCTTGACGATGTTGGCCACAGCCTCGAACTCCTCCCTGGGACCGTTAACAATAAGGGAGTTGGTTTCCACATCCGCAACAATGTTGACATCCCTGGTCAGAACCGGCCGCCGCAGAATCTTGTCTGCCCCGGCCGTCTCCTGGCCGGTCGCCGCAGTCTCTTCCCGAGGCAGATCCATCAGCACCTTAACCAACTCCTCTGCGCGCGCATGCTGCAGGGTCAGCACCTGCACCTGATCCGGCTGGGCGCTGGTATCCACATCCAGTTTGGCCACGGCCGCGCGGATGCGGCTGATGGCTGCTGGCGGGGCATAAACCACCAGAGAGTTACCGCGGTCATAAGGAGTTACCTTGATGGTTGTTGGTCGCTGGCCTGGCTGGCCTTGGGCTTCCTGGGCAAAGAGTTGCTCCACCACGCGGGCCGCGCTGGAAGCCGAGGCATGGGTAAGCGGGATGATGGCCAGTTCCTCGCTGCGGGCAGGCACATCAACGGAACGGATAATCTCCAAAAGGCGTTTGATGTTGGACTGGTAGTCGGTGATGGTGATAATGCCCGAATCCGCATGGGACACCATAATGCTCGTTTTAGGCACCAGCGGGGTGAGCATGGCGCGCACCTCGTCGGCCCCGGCATGCTTGAGGCGGACGATGCGGGTGATGATTCGGTCTTCGGCGGGCAGCATCTCGCCGTCGCGATAGGTGGCGATGTTCTTAGACCGGGCCTGCACCGAGGGCACAACCTTCACCACTGAACCGCTGGGCACGGCGGCATAGCCGTTCACCTCCAAAACCGATTCAAAGATACGGTAGGCTTCGCCTGCGGAAACACTGGCCGGCGAAATAATGGTCACCTTGCCCTTGACTTCGCGGTCAACCACAAAATTTTTGCCGGTCAGTTCGCTGATGTATTTGATGAAGACATTGATATCCACATCGTTGAAATCCATGGTCACCTGTTGACTGCCAGAAGAGGCGCTGGAGGATGCGGAGTAAGGGTCAGCACTTTGCTCTGCGGCCAGCACAGGCTGCCAGGTGAGAAGGAAAACAATTAAGGAGAGCAGTAATATTCTATACATAATCAGCAGATCAGAATGGCGGTTAAATGGCTTGATACAAAAAGAAACGGCTGGACAGAGGCTGCAAGTTAGCATGACAGGTTATTCCCCGCCCTACTCATCGTTTGCCGGATCTTGCCACGGGACCTCCAGGGGCTGCAGGGCCGCAGCACCGGTGCGCACCGGCACGCCTCCGGCTGCCTCGGCCTGACTTGGCGGGGCAGATGAGCCGGTGGTGTTGATGCGGCGTCCAGGCAGAGCCTGGGGCACAATGCGGCTGCCCGCTGCCTCGGCCTGACCTGGCGGTGTAAGCAAGGAGTTTTCTTCAAGCAGGCCTGCTGCTTCGGAAGATGACGGAGCCGAGCCGCTTTCCCGCTCCTTTAACAGCAAAAGCTCGGGCCCGGTAGTGGTGGCAAGCGTCACCCGACCGCGTTCAATGCGCACGATTTCTGCACCCTGAATCTGATCGCCCAGGCGGTAGATCTGCTCGCGCTGCTCCGCACCGCTGCGGATAATGGCGCGGGCATCACTGTCATTGCCGGTCACAGTACCAAGCAACTCCAGGGGCCCACTGCTGGTTGCCAACTCGCGCAGGCGGAAATCCTCCGCAGGCTGGCCCGGCTGCTTATCAAGGGCAGCATTGAAAATATTATGCGCCAAGATCTGCTGGATGGCAGCCTCGTGGGTAAAGAGCGCGCCGTTCTCGCCTGCGCCATCCTGTGTGGCACGCTCGGCTGTTCCTCCAAGGCCAAGCACACTATCCACCTTGGCCTGCATCCACTGGTAGCCAAAGTACACGGCTGCGTAGAGAACAAGAGCTAAAACAGCCAGTTGCAATAGTCTCTTTCTCATGGTGCAGTGCTTTGTTCCTGATTGGGGCTGAGCAGCGGGGCCGGGTTAACAGGCAGGGCCCCACGCTCGAAGGCCAAGGCCGGATCCTTCAAGCTGCCAGACAGCGACACCGCAAGCGGACCACGTGCTGCCTGGAGGCGGAAGCCCTGCAAATCCTGCTGATCGCGCACATGCGAGAATAACTCTGGACCGGCCTGCAGCACGCCGCGCACCGCGATGCTGCTGCTAGCCAGTGGTCTGACAAGCGCTACCTGGCCTGTAAATTCGCCTTTGCCCAGCGGAGAATCCAGTATCCCGTTTTTTAGTATCAGATTTTGGCCCTGTTGCTCCAGCTTCAGGCTCAAACGAGTAAAGGGCAGTTGCCCATGCCCGAGAACCGGGTTACGCAGGGGAATAACGCCAGCGGCCATCTCGAGCCTGGCCTGTACATCCGCAGGAGTGCCACTCTGCAGGCCAAGGCGTGCCTCCCCCCTTCCGGAGAGCCTGCCCTGCACTTCTCTGTCCAGCATCTGCTTCAGCCAGGGCAGGGCCGCCAGGTTAAGGGCATCAAACTCGGTTGCAAGAACAAGATCCTGCTGGCCCTTATCGGTGTGCAGGCTCAGCTTGCCATCGATCACGCCGTCAGCCAGCCCGGCCGCAAAAGAGCCGCGCCACTCTTGCTTGCGCAGCAGATAGAACCAATCCGGCTGGAGAATAAGGCTGTCTATCTGGACGGGAAGAGCCGACTGGAAGCCCACATTTCGAGGCCGCGCCTCAAGCTGTGCCAATCGTAAAGCCAGGGGTGGTTCATATTGCACCGCGTCTACCTGCCATTGCCACTGGGGCAGGGTCCGGTTCAGTACTTTTTCCGGCACCTGCCGGACAAAATCACGCGGAAAGAGCAGCCAGGCAAAAAAGATCAGCAAGGCCAAGATGAAAACACTTGCCCCCAGGCCAATCAAAGCAAAACGCAGCAATCTGGCCAGGACTTTCATGGTACAGCCCCATCGAGGTTGCTAAAAGCCATAATTACGGCGATATGCTGGTACGCAAAAACAATCATGGTTGCATACCTGCGGCATCGTCAACGCGCATCTCCACGCTCTGCACCCGCAGGCTGGCGTTCAGGAGTGCGCCTTCCCTGCCCCCGCCCTGGATGATCAGCCGTTCCACGGCCACCAGGTTCTGGGCGGATTCCACCAGATCCAGGAAATGCGCCAACTGGCCCAGGCTGACACCCTGCACTTGCACATCCACTCTCTGGGTGTGCAGCGAATTGCCACCCGCAGCCGTGCCCTCGTCCTGCTGCGACTGCACCGGTTGCATGGCCTCGATATGCTCCTTCACCTGGGTGCTGGCCGCAGCCTGCTCCAAAAAGGAGAACAGGGTGAAATCCTTGGCCCGCTGGTTCAAGGCCTCAACCATGGCGCTCTGGCCGCTGATCTTGCTTCCGCCAGGGCCAGCCTGCGCCGCCAGTTGCTGCATTTCGGCAAGCTGCTTTTCCTGGGTGGCAATGTTCTTTTTGAGCCGCCGGGTGTCTGCCAGCATGGGCAGCAGCAGAAACTGCAGAAAAACAAAGACAAACACCGCAACGAGAGCCAGACTGATGGCCTTTTTTTCTCTGTCTGTCATTGGCTGCCCCCGGCTGCTCTGCGCAGCAGGCGCAGTTCAAAACGAATCAGGTTCTCTGCCCCGCTTTTTTCGGCAGTGGAGGAGAGGATGCGCACCTCGCTAAACAGGGGTGAGGCAGCCAGGCTGTTGCGGATCTGATCCACATCCTTGAAACTGGCGGTCTGGCCCCGCAGAAGAGCCAAATCCTGTTCCAGGGTAAGACGGTTGACTGTCAGCGGCATCTCTGCCGGAACGCGGGAGGATAGTTCCGCCAGCAGACTCAGGCTGCTTGCCCTGCCCTGGGCAAAGAGCAGGGACGAATCCATAGCAGCGCTACCTTTGAGCGCTGCCTGCATCTCCATATAGGGGTCGCGCACTACCTGTGCATCCGGAAAGGCACCGCGAAACACCTGGGTCATTTCTTGCCGCAATTTTTCGCTGCGCAGCGTGAGGGAATGCCGCTCACCCGCCAGAAAGACCAGCAGGCCGGCACAGGCGACCAGGATAAGGGAGGCGGCGATTCTCAGGTTCTTGCGCCGCCACAAAGCACCGAAGCCCCCCTTGGACTTGCTAAAGGAGCCTTGACGGAAATTAAGGGCATGGACGCCTGCTTTGCCTGGCTGCAAACCGTGGAGGGCGCAGGCCAGGGCTGCATCAAAGGAGGGCGCAAGTTGGCGCAGACCAGTGCTGTTGCGGGGCAGTATCTGCCCCAGCCCTTGCACCCGCACCTGCAGGTTTTCGGCAAGCATGGTCTGCAACTCTAGCGATGCGGCCAAGGGCCCGCAGAGGAGCGACCGGGAAGGGGCGGCAGGGCTAACACTTGCCGCCCTGCCCTGACGAAACAGGATCAGACTCTGGCGGATAGCTGCGGCCAATGCCAGGACGGTCTGCCCTGATACCGCAGACTCTGTTTCTGCAGAAACAAGGCTGTTGCCTGCTGCATCACCATCCACGGTCAGGAGGGGCACCCGCCGACAGGCAAGCAAGACCCCATCCTGGATCAGCGCGATTTCCGCTGCATGCAGATCCGCATGCGTCAGGATAAAACTCCCTTTACCGCGCATCGCTTCACCGGCCAGTACAGCCAAGGCATGCATTGAGGGGCAGATGATATCCGGATCAAAACGCCATTCACGCTCCTCTGGCAGGAACTGGAGCAGCAGTTCCTTATCTGCGGCAAAGGCGAGCAGATCGGCTCCAGAAGCATCACTCCTGGTAGGGGCAAACACGCTTTCCACCTGCTCGGCAGGCGTAAGCAGGCATTCTTCCAGCTCATAGGGAAAGGCCTGGGCCTGTTGTTTTACATCCGGAAAGGGCAGATGCAGGTTGCGCACGCTCAGCTCAGACAGGGGCAAGCCGAGAACACAGGAGATATGTTCCCGCCAAGACAGATCCGAGCACAAGCGGTTGAGGGCTGCAGTCAAACCGCCCGGTTTTCCGGCGTTAACAGGCATGGTGGCGGTGGCAGCCACGCTCAAGCTCCGGCCCGATGCCTGCAGCAGCACCGCGCTCAGTTCGCCCTCAGCCAGGGCTATGCCAAGAGACTGCCGTCCGTCCATATTTCATTCCAATTCCACATTAACATGCTTCTAAAGAGCTCCCAGCATCGGCTGCGAAAAATACTGGCATGTTCCGCTCGTTAATCTATCCGCCACAGCAAAAGACTCTGTTCGCCACTCTTCTTGCGCTCCATAAACGCCGTTCCCACCCGCTGGTATTGATCGCGCCGGGCAGCCACCTGGATGACAAAATACTGGCTCTTCACTGTAAGGAGCGGCATATTACCACCCAAATCAGCAGGCAAGCCCCGTACCTGGCGCAGCCAATCCGGCGAAGCCAGCGCCTCCCAGTTTTCGCGCTCACTGCGGAAGGCCTGCAAATCCTTGCCGTTTTCCTCGCTCATCTCCGGCAGCAGAGCCAGGAGCACGGGGAGGGGGGCGGTGTTTGGGTTCAGCATGCCATCGCTGCCAAGCACCGTAATGTAGGGCTCAATGCCTTCGTGCTCCCCATCGCCATAGAGGAGCGCCCTGGTCATGCCCCGCACCAGAAGCAGTTCCTCCACAAAGCGGATGGGCGCATTGCGCGGGGCATAGGCTGGCTCCTGGGTCTGGTAATAGCCACCTTCCGCACCCAGGGGCCGTTCGTTGTGGTCTTTATCCACCCAATCGGCCAGGGCATCAAGGAGCGGATCAATCTCCTCCGGACTGATGGCAAAGCGGCCGGAGGCAAGAAAACGCCGCCATACGCCACGGTAGCGCTGCAAGGCCTTGGCCTCACGCATGCCAGCGCTGCCTACTGCTCCAGAGCCCAGCCCTGGCAGCTCCTGCCTCGGCCCGGCCAGGGCATTGACCTGCAAACGGCCGCCCATATCCGCCACCAGTACGGTCAATTGCGCCTCTTCTCCAGCCAAGGCCTGTATTTTAGCGGCATCCAGGGTGTTCCATGGGTCAAAGAAGGAATCAAAATCATTGCTATACTGGTCAAACGCCAGGGCTGCCCGCGCCATGTGCAAGCCACCCTGCACCAGCGCATCCAGGCGCACCTCTTCCTGCTGCGCTACGGCCCCACTCCACTGCCTATCCACCCTGCTCATCAGTTGCAGTGTCAGGGCAACAAGGAAACTAATGCAGGCCAGGGTCAGCACCAGGGCCATGCCGCGCTCCCCCCTGCCCGCCTGCGGCGGCAAAAACAGATTCACCAGCGAGCGCATCAGGGCCAACCAGCCAGCCCCAGAAGGCTTGATGTGCGCTGCGGCCGGGCGCGGATCATTCCCGCCGGGATAAACACCGCTGTTTCATACACCTGACTGTGCCTCTTGTCCGCATCCAGCCAGAACTCAAGACGGATGCGCACTGCCGCAGGCAGGCTTACCTCCATCTCCCCGCCTGCGCCTGCAACAGCGCTGTAGCGCCAGGCCTCGCCCTGCTCGTTCAGGGCTTCAAACTGCACTGCCCGCAGGCCATCGGCCAAGAGAAAAAAACTGTCCTCCACAGCCTCCTCATCGCTGGCTTGGCCCAGCAAAAGCGGCACATCCGTGCGCAAGAGCTTCAAACGCCTGGCATCCGCCTCCTGTTCAACCCGGTAGCTGATCAGAGCCGGGCCGCGGCACTGCGCCTGCGGATCAAGTACCAGGTGCGCGGTTGAGGCAAAGGTGAGGCTGTCGGCCTGTTCCTCATCCAGACGCTGGGCCTCGCCCTGACTGGCGCGGAAAGGCAGGGCCGGTTCCGCATAGGCGGCGGCCAAGTCTTCACTCAGGCGACGCAGGGCGGTCTGGGCCTGCAGATTGGTTTCATCCTGCTGGCCCAGGGCATCAACTACGCGCAGGGATGCACCCAGGGCAGTGGCCAGCATGGTCATCACCAGGGCCAGCAGGGTCATGGCAATCAGTAGTTCCAGCAGGGTAAACCCGCTCGCGTGCCCGTTCAACCCCTTCACAGTACAGCCTCTATTTTCCGCAGCAGCACCGTGCGCACGGTATAAACAAACGGCCTGCCAGAGTTGTCCCACAAGGTCAGCTCAACCAGCTTGAGCCAGCCGCTGCTCCCGGCCAGGCCGCTTTCTTCCGCAGTCAGCAGACGCACCTGGCTCGACCAGGCAATATCCGGATAGGCAGGCCCGAAATCGCCGCTGGCATCGGTCAGGTCAGCAAAGTTCTGCAAATTAAATTCCACCAGTTTCTTCTGGGCGAGCATGGCAGCCAAACTGTGAAAACGCGCCTCTGCGGCCCGGTCAATATTGTCCGCCTGCACCCCAAAAAGGATGATGCAGGTCAGGGCAATCAGACTGATGGCGATCAGCAGCTCAAACAGAGAAAAACCGGAGCTGCCCTGCCCGCGCAAGGGGCGTATGAGCCGCTGCCCGCGCCTAGCGGAACAGCCCTGCAGTTGCCAGATCAACATGACCCTCAACCACTTCAATCCTGTCAAGAAAGGGCGATATGACCAGGGCAAGCTGGGCCCCATCCTCAGCCGCAAGCGTGATGAACGCTGGTTCTGTATAGCCCTTGCCACTGATGTACAGCCGCGGCGGCTCCTGCTGCCTGCGCTGGTCTCTATTTTTTGCACGTATGTCCACCAGCTGCACAGTTTGCAGCAGGTGCAGGCTGCGCACCCGCCCGGAGTTTTGAGCAGCCTGGCCAACCTGCTGTGCTGCTGCTGCAACCGGCTCTGCCACAAGAATATGCGCGTTCTCCTCATAGCGCAGCAGGTACATACGCTGTTCCTGGCGAGCCAGTTGGATAGCTTGCTGCACAAAACCTATGGTTTTGCGGGCGCTCGTGTGCAGGCTGTCTCCCTGCAAAAAAAACTGCAGTTTAGGCAGGGTAAGTGCGCCAGCAAAGGCGATCAGCACCATCACCACCAGCAGTTCCAGCAGGGTAAAACCCGCTGCTCCGGCGTCAGGGCGCGATTCAGAGTACGTCACCACCCTATTGCAGTTCCCAGTTATTGACATCCGCATCCTTGCCCTCACCACCAGCCTGATGATCCGCACCATAGGAGATCAGATCAAATTCATCATGCATACCAGGGCTGAGGTACACATAATCGGCTCCCCATGGATCCTTGGGCACCCGGCCACGCTCCAGGTAGCCGCCCTGCCGCCATTTGCGGGCTGGCTTGCCCAGGGCGGGCGGCGTCACCAGGGCCTGCAAACCCTGTTCGGTAGTCGGGTATTGACCGTTGTCCAAGCGGTACAGCTTCAGGGCCTGCTCAATGGCACGAATCTGTACCTCTGCCTTGGTGCGGCGCGCTTCCTCGGGCCGATCCATAATGCGGGGCGTAATCAGGGCTGCGAGAACACCCAAAATCACCATAACCACCATCAGCTCAATCAGGGTGAAGCCCTGCTGTGTATTGGGGAAACGCCGCCATACAGGTGGCCTCCGTACTCTGTGCCGCAAACAATAGACCAGAACAGGCACCAGCATAACCACAGTAAAGACAGACAGAGGGCCAAGGCTTAGCGCCAGCCAGCACAAGCCAACCAAAGGCAGGAGCACCAGGCGTGCCAGCCAACGCAGGGCGGCATGCTCGCTAATGCCCCGCGCCAGGGATGGGGAGAGATGATAATAGGTATCGATCATTATTTGCCCGAAGGCGTTGCTGCTCAACATGGTATCCCTGAATTGTCGCAAAATGGTGACTGCGGGGTGGTTAATGGTGCCATAGGCAGCGGTAGCGATAAAACAGGCATCCGCGGTTGTAAATTCATACGGGGGACCATAGTAGACCGCGCCATCTGCGGCAATCGCGTAGGCGCGCACATGGTAGAGCGTGCCTGGGCGCAAGTTGTCCAGTGATGCAGAAAAGCTACCGTACCCGGCGCCATTTGCCGAGGCGCCCCGTTCGATTGCCTGCTGCTTTAAAAGAGTTTGTCCCAAAAAACTTTGTTCAGCGTGGTCCATGACAGCAGACGCAGTAGTTGAAAACAGGACTCGCGCTTTGCCCTGAACCGTGTCTTTACCTTCGCGTACAGGATATGCAGAATGGACCACCTGCTCCAATTGTGCCGGTTGCACCGGAATCGATTGGAACTGTGTGCTATCCTGGAACACCGGCAGGACAACGCTATCTCCATCATCTTCCTCAGACGGCACACTTGAAGGCAACACCGGGTTTGCCGCCGTACTGAAGACCACCCCGCGCTGCAAAACCGGGCCAGCCACATCAGGCAGGATTTCACCGCCACTGGCGGCACTGCTGCGGGTTATGCTATGAGGCGGCAGGGTGTGTACCGCACTACTGCTCATACCGCGCTGGTTGACAAAGGCATCGGTGTTATACACGCTTGCCGCTTCAAAGCGCGCCAGCGCCATGGAACTGCCCTGCCCACGCTCCACCGATCCCACCACCAGCACATTCCCGGCGGCATCCATGGCAGCGGCATAACCAACACCTTCACCATCACCGAAACTGATGATGCCGACCTTTGGCACTACAACGGGTGACGCTGTTTCTGTGGGGGCACTGTTGTTGAATACCGGCGGGGGGGGAGCGGCAAGTGCTGCCGGCATAATGAAACTCTCCAGCGCATGGCCAAAACGCTGCCAAAGCTGGGTAAATGGGGCAAAATGGTGCAGCTGTCCTCTGTCCGCAGTTACAGTAACAACAACTCCTCCGGCGTGGAAATCCGGAGCCTGCCGGGACAATGGAGTATAGTTGGTTTCTGCCCGACGTGCCCGCACCGATTTCGGACGCTGTTTTGCCTCGGTGGACAACACCGGATATTTCTTACCGTCTTCCAGTTGCATCACGGGCAGGCGTAAACCCGGTGCGTCCAGGGAGCCATTTTCCGGCGCATAGGAAGCCAGGAGAAAACGACGCTGCCCGTTTTCGGTGGTAAAGCCGCTGGCAATAACGCCCCGTTTGTTCACCACCACATCATAGAGCACGTCATCGTCTGGGCTGACCGGGTTGATCACCACACCTGCCCTGCCGAAATCGGCGTCTGGCGTACCATCGGAAAAAAACCTGAACAGGGCGGTATCCCGTCGGCCAGACACACCTGTCGCGCCTGCCACATAGAGCAAGCCTTCGCTGTCAGCTGCCAAACGATAGCCTTCGCTTGCCAGCATGGTTCCTGCCGGCAGAGCCACCCCATCTCTACCGAATGAGCTATCCAAAAGCCCGTGGCTATCGAGGCCCACCAACATGAGCGAAACCCGGGCTCCATGTCTGAAGGTGCCTGACAGCACCACGCCACCCTGATCCCGCAGAACAATGCCCTCAACCCGGGATTCGTCACCAACGCCAATCAGGCTGACCCCGCGCTCACCAAAGGAGCTGTCCAACTCGCCATCCGAGGAGTAGCGCGCCGCCACGGCCACACTACCGCCTGTACCGGCGATATTGCCCGCCACCACGATCTTGTTATCCGCGGTAACGGCCAAAGCGCTGATCTCGTCATCGCCGCCACTTACCGGGGTGAGCGCGACGCCGTTGCGACCGAAATTTTTATCTAGACTACCGTCGGGAAAATAACAGGCCAAGGCAAAATCACGGTTCTGCCCGTTCGAAGCATACCCGCCGGCGATAATGCGACCATCAGTCAGAATGCCCAAGGCCATGGCTTCGTCATCACCAAGGGATATCGAGGTAATCAACGCACCTTCGCGGTTAAAGCCGGGGTCAAGACTGCCATCCGGGTTGAAACGCAGCAAGGAAAAATTATGGGCCTGACCTGGGCTTACCGAACCGGCCACCACGATCTTGCCGTCGGGTTGTATTATGATGGCGTTGGCACTGTTTTTCATGCCCAGTTCCACCGCAACCCGGCCATCTACGCCGAAGCCAGCATCCAGGTGGGGAGCGCCGTAAAGCTGAACAGCACCCACAAGTACACACAGCAGGATGCTTGAAAAATAGCGTATCACCTGAAACATATTTGGGAATAGATCACCTGCCTGCCAGGACGACGGGGCAGCTGAAACGATAAACTGCGGGCAGCACGCAGAAACTAGCTCTTACCGAAGCTGCACACCGGATACTGGCAAACCTGACAGTTTCGGCAAAAACCACCATGACCGAGTTCAGCAAGTTCTGTCCTGCCGATTTGCTCGCCGACGAGGATGCGGGGCAGGATCAGATCAAAAACCGTAATGCCATGATACATACCGCAGGCTGGCAACCCTATTACGGGCACCTTACCGATACGGCCCACCGCCAGCATAGCTCCCGGCAACACCGGGGTGCCGTAAACCAGCTGCTCCGCGCCGGCTAAAGCGATGCCCAAACGGGTGACATCGTCCGGATCAACCGACATGCCTCCAGAAGTAATAATCAGATCGGCACCGGCATCCAGACAGGCATGGATTTCAGCAGCAATCTGCTTGGGATCATCCGGTGCAAAACGCACCTGCATCACCGATGCACCCAAAGCGAGCAACTTTGCCCGCAGCACCTCTTCAAAACGATCTGCAATACAGCCTTTGTACACCTCATTACCGGTAATCACCAGCCCAGCCGCGGCCTGACGCATCGGCAATACTCGCAGGACTGCCTCACCGCTCTGCTGCGCCGCCGCTACGGCCTCTTCCACCAGAGTGCGACGAGTCACCAGGGGAATCAGCCGAGTGGCCCCCACCTGCTCGCCCCGGCGCACCGGGGTGTTGGTTTGCAGGGTTGCGCACATGACCTCACCCAGCATATTGAAGCGCAGAAGCGCCTCCCGGTTGATTTTGAGTAAACCGTCTATGCTTGCCGTAAAGGCTATTTTCCCTTCGGACGGTTCCGAATCGTAGCTGATACCCTCTCCTGCCAGGGTGCAGGCAAAAATCTGGGCCGCCTCATTTTCGTGCACATCTTCCGGCCCGAGATTGAGCACATAAACATGTTCCTTGCCCAGTCGACGCAAAACAGCAATGTCTTCCGGGCGAATAATATGTCCCTTTTTAAAGGCGCGGCCCTTGCGCAAATCTTTTACAATCTCAGTAATATCATGCGGCAGCACCATACCCACCGCTTCTTCGATCGGCACGGTTGCCGCGCTGACCCGTCTGTTTGTGTGCTCTTCAACTGCCGGCATTACAAGTATTCTCCCAATCTACTCACTACGTTTACAGAAAGTTTTCACAGATCGTCTGCCCTTTTTCACACCACAGCTATACCACATTTGCGCGCAAATACATTGCAAAATCATCGGACTGCAAGCGGGCAATGACTGCTGTCTACAAGCATCGGCGAGAAGGTATACCATAGTGAAAATATTGAAATTTTAGCCATCGCCTTCACCTTGACCAGACAATGAGCACTTTACTGTTTCGCCTGGCAAGGATAAAATGGGAGCATACAGTTAGTGCTGACACTTGCAGCTGGAATGAAATCTAACCACGGTCGGCAAGACCTAAAAAACACCGACCACCTTGACCATACCAATACAATAGAGATTACCTAATGATAGCACCTGAACTCATAGACATTCTCGCCTGTCCCACCTGTAAGGGGGCGGTGGAACAGGACAAAAACGCCCGCGCCCTGCTGTGCCGCAGCTGCGGGCTTGCCTTCCCCGTTCGCAGCCACGCCGGCAAAGCGCTGCCGGTGATGCTGGTGGAAGAGGCAGACGTCATACCAGACAGTTTAGGCAGTACAGCCGTGGCATCATCTGTAGACTGATCTCGGTACCTGCTGATACATAACTACGGCGCTTGCTGTTCTGTTCTTGGCAACCGAGCCTGGTTTTGCCCCACCTAGCCTGACCCTGTATTGAGCGGCCTTTTCGCTTCGGGCCGCTATCACGAATCAAGGAGCTGATATGGTCACATCTCACAGTATTACCCTGCAAACCAGCCCGTTCATTACGGCGGGTGACCACGCAAACAGCAACTATTTTGAGGCCATCAAGGCGCTGGTCGCCAAGCGGGAGGCCGCGGCAGTCAAGGAGCGGCCGCAGTGGCAACAGGCCATAGATGCTGTATACGCACTGGTTGCCGACGAAATCTGCAGTAAGATGGACCAGCCCAGCCAAGTCATTTCCTTTGGTACCTCCGGCTGGCGTGGTGTTTTGGGCAAGGATCTGTTTCTGCGCTCCGTTGCCGTGGTGACTGCCGCCATCCTCACCCTGTATAAGGATGCCGAGGCAGATCCATCCCTGCACGACAGTCTGGGCGTCGGCAGCTTTGCCGAAATGCAGGAACGCGGCTGCGTGCTTGGTTTTGACAACCGCTTTGGCGGCCCTATGCTGGCCCTGGCCGCGGCCAATGTGCTGGCCGCCAACCAAGTAAAAATTCTGTATGCCGGAGAAGCCACCACCGGCGCGCTTTCCGCCTCAGTGCTGGTTAACCGGGCGGCCTTTTCCATTAACCTGACTCCCAGCCACAACCCGCTCCAGTACGGCGGTTTCAAGTACAATGCGGCCGACGCCGGACCTGCAGCAGAAATTCTCACCAGCAGCATCACCCGTATTGCCCAAGACTATATGCAACGAAAAGCAGTACCCTTTCTGGCAAGCGGGCTTGACCTGCAACAACCACTGGATAGCCTGGCCAATGTTGTCCAGGAAAATGCCCTGGCCAGTTGGCAGCAACTGATCCGCCAAGGCAAGGCCAGCCACGGCATTGACTACGACGGCCTGCTGGCGGATTTTGCCGCAAGCTCAGACATGGTGGTGTGCGTAGATACTGTGCATGGTGCATCCCGCAATCTTATTGCCGAACTGCTGGGCAATCCGGCTGACAGTAAACTACAGCTTCTGCGCAATACACCTGATCCCACCTTTGGTGGCATTGCGCCTGAGCCATCCGCCGCCAACATGCGCCTGGCCCTTGACGCTCTGGCCGGGCTGCAGCAGCCGCTCAAACTTGGGGCCATCATCGACCCGGATGGCGACCGCATCCGTTTCACCGATGGCGAAGTGGAAATTTCCATGAATCAGTTCGGCGCCATGGCCTATCATTATCTGCATGAAGTAAAAGGTAAACGCGGCATGGTCGCCAAGACGGTGGCCTCCAGCAACCTGGCCAATGCGGTCGCAGCCCAGCTGGGTGAGGAGGTCTTCGAGCCCAAGGTCGGCTTCAAGGAATTCAAGCCAGTGATTGACAAGGCTTTGGTCTGCTTTGAAGAGTCGGACGGTATCACCCTGATTGGCCATACTCCGGAGAAAGACGCCTTTATCGGCCTCGTGCTGGCCCTCGACATGATGATGACCCTCAAAAAACCGCTGGGCGATTACCTTCAGGATATTGAAAACAGCTATGGTCATTACTATCCCGATAAAGACGGAGTCACCGTTTCCCAGCAGGGCGAAGAACTGCTGGCCACTCTAGATGGCCTCAAGCGCTACGATACCGGCGCTACCATTCGTGTGGGCAAGGAAGTGAAGAAAATCAAAGAGGTAATTGCCATAGATGGCCGGAAGATGATCCTGGAGGATGATTCCTGGATTATGATCCGGCCCTCAGGTACCGAACCCAAGGTGCGTTTCTACGTGGAGGCACGTGACCCCAAGGGATGCGCTCAACTGGTAGAGGCCGCCAAATCGCTCCTTGCCGAAACAGGGCTCCTGCCATAATGTTAAACACAATGACAGGGCGGTGATACGGTCGCCTGCGTAAATTGACTACTAACTCAAGGTGCTGCCTTATGTGGGACTATACGGATGCGGTGAAGGAACACTTCATCAACCCAAAAAACGTGGGGGAAATTGAAAATGCCGACGGTATCGGCAACGTGGGCTCCATTGCCTGCGGTGATGCGTTGCGCCTTTCCATCAAGGTGGAAAACGAGGTAATCACAGACGCCAAGTTCAAGACCTTCGGCTGTGCATCGGCAATCGCCTCCTCCTCCATGCTCACCGAACTGATCAAGGGCATGAAAATCGAGGATGCCAAAAATCTGACCAACGACGACATCGCTAAGGCCCTGGGCGGACTGCCCAAGGAGAAAATGCACTGTTCGGTCATGGGCAGGGAAGCCCTAGAGGCTGCCATTGCCGACTATAAGGGCACCATTCTCCCTATGGCTCAGGGTCAGGTGGTGTGCGATTGTTTCGGCGTTACCGACCTGGAAATCATCCGTGCCATCCGGGAAAACCACCTGACCACGGTCGAAGACATTACCAACTTCACCAAGGCGGGTGGCGGCTGTGGCCGTTGCCTGGATCAGCTCCAGGCCCTGCTTGACGAACAGTTGCAAGAAGGCGCCGGCAAACCCGTCTCTGCACCGAGAAAAGTGAAACGGATGACTGCGCTGGAGAAAATCAAAAAAATCGAGGAGGTGATCGAGCGGGAGATCAGGCCAACTTTGAAGATGGATCACGGCGATATCCAACTCATTGACGTGGATGGCGACTTTGTTACGGTTGCCTTGCGTGGGTCCTGCGCCGGATGCCACTCCTCCAATGCCACCCTGAAGGGTTATGTGGAGAAAAAGCTGCGGGAACAGGTGCTGGACACCCTGGTGGTTGAGGAGGACAGGCCATGATGAATGCGAACAAACCGATCATCTACATGGATAACAACGCCACCACCGCAATTGCACCCGAGGTCTTGGAGGCCATGCTGCCGTACTTGCAGGAGTACTACGGCAACCCCTCATCCATGTATGACTTTGCCACACACTCCTCCAGCGCCATGAAGAAGGCCCGGGGGCAAGTAGCTGCGTTAATCGGAGCAACCCCCGAGGAAATCGTCTTCACCAGCTGCGGTACCGAGAGTGATTCCACAGCCATTTTTTCCGCTCTGCGTCGCTATCCGGAAAAAAACCACATCGTCACCACCCGGGTCGAACATCCAGCGGTAAAGAATCTGTGTGATAATATTGAAAACCTGACCGGTCGCAAGTACCACATTACCCACCTCCAGGTCAGCGCTGACGGGACCTTGGATATGCAGCAGTACAAGGACAGCCTCACCGATGACACTGCCATCGTCAGCGTAATGTGGGCCAATAATGAAACAGGGGTGCTTTTTCCTGTTGAGGAAATGGCGCGAATCGCGAATGAGCGCGGCATCCTTTTCCACACTGATGCAGTGCAGGCTGTGGGTAAAATTCCCATCAATCTCAAAGAAACCGCCATTGATTACCTCGCCTTGTCCGGGCACAAGCTCCATGCACCCAAGGGTATCGGCGTGCTCTACGTGCGCAAGGGCACTCCTTACATGCCCTTTCTGAGCGGTGGTCACCAGGAGCAGGGCCGCCGGGGTGGCACGGAAAATGTCGCCTCTATCGTTGCCTTGGGTCGTGCCTGCGAGCTGGCAGTCGCGAATATGCAGGAAGAAAATACCAGGGTGCGCGCCCTGCGAGATAAATTGGAAAACGGTCTGCTGGCCAGCATCCCCAAAGCTCTTTTAAATGGCCACAAAACCATGCGGCTGCCCAATACCGCTAACATCAGCTTCGAATATGTGGAGGGCGAAGCCATCCTCCTGCATCTGAACCAACACCACATCTGCGCCTCTTCGGGTTCTGCCTGCACTTCAGGCTCGCTTGAACCCTCGCATGTGCTGCGCGCCATGGGTGTCCCCTTTACTGCAGCGCATGGCTCCATCCGTTTCAGCCTCTCCCCTTACAATACCGAGGCCGAAGTGGACACGGTGCTGGAGGTTCTCCCTAAAATCATCGCGAACCTGCGCAACCTCTCGCCCTTTTGGGAAGAAAACAGTTAACAACCCGGCAAACGGTACGGCCGTCTTTTTGAGACGGCCTTTTTTTCGTCCGTCACCAGCAAACAAGCAACCATGCGCATTATCGACCCCTCTTTTCATATCCTCGATGAGCTGGAAGAGCAGAGCCTGGAGGTGCGCATAGAATATTGCGGCCGCATCTGCTACAAAAGCGAAGAACGTATTGATGCCGGCTCTGCCGCACCCTTTGTACGCAAGATGCTGCAGCATCAACACAACTCGGTGCTGGAGATGGCAGTGCTGAGCTTGCAGGTGGAATGCCGAGACACGGGAGCTATCCAGGCCCTTTTTGCCTGCATGCCCCGCTTCCTGCAGATTGACAGGCTTGCCGGCACCAGCCTGCTGGTAACCGGCTCCATCCGTGCCTTCCGTGAACTCTGGCAGGAATGCCACCAGGAAGTGATACCGCAGGCCATTTGCTGCTTTCTACTGGCGCAACATCCGCTTTTCTTTGAAGATTTACAGCCGAAAATCATGCCTGTTCTACTTTCAGGCATCAGCGTACGCAAAGTGCCGCTAGGTGAAGTAAACTCCCTGCCCGTGGCACTGCAGGCAAAGCACCGTTTTCTCGCTGTTCGCTTTGTCGTCAACCGTGCGGTCACCCACGAACTGGTGCGACACCGACCCTGCTCCTTTCTGCAGGAAAGCCAGCGATACTGCCGCTACAGCAGTGATCGTTTCGGCAATGAGGTTACTTTTATCCGCCCGCTGTTTTACAAGGAAGGGAGTCCGGAGTTTGAATTGTGGGAGCAAAGCATGAAGATTTGTGAGCACAATTATTTACGCCTTCTTGGAACGTCCTCGCCTCAGGCTGCCCGCTCGGTTCTGCCCAACTCGTGCAAGACCGAGATCATCGTCTACGCCAATATCAGCCAATGGCAGCACATTCTGCAACTTCGTACCTCACCTGCAGCGGACCCCTCCATGCGTGAGGTCATGCTGCCGCTACAGGCCGAACTGACCACTCGCTATCCCATGCATTTTACACACCCGCTCTAGACATTACATGAAATCGAGGGGTATTCAAAAAGCCGCAAAATCGAGGCCGGCTGACGGCTCTTTCTCAATTTGGTACGATATGCGCCCGGGAAAAACTCATCTTTTTTGACCAGTCACTTCTTTTTTATGTAGAATACAGGTACAATTATTGGTGAATTTGACCTGTAACTTAAAAATACTGTTCGTCAACTCTTTTCACGGCAACGGCCTCATTCATGGTTAGACCTAGCTCTGCAGATACACGGGCATCAAACAGGAGAACGGTCAAGGACCAGTCAGGTGCCAGTAAACTCAAAATTGGTGAGCTACTGAGCAAGGCAGGTTATATCACCTCAGCCCAGTTTGACGAAGCCAAGGCCTTGCAACGTAGAAGCGGCATGCGTATAACCCGGATTTTGTTGGAAAATGGTTCTATTGAGTCGGACACTGTGCCAAATTTCCTCAGCCGCATGCACAACTTCACCCTGACTAATCTGAATGAAGAAAGTCCTAGCCCAGAGGCGCTGGCTAAGCTCCCCTATGAAACGGCCAAGCAGTATTTGGCCTTCCCCCTCCGCATCAACGGCAACACCATGCAAATTACCATGGTGGAGCCGACCGATACCCTGGAGGTGGAGAACCTGCAGGATTTCCTGGGAATGAGGCTGCAGGTTTGCGTGTCTGGCTACAAAGACATCACCGAAGCCTATAAAAAATATTACGGAATCAGTGAGGAAGAATACCAGCATTTCTTCGGTCTGGATACCGAGGCACTTGACGAAGGGCCCAGCATGCTGGAGGTGGATGATTTCGGTGCCCTGGTGGCGGATGCTGCCGAGGAGTTTGAAATCGGCCCAGGCGCGGGGGAAGAGACTGGCTTTGAACATTTTTCCGCCTCTGATGCGCCCATTATCAAGTTGGTGAACGGTATTCTGATACAGGCGGTACAATCGGGCGTGAGCGATATCCACATTGAGCCCTTTGAAAAGACCATGCAGGTGCGCTATCGCAAAGACGGGTCACTGTTCAAGGCCATGAACCTGCCGCTCAACATCAAAAACGCCATGGCCGCACGCCTGAAAATTTTGGCTGGCCTCAACATCACCGAGCGGCGTGTACCCCAGGATGGTCGTATCCAGATCCGGGTGGGTCGCAACAAGGCGGTGGATTTTCGTGTCTCCACCCTGCCGCTCCTCCATGGCGAAGGTATTGTTCTGCGTATTCTAGATAAGGGTTCGCTCAATGTGGATCTTACTCAACTGGGCTTTACTCCCGATACCTTTGCCTCACTCAAGCGCTGTTTGCGGCGTCCACAAGGTCTGCTCCTCGTAACCGGGCCAACCGGTTCCGGTAAAACTGTAACCCTCTACTCCGCCCTTAACTCGCTCAACACCGAAGACATCAAAATTCTCACTGCCGAAGACCCGGTCGAATTCAACTTCAGGGGCATCAGCCAGGTCAACGTCAATACCGAAGTAGGTATGACCTTTGCCGCCGCGCTCAGGGCCTTTCTCCGCCAGGATCCGGACATCATCATGGTGGGCGAGATCCGCGACATGGAAACCGCTGAAATTGCCATGAAGGCCGCTATGACCGGCCACTTAGTCTTTTCCACCCTGCACACCAACGATTCGCCTGCCACGGTCAGCCGCATGGTTGATATTGGCATTCCTCCTTATATTCTGGCCTCATCCCTGACCATGGTGCTTTCGCAGCGTCTGGGGCGACGCCTCTGCAAAAAATGTAAAGCCCTGGCCCAATACGATGACAAGACTCTTTTGGAAGCCGGATTCAAAGAAAACGAGTTAAGCTCACTTAAGCTGTTCAAAGCAAAGGGATGTGGTGAGTGCAATGGGCTGGGCTACAAGGGCCGGGTTGGTTTCTTCGAATTGATGGAGGTGACCCAGGAGGTAGCCGCTGCTATTCAGGCTGAGGTATCCGAGGAGCAGCTTCGCAAGGTGGCCATGCAGTCGGGCATGTATACCCTGCGCGAAGCTGCCCTGCAGAAGGCCAGAGAAGGTATCACCAGCCTGGAGGAAGTCCTCAAGCGCACCGTTGCCCATGAGGAAACCTTGCCTCCCTATCTGGTCAACCCCGATGTCGAAGAATACATGGATGGTGATGTCATTATCCAGGAAGGCAACAAAGACAGAGATTTCTTCCGCCTGGTACGCGGTAAGGTGGCTGTCCTTCGCTCCGGCAAAAAAATCGCGGAGATTACTGAGCCTGGCGAATTTTTCGGCGAAATGGCTACCATTCTGGACGGACCGCGCACCGCCACGGTGGTTGCCATGGGCCGCTGCAGCATCAAACGTTTTCCCGGCGATAAACTCTGGGAAATTATTGCGAAATACCCGGATATTGCCGCCCCCATCTTCCAGACTATCTCGGAACGGCTCAACAAAACCGGCCACATCATGGTGCAGATTGCAGGTGGTGGCCGTGGCAATACTCCTCCAGCCCGACCGATATCACCTCCCCCTGCCCAGCAACAGGCGCAGCAGCAAGCATGAACAAGATCTCAGTTTACATCATCGCCTACAATCAGGCAGATAAAATCGAAGCGGCCGTCAATTCTGTTCTCTGGGCCGATGAAATAGTCTTGGTGGATTCCCACAGCACAGACGAAACCGCTAGCATTGCCTCAGCTTTGGGAGCCCGGATTGTACAGGTCCCTTTCACCAGTTTCGGTGATCTGCGCAATCGCGCCATGGCCGCCTGCAACCACGACTGGATTTTTTCCCTTGATTCGGACGAGCGTTGCACACCCGAAGCACGCGACGAGATGCTTGCCTGCTTACAGGATCCGACAGCCGACGCCTACTATATTCCCCGCCGGAACTTCTTCATGGGCCAGTGGATTCGCTACAGTGGTTACTACCCCGATTATCGTCAGCCGCAGCTGTTCAAAAAAGGTGCACTGGTCTTTAAGGACGGCGACCCGGTACACGAGGAATTCCGTATTGTTTCCGATAAACCGGTTGCCTACCTGCAACAGCCGATCTGGCAGCTCCCTTTTGCCCAGTTGAGCGAACTCATGCGCAAGGCTGATCGTTATTCCAGTCTGGGGGCGGAAAAGCTTGAAAAAAACGGCAAGAAAGGCTCCATGTGGCTGGCATTGAGCCATGCCCTCTGGGCCTTTTTTCACATGTACATACTCAAACGCGGCTTTCTGGATGGCTGGCCAGGCTTTCTCATTGCCTTCAGCAGTTTTGAAAGCACCCTTTTCAAGTACGCTAAACTATACGAGCGCCAGGCAAATTGGCAGCCGCCGCTATCCCCGCCCCTGCGCCGTCCCTAGGAACTGATTTGGACCGCATTTGGCTTGGCCTGCATCCAGGTCATTGCGCGCTTCTGAGCCCTTGCCAGAGTCGACGCAAATAAGGGCGACCCTGAAGCGTTGATCAGAAATAGAAAGTACTCTTTCTTCAGCACTTCCTCACTTCCTTCCCCAGGAGTTCCATGACTGCCCCTTCCACCATCTCCACACTGAGCCTCTGCATGCAATCCTGCTGGCTGCAATAGCGTTTGCGGCAGCATAAACAGTCAAGCCCTGCCCCCTGCAATACCCGGCTAACGGTATTATAAGGGCCAACCCGTTCCGGGTGAGTAGGCCCAAATATGGCCACCACTGGCCGCCCGGCCAAGGCTGCCATGTGCATGGGCCCGGTATCCACCCCCACGTACAGGGCAGAGCGTTTGATCAGCGCGGCTCCTGCCACCAGGCTGAGACGCCCGGCAGCAAGGAGCATTTTTGCGCTCATTGCGCTCTCTATGCGTTTCAGGAGTGGCAAATCAGCGTTTGAACCACCGAATACCGGCTGCAATCCCCTCGCCGTAAACCTGTCTGCAAGCTGGGCCCACCTTTCCACCAACCAGTGCTTCGATTGCCAGCGCGCAGCCGGCTGCATGTACACCAAAGGCGCTGTCGCAAGCACTCCCTCTGCCTGTAGGAATGCCGCCGCCTCTTCTTCACCCTCCTCCGAGGTGCTGAGATAAAAATCCTCAGGTTGGGTCGCACAGCCCAGATGATCCGCAAAAAGAAGATTTTTATCCAGGGCATGGACAATTCCATCGGGGATACCGACACGTTCATGCTGGAACAGCGTATTCAGCTCGCGAGCATCAGCAAAACCGATCCGTCTGCCACCGGGGTTCATCAAGGCTAATAAACCACTACGGAAGGAGGCCTGCAAGTCCAGCACCACATCGTAAGGGCACAATTTAAGGCTACGGTGTAGTTGCCGCAGACTTGTCATGGTCGCCCCCAAGGCGGCCAGGTATGCAGAATTACGAGAATCCGGGTTGCTGGTGGAAGGAATGTGTATGGGATACACGGCATCAATGGTCGGGTCTGCTGCGAGCAGGGGCTGAAACGCCCGATCCACCACCCAGCCAATCCTGCCCTGCGGCTGGCACCGCTTCAGAGCATGGGCCAAGGGTAAGGTGTGGATTACATCCCCCAGCGAACTTGGTTTGATGATGAGGATACGTTTTCCAAAAACCATCATTTGTGCCCTGATCAACCGGGTAAGGCTGCGGGTTCATCTTGTTTCGCTTGAGCAGAAACAACCGCACCGGTTGATGGTGCCTGCTTGTACAGTACCGCACAAAAAAGAGAGAAAAGGATGCCGGTCTCATGGATAAGCAGATAGCTTTCCGTCCACATCACCACCAGAAAAAAAATCGGAAAGGCGAGGCGTAATTTCCCCCAGTCATCCGTGCTTTTCCAGGCCAGCCATAACTGCGTCATAAAAAGCGCGAGCAAGGTGCCGAGGCCAAGCAGACCCAGTTGTACCGCAGCCAGGACATATTGATTATGCGGGTTATCAGTTACTGGCATATGCGGAGACAACCTGTTATTTCTTTCAGCATAGGCTGGCTCAAAGCCACCGGTACCCACCCCTAACACTGGGGATTCTTTAAATATCTGCCAGGAATGTTCCCAAAAAAAGAGCCGCTGCCCCACCGAGGTTTTAGGGTTGTGCTTGTATATTTGCACCTCATTTTTGGCCAGATCAACCCGTTCCTGAAATTTGTGGCTTAGGTGGTAGGAAGCAAAAAAGATCAGGGGCGGAGCAAGGAGCAGAGCCAGTACCGCTTTCCAGGGGGTGGTTTGCAGATACTGAAAAAGCAACACGCCCACCAGAACAAAGAACACCAATTGCCCGGTGCGCCCTTCGGTCATGAACATGTTGATAACCATCAAGCCCGTCAGCAGCGTCAGAGCCAGTCGCACCCACCCTTGCAGTTTGCCCCATACAAGCTGGTAGATCAGAAGATAAATGGTAATGGCCAGCATCGGATTGTAGACCACATGAAAACTTTTTTTGGTCAACTGTCCTGATGGTACACCCGCGTGCTGGATAAAACCCATCCAGGCCAGATAGGTGCAAAGCATCATCACACCCATGCCAGCAATGAAGGCCCACAACACTCTCCAACGCTGCTCTGGCCGGACAGCGGTCAAAAAAAATGGCATGAGCAACATCTTCCATTGCTTTTGGATGCCGGATGCACTGGCTCCAATAGCATCGTTCCACAGCAGGCCCAGAAAAAGTGCTGCAATGTACACTAAAACCACCCTGGCCATGGGGTTGCCGGTTATTTCCGTATATTTTTTTCGAAAATCACCTTCACACAGCCAACCCGCCAGAAAAAGCAGGGCGCTGACGGATGCTACTGAGGTGGAAAGGGGCAGGAAAAAGGCCAAAAGGACGAGGAGCCAGGAATTGATCCAGCCTATGTTCTCCTGAAATTGTGATCTGGTCATCAGCATCCGTTATTCGGCAAATTGCAGTTGGTACAGTGAACTGTACTCCCCGCCTAGGGTTAGCAGCTGTCCATGGCTGCCTTCTTCCACCAAACGCCCGTTTTTCAGCACCGCAATACGATGCGCGTGTTTAATGGTTGAAAGCCGATGGGCAATGACAATAGTGGTGCGGTTTTGCATGAGATTATCAAGCGCCTTTTGCACCTCCCGCTCCGACTCGGTATCTAGGGAGGAGGTGGCTTCGTCTAGTATAAGGATGGGAGCATTTTTAAGGAGAGCCCGGGCAATGGAAATACGTTGCTGCTGTCCACCGGAAAGGCGTACTCCAGACTCACCGATGATCGTATCAAAACCCTCGGGCAAATCTTCTATGAACTCCAAAGCATAGGCCGCGCGGGCTGCCTGGCGAATATCCTCCTCGCTTGAATCGCCGCGGCCATAGGCGATATTGTTGCGTACCGTATCGTTGAATAAGATGGTCTGCTGGGTCACCATGGCCAGTTGCTGCCGCAGGGAGTGCAGCTGCAGGCTGCGAATATCTAAGCCGTCGATGCGAATGGCTCCGGATGAAACTTCATAAAAACGCGGTACCAGATTGCTCAGCGTGGTCTTGCCACTACCGCTCGGCCCCACGAGCGCCAGCACCTCACCCTGGCGCACTGTCAGGTTCAGATCGTGCAGCACCGGCGTGTTGCCCTCATAGTGAAAGCTAACATTGTCCAACTCGATACGGTCATGAAAGGGTGGGAGCACAGAGGGGTTTGCCTGCTCACGAATGTCTGGCTGTACGTCGAGCAGTTCAAAGATACGGGTCGCTGCCGCCATACCCTGCTGAATGGTGGCATTAATGCGGGTTACACCCTTAACCGGCTCGTAGAGCATGATCAGGGCGGTAAGAAAGGACATGAAAGTGCCTGGAGTGGAGTTACCCTGTAAAACCTGCACCCCGCCAAACCAGATAATCAGCGCCATGCCAACCCCACCCATCATCTCCACCATAGGATGGCCCAAACAGCGGTATTTGGCATCCGACATGAGGATATTCATGATGGTTTGCATCTTGCCGGCAAAACGCGTTTTTTCAAAATCCTCCGTACAAAAGGCCTTGACGATGCGGATACCAGCAATGGTTTCGTGCAGCTGGCTGGTGGCATCGCCCATGCGGGTCTGATAACTGGTGCTCAAACGTCTGAATTTTTTCCCGAACATGACAATAGGTATCGCCGCCATGGGCAGAAAAACCATAGAGATGAGGGCAAGCTGCCAATCCATGTAAAAGATCACGCCCAGAAGCCCGAGTACGGAAAAAAAGTCGCGTAGCAGCCGGATAAGTGCATGCGAAACCGCACCTTGCAGCAGGCTGACATCGTTCATGATGCGCGAAATCAGCTCGCCGGTGGGTGTTTTATGGAAAAAGGAGAGGGAAAGTTCATGGATGTGCGCATAGATACGGTTGCGCAAGTCGCGGATAATGCTCTGTCCCACCTTCTCCAATAGGTAGGAATAGGCAAAATAAAATATGCCCTTAACGAAGAAGACTGCCAACAAGGCCAAAGGCAGCAGGTTCAGGAGGCGGACATCTTTTTTGTAGAATATTTCATCCAGCAGGGGCTGCACCATGTAAGCCTGCAGCGCGTTAAAAGCACCCACTGCCACCATACCCACCATGGCAATGGTCAACTGGGTAGAATACGGCTGCAACACTCCCCACAACCTTCTCAGGGTGGGGTTGTTGCGCAGTTGTATCCTTGTTTCTTTTTTAAACATGCAAACGATTATATATGCGTATCCCGCCCCGACGCTGTGTTCGGCGCCCATGGGCAAGGCCTGTATGGTTTGAGATCATTTTCCGGTCAAGCGCATCCACGTACATAAAAGAAAGTCGCGCGTCAATCATGTACACTTTTTCAGGCAAGAACGCCACTATAGTTCCCGGAAAAGTGCGGTAAAACCGCTGCTCTGCCACCCATGAGGGTCATAATAAGGGCTGCTTCCCGTTTCGGATTGCCCCGGCTGAGGTCCACCACCAGATAATTCAGACCACTGTCGGCCAGCTCCCGGCTGTGGGCCAATAAAGAAAAAGGCTGATGTGGATACACGTACACACTGTCGTGTTGCTCTCTAAGGAAGTATCGCTCGCCGTGCGGACTGACCAGGGAATACCGTCCTTTAAAATGCGGGGCTTGCGAACGGGAGGTGAAAAGAGCGGGACGGCCGTATACCAGAAGCCCTACTGCGCAAGAGGAGAATGTGCTGCTCTCCCATTCATCTGGAGTGGCGGCCAGGGCTGCCATGATGGTAGAACGGTCTGTCTCCATAGAGAATTGCACGCCACTGAAGCCCGCCCAAGCCATGGCTGCTATAGCGCTGCGGTTGAGCAGGTTAAAGGTATAATCGCCGAACAGTTCCAGACCTGTTTGTTTTCCCGTATCACCGTCATGCGCCGCAGCAAACAGGCACAGTTGACCCGGATGCCCCAACTGGAACGAGTTGAACGAGGCAGCCTGCAAACGCTCAATGGTCTGCCGGAACCAAGCCAGACGTTCCTCAATAATGACCGGCGGCAAGGCCCAGGTCAGTTTGGTTGAACGCAGAAATTTTTGTAAGTGTCCGGCAAGCGCCAGCTCCACGTTCTCAGCACTCAATTCCAGCAGCAAACGTGAAACAGGAAAAGGATAGCGGAGACGCAAAACCTCAGGAGAAGTCGCTTGGAGCCACCACTGGATCTGGTTGAGGCGCCGATTACCCGATCTACTGCGCCTATCTGTCTGTCCTGACTGTCGCTGGTCAATTTTTTCTTTAGAGCGATGGGCCGGCAGATTCGTACCGGCAGATCCCTGCAGAAGTGCCTCGGCAAAGCCTGCCGACATGGGCATTGATTTTCGCTCGACAATCAGACGCGCCAATGCCGAGCTTATCTGTTCCCTGCGGCCGCTCTCATCCACCCGGTAGAGTTTGCCATGGAAGGGAGGGCGAAGCGCGCCAAGCCTGGCATCCTGAACACGTATTTCCACGATCTCTCCGGCCTGGGCCCTGCGGCGGGCCTTGCCTGCTACCCGAAAAACACGCAAGGTAAAGCTGATCCTGGTGTCGCTTCGCTCCTCGTGCAGGCGCAGGCGGTCGCCGGCAGATACGGGGGTGCGCAATTGCACTAGCAACTGGACGGCCACCACCTTACCCTGATGACGAACAGTTTCCATACCTTGCAGCATACCCGCCAAAATACCGGTATTGCCGGAACGCTCCGGGCTGATCAATTCAGAGCCCGATTCTGCCCCGTCCAGAAAAAAACCACTGCTGCGTCGGCGGCCCATGGCGGCATCCAAGCAATCCTGCGCCTCTTTCAACAGGCGTGCTCGGTGCTTAGAGTCATTTTCTTCGCGTGCATCCAGGGCAAGACGGTAGGCACGCACCGTATTGCGCACATAAGCCACCGACTTGAGTCTGCCCTCAATTTTCAAGCTCGCCACCCCTGCTGCGGTCAGGGTATCGAGTTGCTCAATGCCACTCAGGTCATTCATGGAAAAAAAGTAGCCGCCATCAGATGCAGCGCTCTTGCCGCTCTGACCGGAGGACAGCCACTGGTAGCGGCGGCGGCAGGGTTGCACGCACTGGCCCCGTAAACTCGATCTGCCGCCATGCAAACTGGAAAAGCGGCACAGGCCCGAATAACTGAAGCACATGGCCCCATGTACAAACAGCTCAAGTTCGACACCGATAGTCCCAGCCAACTGGGCAATGTGGCCGATTTCCCGAAGATGCAGTTCCCTGGCCAAAACTACTCGTTTGCAACCTAAAGCAGCAAAATACTCGACTGCCACAGAATTGTGGGCCGCCATCAGGGTAGATGCATGCAGGGGAAGCTGCGGGAAAAAACGACGCGCCAGATGCACAAGTCCCAAATCTTGCACGATGAGTGCATCTGCCTGCATCTGTTCAATGCGACCCAGAGTTTCCAGGGCCAAGCGTAATTCTTCCTCCTTAATGAGGCTGTTCATGGCCAGATACACCTTTTTTCCCTGATCATGCGCACTCTGGATCATGGCCGCAATTTCCGCAAAAGAAAAATCTCTGGCCAGGGCGCGTGCATTGAAAACCGGCGCGCCTAGATACACGGCATCCGCACCCTCAGCCAAGGCCGCTTCAAAGGCAGGAATAGTCCCGGCTGGGGCAAGTAGCTCCATCTTCATAAATGACAAAGGACGGATTATAGGAAAAAAGGAACGGTCACTGCCGCTACGGAACAGGGAAAGCTCACAACAGCCTACAGATTGTCAATTAAGGGCCTTCCTGGGTAATATAGCAGGGGGGGAGTGGCAAAATAAAATAGAAGTTATTGCCCTCTCGGGTGGCTTCATGCCCGACTTTGCCACCATGCATTTCCACCACATGGCGAATGAAGGACAATCCATGCCCGCTACCGGGCAAATCTGTATCGCTTTCACCCCTGGTGCCCTCGGAAAAGAACCGGTTCCCTTCCTCAGGGCTCAGGGCCGGTCCGGTGGTAAACACATTGAACTTGATGCCAAATTGTCCTGGGCGTGGGAAGTTGTCCACCCGTTCCCGGCCATAGGCCACCGCCTTGCGGCGTTGACCACGATAATCGATGATTTCACGCGTATACTTCGCTGCATTGGAAAACAAATTGGCATATACCTGCGCAAGTAAACCAATGTCCACCATGATGGGAATTTCTTCCTCATCCATATTCATCGGTCTGTCCACATTGATGTTGGCAGCAGCCAACCGGGCAGCATAGTGTTCGAGTTGGGGGATGATCACCTCCTGCTCAATGAGGCAGCGCTTGGGCCGCAGTACCAGGTGCCCCTGTTCAAAGTGCTCACGCCGAAAAAGGCTCTCGATAAAGAGGGTCATGTGGCTGTGGTGTTTAACGATCTCCAGGTAATCGCTGCGCAGAGAATCTTCGATGAACTGCAGCTCCTGGGCGCATTGACGGCATGAATCATGTCCTTCTTCGTCCTGGGTTATGGCCTGCAAACGCCGACGCATGACATTGAGCATGCCGATACGTTTGTTCAGCTGGTTGAACAGATGGCGGAAATACATGTTGGGTACAATCACATTGTGCTCAATGTCCAGTACCAGAGTGTTGATAAACTTCAGACGAGCAACATTTTGCCTGGCAATAAGGCGGTTATCCAGATTATAGCCAATACGGTTGGCGTATTTACCAAGAAAGAAACGGTCATTTTCGTCCAGGCTGTCGTTGCCGCGCACAACAAGCATACCCAGCAGGAGTCCATGGTCGGCATTAGTGTGCACGTCGTTCCAGAGCTCCATCTGATTGACCGACTTGATCAGGGCTCCCTGTTTCAGATTATGGCGGCTGAATACCGGCACCACAAAGCAGCCAGCTTCAATATATGTGTCCTCCGCAGTATGCACCGGAAAGGTGGCGGGCTCAGGTTCCGACAATACCCCACGATCGCAGGAACACACCAGTTCAAGTGAGCCATCCTGTTCCCGGCAGATATACAGATCGCAGGCAATGCCAGCCATGGTCAGGGGAACCGCCACACAGATGCGGTAAAAATCCTCCAGCTGGTCAAATTCCTGGGCCAGATCAAAGAAAGCCTTCAAGAAATCATTGCGGCCCTGCGAAAAATTGTAGCGCTCGTAACTCTCTACCTTGTCATGAATACGCCGAACTATGGCGTTAAAATCGTCAGGTATGGCAAGAGCAGATGAAGCAGTCATGATGGAGCCTGGTGTGTGTAGGCAGAATAATGGATGCTGAATGGGTACCGCAGCCCATATCTTCAGGGAGCGCTGAGCAGCACCTTGTCGGCACCTCCGCTTTCGCGCAGGAGCACATCAACACGCTCGCCCTTGCCCACCCTCACATGCATACCCACGTAATCGGGTTGAATCGGCAGCTCCCGGCCGCCACGGTCAACCAAAACCACCAGCTGAATAGACAGCGGCCTGCCATAATCCATGATCGCATCCATGGCGGCACGAATCGTCCTGCCGGTAAAGATTACATCATCCACCAGAATCACCCGTCTGTCCTCCATAAGAAAACCGATTTCCGATTTCTTCACCACCGGGTTCTGGGAGATGAGGCTCCAGTCGTCGCGGTAGAGGGTGATGTCCAGATTGCCGGAGGGCAAAACAATGTCTGTCCCCTGGGCTTCAAGCAGTTCCTTTAACCGTTGGGCCACAAAGACTCCACCGGTATGTACGCCGATAATAGAAAGCTCATCCAGGCCACGGTTGCGCTCGATGATCTCCAGACAGATGCGGTCGAGACTACGGTCGATATCATCTCTGTTCATGATGATTTTTGCTGTCATTGCCCACTCCTTGTCCAGAAATACTCCACTCCCAGCCGATCCACCATATTGATGGCCTCTGGGAAGACTTCGCACTCCACCGCAAAAACCTTGGCCGCAATGTCGTCTGGGTTGTCATCCAAATCCAGGTTGACACAACGCTGCAACACAATGGGTCCAGCATCATATTCTTCGTTGGCAAAATGCACGGTACAGCCGCTCACGGTACAGCCACGCGCCTTGACAGCCTCATGTACATGGTGACCGTAAAAACCCGGCCCGCAGAAGGACGGAATCAGCGCTGGGTGGATGTTGAGTACCGCCCGCTGCAGGCTTTGAGGCGGCGTATACAATTTGAGATAACCGGCCAGGGCAATAAGGTCAACGGAGTAGTTGGCAAGTGCGGCATTAACAGCTGCATTGTCTGCGGCATAATGGGCTGGATAGCCGTAGTTCCGCGCCTTCTCCAGACCGAGCGCCCTGACGTTATTGGTAATGACCACCTGAATAGTAGCCGCCAGGCTGCCAGCGACAATGCGCTGATGAAAATTGTCCAGGGTTCTGCCGCTGCCGGAGAGTAGCACCGCCATCCTACGCATTCCCAAACTCCCTGAAAAAGGGATGCTGCACCGGTTCAATACCGCTGAGCCACTGGCTGATGGCCGTGTCATAGGCGCTGGTCAGGCTAAAGACCTTGCACGCCAGGCGGAAACGAGTCTCAAGGGAGGTGTGACCTTTCTCACCCAACTCCTGCAGCACCTGCGGGTAGTCGGTCGGATCGACAATGACGGTGACATCCTGAAAATTTTTAGCTGCCGCCCGCAGCAGGGTGGGGCCACCGATGTCGATCTGCTCGACGGCTTCGACGAGGCTGCAGGCTGGATCGGCCACAGCCTGCGCAAAGGCATACAGGTTGACCACAACCAGATCAATTGGTCCAAAACCGTGGCTACGACACTGATCAACATGTTCGGGATTTGCGCGCTGAAACAAAATGCCGCCGTGCACCTTGGGGTGCAAAGTCTTCACCCGGCCGTCAAACAGTTCAGGAAAACCTGTGAAATCGGAAACTTCCACCACTGCGAGCCCTGCCTCCCGCAGCACCTTCGCGGTGCCACCGGTGGAGAGCAGTTCAATGCCCAAAGCGGCCAGGGCACCAGCAAAGGCGGTGCATCCACTCTTGTCTGTCAGACTGATGAGGGCGCGTTTTGCTTTTTGCATGCTTCTTCCTTTTTCTTACTCTTTCTTTAAGAACTGGCGGATTTTACGGCGATTACGTTTGTCCGGCCGTCTGGCGGGCTGGGTTTCCAAGCTTCTGGCCAACTGGCGTTCAGCAGCCTGCTGCTCGCGCCTATCTACAGATTCGGTGCTCTCTTCATACAACTGCCGGGCCACGCTCGCCGGGCCGCGCCGTTCAGACAGAGCGCATATGCGCACCGTATAGGTGTCATAACCGGCCCGGATGGTGAGTATATCGCCCACTCGCAGCAAGCGTGCCGGTTTGATCCTTGTCCCCGAGAGTGTCACATGGCCTGCGCCAACTTCCTTGGCGGCCAGGGATCGTGTTTTAAAAAACCGGGCCGCCCACAGCCATTTATCCACCCGAACGCTATCCATCCTCGCAATGTACCTTGATTATAATTGTAAACAAAGCAAAAATAGGATGATCCAATCAATTCTACGGACAGGATCGGCGTGTCGCTCCTGCAAGCTCAATAGCACCCCAGGAAGGACTTGCCGATACGCAAAAAATAGGCTATGCCCTGCTGAAGATCCTCCTCTTTACTAGGAAATACAGTGTTCAGCATAGGCATTTGCGATTTTACCTGTCCGGTACGTATACCGAAAAAAAACGGTGGCATGCAGCAAACCGTGGCTGCCATCAGCCTTAGAGCAAAAAGCCCGTCGATTCAAATAGATTCATCGATCAGCAGGGTAAGTGCAATACTCTTCGCCCACTTATCCGATATGCACGACGGCGTTTTCCCGGGCCTCTTGCAGGCGGTTCAAAGCGAAGTTGCGTCCAGTGAAGTTTGCCTGGAGATGCGTTTTCCCTACTTTATCGAAAAAACAGCGCCGATAAGTGGTACCACCAGCCTGATGGAGTACCAGTGCGCCTTCTCCAGTTCCTCGGAAAATACCGGTGAACCTGAACTGACCGTGGTTGTCCCGGTTACTACCCTCTGCCCCTGCTCCAAGGAGATCAGCGAGGCCGGTGCCCATAACCAGCGTGCCGCCATCACCCTGAGCGTACGATCCAAGGCGATGATCTGGCTGGAAGATCTTATTGAGATGGCCGAAAAATGCGGCTCCAGTGAACTCTATGCCCTGCTGAAGCGGCCCGATGAAAAATATCTGACCGAATGGGCCTATAGCCACCCAATGTTCGTGGAGGATGTGGCCCGCAAGGCAGCGCAACTAGCTGCCGCCCATCCGGATATCACCTGGTTTTCCGTGGGGGTGGAGAGCTTTGAGTCCATCCATGCGCACAGCGCCTTTGCCCTGGTGGACAGCGAAACCATGGAGTGATTTCAGCTACCGCGTCAAAACGTGCTATACTGCTGGTCGGCTGCCGGATAAACTCTGGAAACAAGAAAACTACACAGGCTTCTTTTATCTTCGCTCTAGCCCGCCCAAACAGACGCTTTTTAGCTCCAAAAACTCATCAATACCGTGGCGTGAACCCTCACGGCCGAAACCCGACTCTTTAACCCCACCAAAGGGGGCCGCCTCGGACGACATCCTGCCGGTGTTGATGCCCACCATGCCGAAGTGCAGCGATTCTGCCACTTTGATTATGCGGTTGATGTCACGACTGTAAAAATAGGCGGCCAAGCCATAGGGCGTATCGTTGGCCATGGCGATGGCTTCGTTTTCATCCCTGAAGGCCTGTACCGGCAAAACTGGGCCAAAGCTTTCCTCTTGCATAATCCGCATGGTGGCAGTTGCCTGCATGAGAATTGTAGGTGTGAAAAAATGGCCGCTACCCCCAAGGCGCCTGCCGCCGCAGGCAAGCTCCGCACCCAGGGCTAGTGCATCGTCGATGTGTCCTTCCACCTTGCATACCGCAGCCTCGTTGATGAGCGGGCCCAAATCCGTACCTGCAACAAAGCCGCTGCCTATCCGAAGCTGCTGCACCGTCTGCAGCAGCCGGACGCTAAATGCATCCAGCACCGTCTCCTGCACCAGGAGACGGTTGGCGGCAACACAAGTTTGGCCACTATTGCGGAACTTGCAAGCCAGGAGGCCCTGCACCGCCGCATCGAGGTCGGCATCGGCAAATACAATAAAAGGTGCGTGTCCACCCAATTCCAGCGACAGCCGCTTGACCATGGCAGCACTGGCCTGCATGAGTTTTTTACCCACCTCGGTTGAACCCGTAAAACTCAGGCCGCGCACCAGCGGATGCCTGGTCAGCACCGGGCCAATCTCTGCAGATGGCCCGCAGAGTACTTGCAACACTCCCGGGGGAAAGCCCGCATCTTTGGCAAGGCATGCCAGGGCCAGGGCAGAAAGCGGTGTGTGACTGGCTGGTTTGACCAGCACAGTACATCCGGCGGCCAGGGCCGGAGCCACCTTACGCAGCACGGTTGAACAGGGAAAATTCCACGGTGTTATTGCCGCACACACCCCCAGCGCTTCCTTCAGGGTAAAAAAACGCCTGTCTCCTTCCTCCTGTGGCTGCACCTCGCCATACAACCGCTTTGCCTCCTCGGCATACCAGCGCACATAGCGGGCACCATGCGCTACCTCGCCCCTGGCTTCAGAAAGGGGCTTGCCCTGCTCAGCCGTCATGATGACGGCAAGGTCTTCCTGGTTAGCCGCAACCAAATCGGCATAACGGTGCAGAAGGGCAGCACGGTCACCGGCCCCACTTCTCTTCCAGATTCGCCAGGAACGATGCGCCTCCTCAACCATGGCAGCAGCCTCTTCGGCTGCCAGCCTGGGCACTGTACACAACTCAGCACCTGTGGCGGGATCATACACCGGCATCCGTTCCTCATCTTGCTTTTGCACCCCAAGAGTGGCACGCAAAAGCTCTGGCCGCTTCAGCCGCAGCAACAAATTATCGTGGTGAACAGCACTCATCATTCTTCAAGACGCAACGAAGAGCATCAGGGCAACACGGCAGACGGCAGCAGCAGGTTTTGCACCAGCCAGATCGCCACAGAGATCGTAATAAAAGATGCCAGGGTTGCCGCTACCACGGCAGCCGAGCAAAAGACTTCCATACTGTATTTTACACAGAAAAGCGGATAAATACTGAACATGGGCATACTGGAGTACAGGATGGCGGCAGCCTGCATCTGCACATCCATGCCGGGAATGCTCAGGGCAATCAAGCCCACCAAAAGAGGGTGCAGCAGCAATTTGGCACTTAACAGCTGGCTCACATCGCTCACCATGCCTCCCAGCTTGCTCCCGGCAAGATTGCCGCCAATGGAGAAAAGCGCCACCGGTGCAGCCGCGAGCGCCAGCATATCGACAGGTTTCTCCAGCACCTTTGGCAGAGGAACCTGCAATGTGGCAAGAGATAAGCCCAAAAAAATGGACAAAATGATGGGATTTTTCGCCAAGGAACTGGCAACATCCCTTAGCCGTGTCAGTGCACTGCGCTGCCGCTGGCCCCCGGCCATATCAGCCAGAACAAGAGCGAGCGGTAGGATGAGAATATTTTCCACTACCATGTTAAGCGCCAACGCCACTGATGCCACTGGCCCAACCACCTGCACGACAATGGGCATACCCATATAAGCGCTGTTTGACAAGGAACTTCCCATGGCTGTCACCGCGCTCTCCTGAAAACTGCAGCCGCGCACATAAAAAAACCAAAGCAAGGTGAGCGAGAAGGCCAAGAGAGCGCCACCTGCGCAGGCAAGCAGGTAATCACCCCGGAGAATTTCCGCGGGTGTTCGCCGCGACAGCGCAGAAACAATCAGGGCAGGCAGGGCTATATTGATAACAAAACTGCCAAGAATGCGCATATCGCCCCGCTGGAATAAACCCATGCGTACACAGACAAATCCCAGGCCAATTAGGGCGAAGATCGGGCCGGTTATGGCGAGAATGGTCAACATGCCATTAGCACTTTAACGCTGGAAGAATCGCTGGATAAGCAAATACACTCAACCCAGAGTCTGAAGCTGAAAAAATCGCAAAAGAGTATCCATGCCCCTAGGTCGAAAAGTACCTGCTTCCCGCACCTGTACTGTGCTGTGATCCAACTGCCGTCGCACAGAATCTGTGCAGTAGACCCCGCCTTGGCCGCAGCTTGAGGCCAGTCTCTGGGCAACATTGACGGTGCTGCCAATGGCTGTATAATCAAGGCGCGAGCGCCGACCAATGGTCCCTAAAAAGATTTCTCCATGACTGATACCCACCCCCAGACCTACTTGGGCAACTGGACCCGTTTTGGAACCTGGTGCGACAATTGCCGGCCAGGTATCGCGCAGCTGCTGAAATTGCACTTGCAGATGCAGAGCGGCTGCAACCGGCGCCATAGCACCATGGGTTGACGAGACGGCAAACAGAGCCAGGGCGCCGTCTCCAACAAATTTATTGACTTGACCGCCCTGCCCTTCGATGGCAGTCACGAAAAGCTGAAAAAAATCGCCCAGGAAGTGGCGCAACTCGTGCAGTGATATCTGCTCTGCCAGCAGGGAAAAGTGGCGCACATCTGCAAAGAGCACAAAGTACGGCTTGATTTCCCCAATGGTTTCAGGATGCGACCGGCCGGTGGTAACAGCTTGAGCTGCTTCCCAACCAAGATAGCACTGTAACAGCTTCTGTTCGGCTTGATCGCCCATTCCTGCGACCCTCTCCACCGCAACCTGCTCCCCTGTCCGGCACCGAATCAGCACATTTAATAGCAGCAGATTGCGCAAAAAAATACTAGAGTACCACTTGGACCATGTGGCCGCAAGCAATCCGGGCCAATCCAAAAGCAATGCAGAAACCGCCTTTACCTACCTGTTTGTATTTCCTCCAATGCAACAACCAAGCCCACACATCCCCCTGGCCGAACGCATGCGTCCCGCTGAGCTGGACGAATTCGTTGGCCAGGAGCACCTGGTTGGCGAGGGACGCTTCCTGCGCCAGATTCTGGGCGGCGGCAAATTGCCATCGCTTCTCTTCTGGGGGCCGCCTGGCTCGGGTAAGACTTCGCTGGCCACGCTGCTTGCCCGCGCGACCGCCTCCCATTTTGTTTTCTTTTCCGCTGTGCTTTCCGGGGTCAAAGAGATCAGGCAGATTGTGGAGCAGGCCCAAAGCCTGCGGGATACCGAACAGCGTGCCACCATACTGTTTGTTGACGAAATCCATCGCTTCAATAAAGGGCAACAGGATGCCTTTCTTCCCCATGTTGAAAGCGGGCTGCTCACCCTGATTGGCGCGACCACGGAGAATCCTTCCTTTGCCATTAATCCGCCGCTCTTATCCCGGTGCCAGGTGCTGGTTTTGCACCCCCTGGAGCCTGGGCATATCAAGACTGTCCTGTACAGAGCTGTAAACGATACCAGAGGGTTGGGGAACTTGCATTTGCATATCCATGAAGATGCCCTCGCCTATCTGGCCGAGGCAGCAGATGGCGACTGCCGCCGGGCGCTCAACTTTGTGGAAAGCGCGGCATCACTCGCTGTAGATTCCGGCAAGCAAAGGCATGACACCGTTGCAGCTGCAATCGACCTGACCTGTGCCCGGGAGGCAGTGCAGGAACGTACCCTGCGCTATGATGCGGACGGCGAAGAACATTACAACCTGATTTCCGCCCTGCACAAGAGTCTGCGCGACAGCGACCCGGACGGAGCCGTATACTGGCTCGGCCGCATGCTTATCGCCGGGGAAGATCCACTCTATATCGCCCGTCGCATGATCCGTTTCGCTTCCGAGGATATTGGCAATGCCGACCCGCAGGCCCTGCAGATCACCCTGAACTGCCGCGAGGCCTACCATCTGCTCGGCTCACCTGAAGGCGAACTCGCCCTGTATCAGGCAGCGGTGTATCTGGCCACAGCCCCCAAAAGTAACGCGGTCTATGCACTCACCTACAAGGTGCGGGATGATATCCGGCGCACCGGCAGCCTGCCGGTACCGCTGCATCTGCGCAACGCTCCCACCAAACTGATGAAGGAGCTGGGCTACGGCAAGGGATACCAGTACGCACACGACGAGCACGATGCCCTGGTCAGCCAGCAGCATCTGCCCGAACAGCTGGCCGGCACAATCTACTACGAACCCAGCAACCGGGGTTATGAAGCCCTGGTGCGGGAACGCCTCTACAAATGGCGGCAAATCCTTAAACAAAGAGCAGCACAACATGACAACAAGAAAAACAGCGCGCCATAAGGGCAGCCTATCCATTGTTTTCGCCCTGTTTTGCATCCTGGGCCTTGCCCTGCTGCCGCAAAGAGCCAGCGCCCAAATGCTTCGGCTTGTCTACAACAATGACAACCTGGGGGAACTTTCACCCTGTGGCTGAGAATTGAGTAAATTGGGCGGTCTGTCCAAAAAAGCAGCTTTGTTCAATACACTGAGCAGCACTAGCGATACCCCCGCTCTGCTGCTCGATGCGGGTAATCAACTCTTCAAGCAACCTGCTCTTCCGACTGCACCGGCTGAGGCGGGAGCTGCGCGGGTCAGGGCCCGGGGTATCGTTCTCGCTAATCAGACAATGGGCTTACAGTTTGCAGCCATTGGTACGCATGATCTGGCTGCAGGTCCAAATTTTCTTAAGGAGATCGCCGGAAACGGCTTTACCTGGCTGTCGCTCAATCTGAGCAATCGGTATAACGACGGGCTCCTTTTTCCCGGATACATCCTCAGGCAAGCCGGGCAATTGACCGTAGCGGTACTGGCCCTCACCAACCATGACAGCGCAACTCCCGCAGATGGCAGCAGCTACCATATCCGACCCTGGCGGGAGGTGCTCCCCGCAGCCTTGGCGCAGTTGCGCCAACGGGCGCACCTCATCATCCTGCTTTCCAACTATCCGCTTGGTGAAAACCGGGAAATTGCCCGCACCTTCCCACAGATTGGCCTGATTTTTCAATCTGGCCATGCCATGGGCAATCTGCCGCCGATAGCGGTGGGCAACACCCTGATCAGCCAGACTGAGACCAGAGGAAGATATATGGGCCTGCTGGAAATTGACTGGCAAGGACGGGGATCATGGCGACAACCCGGCAAGAGTGCTCTGTCGGCATATGATCGCGCTGGCTCATCCTTCCGCCAACGCTTCATTCCCCTAAGTGCAACCATGGAAAATGACCCGGCAATTGATGCGCTGGTTAGGCAGACAGAAAAACAGGCACAGGCCCTGACCAGATAAGTGCTCCTTCGAACCCCAAACAAGGCGCCTTGTGGATTGTGACCATCTTGCTCTGATATCGGCGCTCTTCCAGTTGGCAGAGTAAAGAAGTATCAAGAAGGCGAGGCAAGTATGAAAGGCGTACGTTATGCGTTATGGTGCGCCTGCAGGGGTATGCAGGTATCAGGCCCGCATGAGCAGTTGATGTGGCATTGGAACTGGCCTAATCAGAAGCATATATTGCACGATGTAACAAAAAAGGCCTTCCCTTGGGAAGGCCTTTTTTACCACCTGAATTCCTGCAACTGTATCAGCAGCCGAACGCCTTCTGCAGATTAGGAATGGTTTGTTTCTTACGGCTCATCATGCCATCAATCCACATGGAATTTCCAGCAAGCTTATTGCTAAAAGCGCCTTCAATGAGTGCGTTGTCATCAGAAATAACCATGAGATCGGTGCCTTCCTTGACCACATCGGTAAGCATGAGCAGAACTGTGTGGCGCTCACCGCCCTTCTGGGTCTTCATGGCCTCGTACAGCGCATCGCGCATCTCTGCCACCTGATCCAAAGTAGCGAGTTCGAGCTGCCCCACGCCCACCTTCTTGCCGTTCATATCGAAATCTTTATAGTCGCGGTGGAGCAGATCCATGGCTGGAACACCGGCAACCGCGCTTTTGGCCTTGAGCATCTCCATGAACAACTCGTCGGTATCCTGAACGCCGGCGATCTCCTTGAGTTCCTTCACAGCCTTTTTATCGGCATCCGTACAGGTGGGCGACTTGAAATTGACCGTGTCGCTCAAGATGGCGGCCAACATAATTCCAGCCACCTTGGGATCGATCTTCACGCCTTCCAGATCATAGAGAATCTTGAGTACGGTGCAGGAACAGCCCACCGGCATGTTGAAAAAGAAAATGGGCTGATTGGTGGTCACATCGCCAATTTTGTGATGATCGACCACGGCTACCAGTTCACCGCTTGCCAGATTATCCGGGGCCTGGGCAAGATCACTGTGATCCACCAGCGCCACTTTCTTGCCACTGGCGTCGGTCATGATTTCGGGTGCAGAAAAACCGAAGCGATTGAGCACCATTTCCGTTTCCGGATTCAGCTTTCCTTGCATAACGGGAACATAGTCTTCCCCCTTTGCCTTATTAAAAGCGGCAAAGGCAATGGCGGCGGCAACGGAATCTGTATCCGGACTCTTGTGGCCAAACACGTAAACAGACATACGGCATCCTCCTGAATAGTTGAATCAACAAGACCTGCGCTTCATACGTTGGGCTCAAAAAGCCCGCTAACAAAACAATTAAATTTATTCAGAATATAATGTCGACTGATATGCGTCAAGCAGAAAAGGTTGCCACGCCTATCAAACACAGCACCAGCCTCCAGACAGCGCCCGCACTGGCACTGCCCGAAAAAACTTATCGATACTCAGTCACGGGCACCGCCAAAAAAGCGAAGCAGCAGGATAAACAGGTTGATAAAATCAAGGTACAGGGCCAGCGCCCCCATAATGGCACCTTTCTGAATGGCTGCTTCTCCCTGGTCCATGATGCCCTGCTCACCGATCTGTTTAATTCTCTGGACGTCATAGGCGGTAAGCCCGATAAAAACAAAGACGCCGATCAGTGAAACCGCCCAGTACAGGCTGGAGCTTTGCAAGAAAATATTAACGATAGACGCCAACAGAACTCCTATCAGACCCATGAACAGAAAAGAGCCCATCCCAGAGAGATCGCGTTTAGTCACTAGGCCGTAGACTGCCATGGCAGCAAACATGCCCGCGGTAATGAGGAAAGTGCCAGCAATGGACGCGCCCGAGTACATTAAAAAGAGTACCGAGAGCGTGATCCCGTTCATGACCGAATAGCCGATAAAGAGCCCGGTCGCGGTGCCTGGCTCCAATTTTTCAATGCGGGCGGCCAAATAGAACACTAAGCCGACCTCACCGATCAGGAGCATCCAGAACAGCGGGCTGGCTGCGATCACCCGGGTAAACCCTAAGGTGTCCATGGACAAAGCAATTAGCCCGGTTATTCCCAGACCAACCGCCATCCAGTTGAACACCTTGGCCAGAAAAACGGTAGATACCGCCTGTTGTACTTCAGCTCTGGTCAGATCCCGGGCTTCCACCCGGCTTTGCAACTGTTCCATACATTTTTCTCCTTTATCGAAGTTTTTTGTCAGTCAGCAAGTGCAGAAAACAATATACTATTTAAACATTCCCTTCACACCTGCAAGCAGGCACGCCTGTTGTCATCGCATTTTTAATATGCGCCCTTGCCGTTAAACATGCAGCTGACTGTTTTTATAATTATATGGATGTCGGTTTTCAGGGAAACGTTGAGTACGTACCAGTCGTCCAGTTCCACCCGCTCCTTGTAATCGACAATATCAGAACGCTTCATCACCTGCCAGAGTCCGGTAATGCCGGGTTTCATGGAACAGTATCTGCCGGCGCTGTGGTCATCGTTGGTTTTGTAGTAGTCTTCCAACTCCTTGCCCACTATGGGGCGAGCGCCGACCACGCTCATTTCTCCCTTAAGCACATTGACAAACTGGGGCAACTCGTCCAGACTGGTACGGCGCAAAAAACGGCCAATCCTGGTGATGCGCGGGTCGTCTTTCAACTTGTAGTGTCGTTCCCATTCTGCGCGCTTATCAGTATCGGCGGCAAGCAGCTCCTGCAGGCGCTTTTCTGCATCCACTTCCATGGTTCGAAATTTGAGGCAGTAAAAGGGACGCCCGGTCGCCATGATGCGCTTGTGCCTGAACAGAACCGGGCCAGGGCTGTCCAGTTTGATGGCAAGCGCTATCAGCAGGTAGATTGGAAATAACAGAATCAAAACAGCCAGGGAAAAACACACATCAAAGCTGCGCTTCCATTCCAGGTCCGGGTTAAAATTCAGAACCAGCAAATCGCCCAGCGACTGAATCTCGGCATGATGCAGACCAAAAACATAGATATCCGGCACCAGATAGAGCTGGGCGCCAAGATCGCGGCAGTCTTTCAAAATTTTGAATATTTTCCGCTCTGCACGCAGTGGCAGGGCAATATAGACATAATCCAGCTCATGCTGGCGCAGATAGCCTTCCACATCATCGGTGCGACCGAGCAGTGGCTTGCCCAGGGCCTGCAAACTGGCGCCCAGTTCGACCTTGTCGTCGAAAAAACCAGCAACCACTATTCCTGCCCAAGGCACATCCTCAATACGTTGGGCAGTGCGCAGACCCAGGTCTCCTGCCCCGACGATCACAGCATGGCGGATATTTTTTCCCCTGGCGCGGTAATGCCGCAATACCCGGCGCACCGCCAAATGCGCCATGAAAAGTATGAAAGGGGTAGTCAGCGACCAGACGATGATAACGGCGCGGGAGTAGGCCTCGGAAATTTTGAATAAAAAGAAATAGGCCAGAAGGGCAGCCACTACCGCAGCCCAGGCCCGCAAAATAACAAAGAGTTCCTTGTAGTATTTCCATCCCCGCCAGGAACGGTACAGCTGGAAATTATGAAACAGGCAGAAACAAAGTACAAAGACAACGACAAGAAGGCGAGTGTAGTATGTGCTCCAAATGACATCGTAGAGCGTTGTCAGTGCCCAGAGCAAAAAACAGGCCAAACAGCAATCCAGCAGGTGGAGGAAACGGTAGATCAGGGAACTGCGTTCGCGCAGATTCCAAGACATCAGCGGGGTCATTCAGATCTCCTGCCTTTTCTGCCTTGTGTTACTGCCACCAAGACGGCCTCATGCTCAGGCTCCGTCGCAGGGGCAGAGGCAGATACTGTGCCTGGCGTCCAAGATTGTAGGCCAGCAATTTCAAGGCCGTGCGCGCCAGGCTGAGTGGCACAAGCTGGAGCAGTTTGTGCGCATACAGATACTTTAGCTCCGCGATGACAAAGCGTCTGCCGGCTCCACCCACACCGCCATAGGTGGAGAGCAGCTCAGGGGCAGCGGCATGAAAGGCACCGATATCAAAATAGCGTTTCACCTCGTCCATGATGGTGTAATTGTGGGAGTGGAAAACCTGGGCTTTGTGCATGTACTGCACACAATACCCGAGCTCCACTATTTTTGCCACGGTGAAGGTATCTTCTCCAAAAAGGAGCTGTTCAGGGAAAAAATCTACAGCAATAAGTGCTTCCTTTTTGTAGGCGGCAAACGAATTGGAACAGAATATGGTGTGCAGTCCCATGCGCTTGCGGTCTGCGAAACAACGAGGTGCTTCATAGGCAGCCGGATAGTTGAACAAACGCAGGTGGGCGGCAAATGGGGCTGCATCTGCATGGGGTAACTGGCGTCCATAACTAACGGCCACCCGGCCCTCTTGACGGAGCGGCTCTGTCAGCAAGGCCAAGCAGTGCTTGTTTGCCGGCATTGCGTCCTGGGTGAAGAAAACTAAAATATCACCACGGCATTGGCGGGCGGCCATGCTGCGGGTGCCGCCATGATCAAAGGCCTCTTTTTCAATCTCGATGAATCGCACCAACGGAAAATTGCAGGCAATAGCCCTGGTATCATCAGTTGAGGCTGAATCGACCACCAGGATTTCATCCGGCGGCAAACTTTGGCTAGAGAGCCGTGTGAGCTGTTCATCCAGCCAGTTAGCCGCGTTGCAGGTGGGAATAATGACGGATAGCACCATGTTTCTTCCACTTATGCCAATTCCACAGTAAATGTGCTCTTCAGTATTTTCCTTACCTCCTTGACAGCACATCTCATCTGGAACTGGAATTATACATAAAAATACCGGACAAGCAGATATTTACAAAATGCCCACAGCATGTAGGGGGATGGGTGACGATAATACAGGCGAACTTCGTTGGCAGCCGCCATCAGCCGCAAACTATGGGGAACTGCTCCACGCATCTTGTTCCAGCCACGGCAGTGCCAAGCCTTCACCTGGGGATGGTAAAGCAACCGCCAGCCGGCTGCACGCAGACGCAGGCAGAGTTCAATGTCTTCCTTGTACAAAAAAAATGCCGGATCAAACACCTGACCCGGCACCAGGGCCGCATCCTCAAGCGCCCGGCGGCGGCAGCAGAGAAAAGCGCCACACAGGGCGGGCATGTCTTCAGCCTCCTGGTACTGCATATTATCTACCTCTCCTTGACCACGGTCATGCCAGCGACCGTACCAGGAACGAACAATACCTGTAGAATCGAGCAGACCGCTCGGTTTGTCCGCTGCGCGCTCGTAACCCGAGAGCCTGGCCCCAACACAGCCCAGGGTCTCGTCTTCCATCAGCAGCCTTATCGATTGCTCAAGGGTGTCGGGCAGAACAAAGCAGTCGGGATTTAAAAAAAGGATATACGGCAGCTCCGGTGGGCAGGCAGCATAGCCGGTATTGTTGCCTCGGCCATAACCAATATTTTCTTCCAGAAGAATGCTCGTTGCCGGCCTGTCTGCGAAGACATCAAGATAGCTGCTTGAGTTGGAGCCGGCATCGACTATGCAGGTATAGGCAGGTGGAAGACTCCCCTCATCCAAAGCTTCCAGACACCGGCCCAAATCCGCTTCGGCATTGTGGCAGACGATAACAACCCCAACCGCAGGCCCCAACCCGGTAGTCATGGTGAGCAAAAAAGGCTCTGGTACAAATACAGAAGCCCATTCCCCTTACCTGCGGCACTTCTGCGCCGCATGATGGACGCGATGGCCTCGTCTTCCGCCCGTCGTAATTGCTCCCGTAAAAGTGAGGGCGGAATTTCGGCGCCGGAAAGGCCTTGTCGATATTTTTTTCGCATGCCCATCCAACCGAAGGCAGCCTCGGCAAGCCCCCGCAGGTACGGTATCAGCTGCCTTTTTTTGCACACGAACAGCAGCCAGAAGAATTGATAAACCCCAATGAGGATACTGTAGCGCACAAGCATCTGGCCAGAGTAGTTACGGGCCAGCACAAAAAACGAGTTGCGGGTGGAGAGCCGGATGGTGAAGTCGTTGAACTTGGAACCACTGGTGGCGCTACCGATGTGGTACACCCGCGCTTCGGCCACATAACGGCACACTTTACCCATGCGGGCTGCGCGCAGGTTCCAGTCCACGTCTTCCAGATAGGCAAAAAAATCCGCATCAAAGAGGCCCACTTCCCGTAAGGTCTGCCTGCGATACAGGGCAGCTCCTCCACAGGCACCGAAGACCTGTCGCGAGACCTCATAGGGAGGTCCATCAGCTTCCATGGTGCCGATGCGGTAGCCGGCGCCGCCGCGCAAAAAACCTTCCCCTGCCCCGTCCAACAGGTGGCGCTCATGGTAATTGATCATTTTTGCGGCAAAAAAATCAGCAGGACTGGCTGCAGCCGCATTGGCCAGTTGCTGCAGGCAATTGCACTCCAATTCGGTATCATTGTTCAGGAGAAATACCAGGGGGGCCTCTCCCGCCTCTATGCCCCGGTTAACCGCAGCGCTGAAACCGATGTTCTCCGGCAGAGTCAGGAGCTGTACATCGGGGTAGTGCTGGCGTATGTAGGCAGCCGATCCGTCACTGGAGCCGTTATCCACCACAATAATTCGCCAAAATTCATAGCTCTGCGCCCGAATGGATTGCAGACAGGTATCCAGCAGCTGACGGCCATTGTAGTTGGGGATGACGATGTCAATCAAAGCACTCTGCTCTCCCCGCTGGGCTGGTTAGCTGGAGTGACAGCTGGGCTTGCCAGTACTTTGCGCACAAAATAAATCGGTTTTTTTTGCGACTCGTGGTAGGTGCGTACCACCAGTTCTGCCAAAAGACCGATGGTGATGAACTGAATACCGAGAAAAATGAGCAGAACCGCTAACAACAAAAGGGGCCGGTCTGCCAGGGCAACGCCGAAAAATTGCCGCTGCACCATCAGCACCAGGGCGAGCAGAAAACCGACAAAGGAAGCAGCAATGCCCAGGGTGCCGAAGACATGCAGGGGCCTGGTGGCGTAGCTGAGCAGAAATTTGACTGTCATCAGGTCGAGCAGCACCCGGATAGTGCGGGAAATACCGTACTTGGAGCTGCCGAAACGTCGTGCCCGATGGTTAACCTTCATCTCGGTGAAGGAAATACCCATACCGCTGGCAATGGCCGGGATAAACCGGTGCATCTCTCCGTAGAGATTGATATTTTCAATAACTTCCCTACGAAAGGCCTTCAGGGTGCAGCCGTAGTCGTGCAAACTGACACCGGTTACCCATGAAATCAGCCTGTTGGCCATCCGTGAGGGAAGCTTGCGGGATAAGAGGGAATCCTGGCGATTAAAGCGCCATCCGGTCACCACATCATAGCCTTCGTCCAGCTTGGCCAGCATTTTGGGGATATCGTGCGGGTCATTCTGCAGATCCCCATCCATGGTGATAATGACATCGCCTGCAGCATGGTCAAAACCTGCAGACATGGCCGCCGTCTGACCGAAATTACGGCGCAGGCTGACAACGCGCACAGCCTGATCCTGCTGTTGAATGGCCTCCAACCGCGCCATGGTGGCATCGCGGGAGCCATCATCAACAAAGACGATCTCGGCCTGCTGCGGCATCTCCCTGGTCACGCTTTTTATCTCGTCATAGAGGAGGTCAACGTTTTCCTCTTCATTGTAGAGTGGTACTACTATGGAAATATCCACACACTGCTCCATCGGGGTTTATTTGAGATAGATATCCGGCCAATTGTCGTTGCCACTGTGGAAAGTCATCCGCAGGGCACTCTCCGCAGGTTGGCCGATCTGCCAGAGGAAAATTTCGTAGTCTGCCTTGTCATGTTCATGGTCGCCACTGCTGGCACCATAGACCAAAAAATCACCGGTGTTGGCTACCCTGGGAAAGTATTCGTGGCTGAATTCACCGGGGTAATCGAACCATTTCTCCATGGCCAGGCTTGCCGGATCCAGGGTGTACAGGGCGTTCATCTGTTTGCCGCCGTGATCTACCTTGAAGAGGTAGCTGCCGTCCGGTGCCCAGGCGAGCTGACAACCATCGCCAGTCAACTGCATCCCGCCATTTCTTTCTATCACAGCGGTCTTGCGCACAGCGCCACTCAAAGTAACCGCAATCTTATCATCATCCGGTGACATATACGGCCAGCCGATCCAGGTGTCGGCAGGAATATCCACATTTTTGCCGCTTTCAAGCACAACTTTTTCTGCGCCACTTGCCAGTTCCATTTCCACGACCTGCCTGCCATACCGCTGAAAATAGATCTTCTCACCATCAGCAGACCAAGTGGGTACAGCGGCGTCGCGCGCCAGTTCCTTTTCTTCTCCAGTCGCTAAATCCAGCAGAAACGTATCCCAACCCCAGAAATCCCGATGTGCTGTCCAAACCTGTTTTGAGCGGGCAAAAATCACTTGCCTGCCGTCCGGTGAAATACGCGGGTAATACTCGGCGTGGGGGTGGCTCGTCAACTGCTGCGGCGTCCCATTCGGCAAGGTTTGCATCCACAGGTCATGATTGCCACTCCTGTTGGAACTCCACACCAGAAAACCTATACGACCACGGAGCATTTGGACAAGCGACTGCCTTCCATCCGGGTCGGGCGTCAGCGCCTGACCGAATTCTGTCGGAGGTATGAGTGCCCGCTTCATTTTGAAATCGCGATATTCCTGTAAAAGAAAGTATGCCGCTCCCACACTGAGCATCACTGCCGTGAGGAGGTAAAGCCAAGGAATTCGCCACTTGACCGAAGGGGAAATGGTGTCCCTGTTTTTGAAAACCAAAACCATGAAGGCCAGCAAGGCTGTTCCCCCCAGCAAATAATCCATCATCTGGCTCAGCAGGTGCAAAGCAAGCATGATGAGGAGCGAGGCCTCCCGTGATGCCCCCAAGGCGACCATGGTCAGCATGCCGCCTGCCTCATAGGAACCGAAACCCATAAAAGTAGGCAGAGGCAGACTTGCTCCGGCCTCAGCACTGATAAGTGCCATCAGGGTGCTTGTGATCTCAGTTTGCACTTCAGGAAAATTCGGCACGGCAATAGCATAGAACAGGCTATACAGGGCCAAGTATTTCGCAATCCGTACCCCCATGGAATAGAGCAGGAGCTGACCGGCAATACCAGCCTGGCGTGCATGCCGCAGGGCAAGGTTGAACTCGTCCAGAAAGGCGAACAGCTTTTCGGCCACCCTCCGGCTGAACCCCCATTTCCAGCCCGATATGACCTGTCTGCTTAAACGGGTAAATTCCGTCAGGCCGGGAAAAAGCAGGCCAAACCCCACTAGGGCAACCAGAGTTACCGTAATGACCGTACCCAAAAGCCACCATTGCACCTGCACAAAAAGCAACTGGTAGGCAACCAGCAAGGCGATCATCACCGCAAGGGCAACCAGATCAAAAAGGAAGGCAAGGGCCAGGGAAGAGAGGCCTGCAGAGGTCGGCACTTTGTGCCCCTGGCGCAGCATCACCACGTAACTCAGCTCACCCAGCCGGGAAGGTAGCATATCGATGAACATATTGCGGCTGGTGGTAATCAGAAATAAATGCAAAAAACCTGGAACGACAGCACCGCTGCTGCGTAAAATTACCTGGTAACGTCGAGTTTGCAATACGGTACGGACGATCGCCGCCCCGAGGTAAATCGCGATAAAGGGGAGGGAAACAGAGCGGATCAGGGCGAATAGTTTTGGGAAAACCTGCCCTGCCTCACCGCCCAGGGCGGTATGCATGAGCAGCGCCAGCAGAGTACCCGAAACTCCCAGCCCCAAAAGGATGTGACCAATGGTGCGGAAAAACCTCGACCAATTCATGATGCAGTGTCGTCAGGTGGTGGCCCCGCATGCGACACCACCACTTTTCTACCAAGATAAAGAAGGCCGCCCAGCATGGAATAGCAGATGGTTACTGCCAGAAAAACAATGGCGAGTGAGCGTGTGTAAGCCTCTCCCATGCCGGCGTACTGAAAGAAAAACACATAGCCCATGTCGCGCACCCCGATACCATATATTGAAATGGGGATCGCCTCCATCAGGGTAATCAGGGGCACAAAGGCAAGAAAATAGACAAAGGGCACAGTGGCATTAATAGCCAGGGCCATCAGGTACACAGACACAATCAGAAAAAACTGAAAGGCAAAGGAAAGGAGCATAACCTTGACCAGGGTACCGGTCTCGCTGCCGTAATGGCCCAAGGCGGAAAAAAATTTCTCACAGAACCCAATCAGCCTGGGAAACCGGTCCAGCCGGGTGACGCGGAGCAGCCAAAGAACAGGAGTTTTGAGCCACAACAGATACAATGCAAGCGTCAGACAGGCAAACACCACCAGAGGTAGCAGGATTAAATAAGGTTGATCCACCCGCATGGCGACAAAAGCCGATGCTGCCAGGCTGAAGATGGTGAGCGCTATGAAACCACTAAACCTGTCGGCAAAGACAGAGGCTGCGGTGCGCGCTCCCTGACCGCTTTGGCGCATGACATCATAGATGCGGTAGGAGTCGCCCCCTATATTCGATGGCAGAAAGAGATTGAAAAACCCCCCGATCATGTAGCTAACCGCCAGTTTGCCCAGTGGGATATCGATCTGGTCGCTCAACAGCAAAACGCGCCACTTGAGCGCACTGAGCCCAATGTTGATCAGAATAATACCGCCCACCAGCAGCAAAAAAACAAATTTGCTCTGCGCCAGCACCGCAGCAATCTGCTGCAGAGGGGTATTACGGTACAAGAACACAAGCAAAAGCGCGCTGACCAGAAGCTTGAGGGCCAGCATCATGTGTTTGCGGTTTTTTTTCAACTCAATCATCCAGTTTTGCTGTTTGTCACCTTTGCCCCTGTTGTCCCTGGCCGAGGCAGCCGCATTTTCTGCGACTCGTTTCGCAGACACAGGAACGATCAAACCACGAATTGTGCACTATAGTTTTTCTGCACAGGGTATCTGCAGTTGCATCAATCAATATGGGTCACTGCAATGGGAAAAAGGAAGGCTATTCAACAAATTCAAGGTGTACGAATTTTAATTTTGCACAAGGTTGACCTGCCTTGGAACAAAAAGAAGTACCAGAGGCCCCAGCAACCAGTGTTGAGCATCTGGTACTTCTTCAACGAAAGTGTGTATCCGGGGAATGCGTTCTGTATCAGGGCAAGCTGCCTCGGAATCACGGGCAGTAACCTAATGCCCTGCTGCCTGGGCCAATCTCCGGCGGTAAAACAATAACCAGCCGTGCCAAGCAGCCATGGGCAGCAACAGACCCAGCCCACACAGTACAAGCACGGTCTGGTGTACGGCAAGATAGGCCAGGCCCACTACCGGAAGCAGCAGGGTGCGCACTACCGCCTTCAGCCAGATATGATCTGCGATATAATCAGCCACCGGCGGAGAATACGTGTAATACTGATGCACCAGCCATTGCCCCAGTTGGTGCGGCAGCAGGAGCTTGTCCCTAAATTGTCGCAAAACCAGCACCTGCGGTTCCATATATGAACCAAAGGCAGCCGTGGCAATGAAACACCCACCACCACCGCCGCCACCCCCGCCACCGCCACCAGATGGAATCGCTGCGGCAAAGCCTTCGGCAATGATGCGGGCGCCCTCATTATTTGGATGGAGTCCATCAGTATTCAGCGCCTGCCAATTGGGTGCAACCCGGCTGTACGAGTCAACCAGGGGGATTTGATTGCCGCCCGCCATGCTGGCAATTTCACTGTTATAGGATGGAATGACTGTACCAATAGCCGGTGTCCTTGTGTTAGGGGTAATGGTTGAAACAACTGGCGAGGCCCCATGCTGACGGGCGACACCAGCCATATGCCTGAGATTGAAGGCTACGGTCGACCTGGTGAAACCCTGGCTGACATCATTGGCGCCTTCCATGATAAGCACGTACTTGGGTTTATGCGCAGCCATGACGCCGTCAAAGCGTTTTATACCATTATGGGTAGTTTCACCCGGCACCCCGGCATTCACCACGGTATGGCCGCCGACCATGCCTTGCAAAAAGGCAGGATAGCCCTGCGCGCCAACACCCGAAGTGATGGAATCGCCAAAGCAAACGATAACATCGGCACTCACCGGACGTACCAGGATCATCATCGACAAAGCTGCCAGAGCAGCCATAAATGCATGTTTATGAGTGAGCATAATGCGTGAACAGGTGGAGTTTATAGAAAAACAGGTGAGGCAAAGCCTTTCTCAGTTATTGATGCGGATAAAGAGCATGCTGCGATCCTCAACAAATTCGGGCAATAGCTCCTTTTCCATCATTTTGCGGTTCTGCTGCATTTTTTCCTTGTCCTCCTTGGGAAGCGGTTGCTCTTCGCTCCAGCGGTCGCCCTGCCATTGAGAACTGAGCAGCGTGTAATCATTATTGCGGAAGCCTTCCCAAGTGACCTGGATTGCACCAGTTTGCGCGATCTCGATGAAAGGGTTGACATCAGGCACATCGTTACTGCTGTTGATTGCCAGCGCTTTGCCCCACTGCCCGTTTTGCAGCCGGATGCTGTAGACATCATCCTGACCCGTACCGTCATTACCAACAAAGACCAGCCACAGGATACCGTTATCGTCAGCAGCCACAAAGGGCATGGTGGTATTTGCCGGCATCCCCGGGATATCCGCAGGCTCCGTCCAAGCGGCACCATCAAAGACGGCATACATGACGCTCAGCTGCGTATCCTCCATGGCTGTCCACACCACGTATTTCTTCCCATCAGGCGTGGATACGATACACGGCAGTAGATTGTCCGCATTACTGTTGGTGAGTTGCACCGGCTCAGACCATACGCCGCCCTTCCCCTGGCTACTGAAGAAGATTTCCCGGCGCTGACCGTCATAGGCAGACCAGACCATATCCCGCTCAACCGCAATAGCCTGGGTATCCTGATTCAAACTGGCGCAGGCGGGCACAGAAAAAAAGCCCGCAGCAAGAACTGCGCAAAGCAACAGTTGCTTCACGCCTTTGTATATCTTTATGATTTTCATTGTAACTATTCCTCAGAAAATACGGGTAAACCGGCAGGAGAGCATACAACTTCTGTTTGGAAAAAAAAACAAGAACTTCACAGCCTTGACTTGTGTCCCAGTCTGTATACCGACTGCATCGTCACAAAGGTTTCAACAACCCTGCCAAACCAACAAAGATAAAGCTGTACAGAGACATGAGGAAAAGCCCGATACAGATCAAGGGGACAACAGATCTGAGCAGATACCTTTGGCCATGCAGGAAAAAAATCGACATCATGCCAACAATGGGCAGAAAGTATCGGCCCTGGGGTTGGAAATCAACGGTCCAGGCAATATAGAGGGCAAAGGCGATCAGACCGGCAGCGCACGAGGCGGTCAACATCCAGAGTGTTATGCCTTCAAGCCCGCCTCGCAACAGGGCCGTTGCAGTCACCGCAGCCAGAAAAACGAGGCCCATATATTTGAACAGGGTATAATAGGTGTGCGTGGCGCTGACTGAGGTGTACCCATACATGCCAACGGCACTGGCAAAGGATTTTGCACCCCACTTATCCATCGTGAGAAAGCGTTTCAGATCAGTGCCGCGTTCCCGCATCTGCAGGTGCATATGCCGTTTTTCCAGTGGCGTAGCGGGATTCCACAGCTCACCGGCAAACTGATAGCGGGCCTGGAGCAGCTTTTCACCTTTTTTGAACCCATTGATATAAGCATCCGTTCCCCATACGCCTGCCACTATAGCCATGCCGATCAGCGCGACCACCATTATCCTGCGGAAATTCTGCCTGTTCAGGCGCGTATGGCCAAAAAGCAAGCGCCAGAGAAAATAGAGTCCCAAATACAGGTAGAAAAAATAAAAATTCTTCTTCACTAAAAAGAGTAAGGCTACCAGAACACCAAGACAAGCAAAGGTATACCAGCGCGGCTTTGTTGCCGCCAGCCCGCAGTTATCCAGCAGTTTGTTCCAGGCTGAATGAGGGCTCGCCACCTGGTAGGCTGCCAGGAGCATGACAAAAACGGCAAAGGCCTCCGCATTCACGTAGCTGAAGATGTACCAGACCTGCGGCGAAAGCAGCGTAGGTACCAAGATGAGACGAAAATCCTTATAAGTCAGGGCGAGCGCCAGCAAAAAGGACCACAGCACGATATTGAAATAGCGCTGCGCCATAAAGGATGGTACGGCCAGGCCATGAAAGGCATTAGCGAAACGTCCCAAAAACAAATAGGCAATTTCGCCTGAATGCAGGCGGGAAACACCGTAGACACTGTAGGTATCCTTGATTTCCTCAGCCCCTACCTGAGGGGGAAGAATATGGTGCTGAAAATAATCGCTTGCGCGCACATGCACTATTTCATCGGGATGGGCGTTAAAATTCGTGATGCCTGCCATGACCGTAACCAAGGTGAGGACAACGGCCACGAAAACGGGGATCAGGGTATTGTCCTCGGTAATAAACCGCTCCAAGCCCAGTCCCACGAAAAAGACGAACAAAAAAACCGTCGCCAGGGGCAAGAATTCTCCGCTCCAGAGGACCGCAGTTTTCACCAGTGCGCCGGGTAGGTCGAAAAAGAGCTGTGGGTCCTTATTGGCAGGGGTTATGACCAGCCCTTCGTCATTGATGAACATTGAATCAATCCCATCCCCTAACTTGATCCGCGACAAAGCCTCGCCGCCCGCAAGGCGAATAGGCGCATAGCCGTTTTGGGTAATGGTGATGGAGCGAATGGTGACCTGCGCCATCGCTTCACTGGGATCAATGCGGAAGGCTGTGACCCGGGACAGATCGGTCAGTTTGAAGAAGTAGTATGGCTGTTCCGGCCGCAGCTGAATTCTGCGGGACTTCTGCTCACTCCACAATTCCCCGCTCGTGTTGAGCCAATAGATTTTGAAATTGGTCGGTGCTGAAGTCTGCACCTCCATAACCACCGAGGCCTGCCGTTCAATCAACATGTGATAAAGAGTTGCACAGGCGAGCGCGAACAGGAAAAGCCGGAAAATTTGCATTTTTCGTTCAGCAATATTCAACATCTGCTGCAAACCTGATCGTATTTCAGGCTCCCCCTAGGGTGGAAGGACATGGACAACTCACCTGGCAAGGCTGCAAAACTATGACAGTGCACACTCATGCCTGTTGCTTCTTTTTCTTCAACCTGGCGTACAGCCGGGTCAAACGGGCCTCATGCGGCATAAGCCGGGCAAAGAGCATGCGGCCCAGGCCATGGATCAGCATCAGCACCGCCAGTTGTCGGAACCGGGTGAATCCTGCAAAAAAACCCAAAGGAATCAGACGATTGATCGCATAGGCGCTGGAAACCCGCACAATCTCCCCCTGCTCCATGTCAAAGCCTGTGGTGGTAATCGGTCGTTCATCCATGACTATTCTCTTAGTCTGTGCCTGATACCCAGAACAAAATATTTCAGCCGCAAAAATGGATTATAACGCAGGGCGGTCTCACTCCTGTCCCAGAGGTGTACTTGCCCCTTGCTATGCTTCTGCGTGGGGGTATGGGTACCGTGAAAATCGTCCAGATGGTGCCGGTGTCGTATGTGCACCACTTCTTCGGTCTTGGGAAAGGCCAGGCGACTGGCCATAAGATAGTTCAGCCAGGGTTTGAGCTCCTGCACGCTGCAACCAAGCATGGCTGCAGCGGGTGCATAGCGCTGCACCCCCTCCAGAATTCCCTCTTGCAGGGGCGCATAGTAGGCGTCCTGCTCCTTTTCCGCCTGGCCGGTGCTGTCTGCTGCGGTGCGGAAAACCAGCTCATAGCCATCATCTTTCAGGCCATAGCCGTTCAAGGTGGGGTGTGGGGCGCGACAGGCCTCTTCAAAAAGATCGCGGGCATAGAGAATAGATGAACCCGCGAGATCAAAACGATCCCGATCGTAAAGGAGCCCACGCAGAGTATTCTTGGGTCCTTCGGGATAGTCTATGCCGCGGGTAGCGGCCAGCACATAGCCACGGCATACCGGGGTGTCGTCACGGTGTTTGATTGCGTCGAACAAAAAACGCTGGATGGTGCCCATCCAACCGATATCCACTAAGGCCACTTGAGTTTGGGCAAAAAAACCTTCAGTCTCCAGGTAGCGCTGCAGGGCCAGGTTGGCGTCTGCGGTCTGCGCCTTGACCTCGTTTTGAAATGGCTCATCCCTGAAAAGCAGATTGAAGCGCCTTCTGTTGTCCGGATCATAGTCGTGATGCAGACCAGAAAGAATGGACTCCGCAGTCAGATCATAACGGGCCAGATGCGGAACAAAGGGTTCAGGTTGCAGATTGAACACCCTGCACACGTCACGAAAATCGCGATTCCCCGCAGGAAGAAAGACTATATCCGCACTGCTGCGCAGCATGCCCTGATACGCACAGCTGGCCCCGGCCAGGGCCATGCGGCTCACATAGAGATACGACACTTCAGGCAGTGGCGAAGCCGGATAGAGCACTGGCGCAAGCAGATGCCAGATCTTTTCCAGCAGCCAGCCCTCGCGGGAGAAAAAGTACAGGCGCCGGATATCTTCCTTAAGGCAATTCTCCATCACTCCCTGGACAAAGGCCGCCAGCAGTGGGGCCAGCACCAGAAAGCCGTAGCGAAAGAGAAAAGGGCGGGGGATATTTTCCGCCTCAAGCGGCAGGCTCAGCTGCTGCAGGGAACGCCCCCGCCAGAAGGGCTGGCCAAGGGAGTAATTGTAATACCGCCTTTCCACAGATTTACGATGTTTTTCAGAGGCATCCCGCAGCACCAGGGCCCTGATGCCGAAGCCTGCCGGACGCAGACCGTCTGAATGGGGATTGTCACCAATGTGCAGCCAGGAATCATAGGCAAGGCCGTACTTTTCCTGCACCAGAGGATAGGCTTTGCCCGAGGCCTTGGCCAGGAAGGTATCGGCCGATGAAATAACATCGTCTACCGCATCCAAAAAGCCGGCATGTTCGATCAGACGGCGCAGATGGGCGGCAGGCAGGTAGACATCGGAAATGACCAGAATCTTTTTCCCGGCAGCGCGCATGCTGCGCAGCCACTGCACCAGTTGTTCCCTGGGCACCAGCATTGTCTGCTCCATGCCCAGTTCATAGCTGGTGACCTCTTCGAGCAGGGTGCTTACCTCGGCAGTATCAGGAAAAAGCTGTTGCAGCAATTTCGCCATAAAATCCGGATAACGGGCCTCATGGTCTTCAAAGTGCTGGCTGGTCTCGCGGCGCTGCTCCTGCTCAATGGCATCACGCAGGTCCTGCACCTCTTCCCAGCTGATGGGGTGCCCGGCAGCCTCAGCCTTGGCGGCAATAAAACGGGCGGTGGCTGGTTTAACCAGATCCGGATCATGGGTGCGACGGATGAGCAGGGTGTCAAACAGATCAAAGCTGATCACTGCACAGCTTTGCGCCTGCTGCTGAGCCGCTTCGATCAGTTTTTCAAGACTATAAAAGGTTTGCCAGGTCATGGGCCGCCATCCTGCTCCACTGAAAAACTATCACGCAACAAGCGTCCGCAACCGGGTATAGGTAATAAAGGCGACGAGATAGATGAGCATTGCCAGCACCAGGGTCCATTGAAATCCTATGTAAATGGAGGCCAGCACGCTGGTCAGGCCGCCCACCACGGTAAAGAGCCCATTCATTGCCCAGGCCCAGCCAATCGCCCCCTGGGGTTGCGCCTGTATGGTCAGGATGCCGAGCGGAAAGGGCATACCCATAAAAAGACCCAAGGGAAAAATAAGCGCTACTGCAGCCATAATACGTACAGGTGTCGAAGACTGCAAGAACAGCTCGAAGTAGGGCTGATGCAGGGCGATCAAGAGGGAGGCGCAGACAAAAATACCCACAAAGGGAATAGCCCAGTTGCGCGCCGGAGAGATGCCCCATTTGGCAGACAGGGCGCTGCCCGCGCCAGCAGCCAAGAGTACGGCAAAGACAATGGTGGAGTAGGTATAGAGGGGGAAGCCTATGAGCTTCATAAAAATCTGGATAAAGACCAGTTCAAAGATGATAAACCCTGCTCCCAGGCAGGAAAAATAGACGAGGGTACCGGCCTTACCAGCCCAGGGAGCCCTGCCGACCGCTGAGAATTGCAGCGGAATAAACACGAACAGCACCAGAAAGATCAGGGAGGCTCCTCCGGTCACAATCAGGTGCAGGACATCGCTTGGGATCCAGCCATTCTTCAACTGCGAGTTCAACAGAGCAATGGAGGAATAGTTCATGAAACGCTGCGGGTCTTCCTGCAAGGTCTGGAAGGATTTGCGCAGAAAGTTGAAATAGGGCCGGTTATCGGTTGAGGGAGCAAGCCGATATTCCGCATCGCGCACAATGCTGTCCGGTAATTCTCCCGTGAAAAACACAGGGCTCAGCATATTATTTTTCGGATCAATGGGATTCACCACCATCTTGAAGATGGGTGGAAAGAGGGATTGCACGAAGGCGCATTCCTCTTTCGTCCATGGCTGCATCTTGACGAGCATGGTCGGCAGGTTATCCATAAAGCCAGGAGAAACCGCCTCCATGACCAGCACATGTTTGGCAAAATCTGCCTTGCCCATGTTCTTCCACGCCAGGGCAGCGGTGGTGATCATCTTGGGATAAATATGATGGTTGATATGGAGGATGCCATCCTCCTTCAGGTGGGAAAAATATTCCTGATAGGCTTCGGTGGTCTGCAGGTAGGTGGTCGCCATGGCGCCACTGCCTGCGGCAATGCTGGAACTGGTATGGTTGCTGAAAATCTGGATAATGTCGTACTGCCTGCTGGTTGACCGTAAAAAGCTGCGGCCCTCACCCCGGAAGGCATTCACCCTCGGATCATTAAAGATGCCGCCATTGTACTCGGCGTATTTGCCCTTGCCGAGCTCGATCACGTAGCCCACCAGCTCAACGGCATCCACATGGCCTGCCCCGGCCATGAGAGCGGCCTTGGTTTCAGACCCGCCTGCCGCGCCGATGACCAGGACATCCTGATTGGTGTTTTCCTTCAGCAGATGAGAAACATAGACAAAGGGTCCGTAAAATTGTGCTGAGGCATTGGTGCGCACCTCTTCCCGCAATTTTTTATAGTCACCATCAAAGGGATAAATAAAGCTGGACTGGGAACCGCCATCATAGGCAACATGCAGGTATTTACCGAAGTTGATGATATCAATCTTGGAGATGGGGTCCCATTTGGTATCCTGGAGGATGTGTTTTTCCTGCGCCTCCTTGACGCCGCGCTTGCTGGTGTGGTGCTGAAAATCAAAGTAGCCGTCTTTAACAAAGGGAATGACTGCCAGCACCAGGGCCAGTGCAATACTCCCGATTTTTACTGCTTTGCCCGGAGCAAAGCAGCTGGCAGCGATCAGGCCCAGGCTCGCGGTAAGAAAGATCAGACCGCCAGGACCAATAGGAGGCAGAAAGGGAATGAGCAGCACGCAGCCGAGTGCCGCACCAGTCAGATCCCAGCAATATAGATTCTGGATCCTACCGGCATAACAGGTAAAAACCGTGGAAAACAGCAGGCCAGCAAAGAAAAAAGGCAGCACCAGAAAAAGATAAATAACAGCAAAGAGCGCGAGCGACTTTCCTGGCGTGACATAGAGGCTGTCGAAATCAAAGGGTACATAGACCAGAACCGGGAGCAGCAAGAGGCTGGTCAGGGCAAAGATGATGCTGATCCGGCTCAGAATGGAGGCAACATTGGCATTGGGCGATAATGGCCGCAGGGAAAAGTAGACCCCGGATAGGCCAAAGCAAAACATGGCCAGGGTAATGACCATATAGGCCATGTTCGAGTACCAGATAACATCAAAAATCCGTACCAGGGTCAACTCAAGCATCAAGGTGGCAGCCGCGATGCAGAGTAAGCCGATGCCAATCTTATTCATTATTTCCTGTCCTTTTGTATTGCCTGGTACGCCTGCTTCACTTCTGCACGCAACTTCCTGGCGCTTGAACGAGCCAATTGCTTCAACTGTGTTCTCAGGGCTGGCGGGGTCAAATTTGCTCTTCTCTGCTGCTCCTGCATCAATTCCTGCTCAAGTTCCATCAAACGGTCTATACCGGCATGCAACATGGTATGAAACTCTTGGGGAATGCGGGCCAGCATATACTTTCTGATAACATCCTGATCCTGTTTTCTACCGGTAATAGCGGCTTCACTCAGGGTATTGCTGCCATGAATGCGGTAAAAGAGCAGCGCTTCCTCATGGAGAAACTGTACCTGTCCAGGGAAAGCCAGCAACACCCTGAAAATGTAGTCATAATCATGGAGATAGCGCAGGGCGGAGAATCCGCCCACCTTCTCTGCCGCCTGCCTGGTCAGAAAGAGGTTGGAGGTGGTGACCATCACGTTTCTTTGCAAAAAGGCCAGATACAAATCCTGACTGCTGCGATACCGCCGGACCGCATCCTCATACCACTGGTTCCACCATAGAGAAGGGTCGCCAAGGAGCGTGCCCCCATCATTGATCAGCCGCACCCGGCTGAACAGGCACTGGGCGTTAGTTGCGCGCTGCTCTGCAAGCAGCCGTTCCAGACGGTTTTCTGTATAGACATCATCCGAATTCAGGATAGCGATATATTCGCCCTGAGCCAACCCCATGCCACGGTTCAGAGCATTATAGGCATCCTGATTTTCCTGATAGGTATAGTGCAGGCGACTGTCCTGGTAGCTTTGAATAACCTGGGCAGTCCCATCGGTTGAACCATCATCAATGATGATTAGTTCCAGGTCAGCAAGAGACTGTGCCAGCACACTCTCTACTGCAGGGCCAATAAAACGCTCATGGTTGTAGGCTGGAATAACGACTGATATAAGCGGCGCTTTTGTCATGATTCTATAGAAAAATAAAGGTGAAGACCTTTCAAGGCTGCGATCATTTTGTGTCTGTGCGCAATGCAACAGATTGCCAGGTCACAGCCCGTTGCGGATCATCCCCGGCCAGCTGCATTCTTTCGACTGCTGTTGCAGGAAGAATGCAATACACCTCATTTTCTCCCTGATGTAAAGAGTGGGCCTGTTCGGCAATGGATTCTCCCTTTCCGTTGACAAACTGGATGCGCACTGATTGCTCAGCTGGCGAATACAACTTGAAGAGCCCGCTTCGCACCTCGCCGCGCACCGGTTGCGCCAGATGATGCAATGGTACTGCATTGCCTGCGCCTAGCCTTTGCTGCTCTTTTTCCTGAAATACGCCTGCATTCGCCTGTAAGGACCAGAGCGGGTGAGAGGAAGGAGCAGTAAATTTGCTGGCCGCATAGCTCTGTTTCATGTGCTCGGGATTTTCTGGCGGCGGCCGCAAAATAAACATGTTGAGAATTTCCTGAATCACAATGGCAGGTTTTTCAAAATGAAAAATGCCGTCTGGAAAATTGACCACGGTTCGGAAATTCAACACCCGCTTGGCATTGGCGCTAAAGAAATAAACGCATTTTTCAAGAAATGAATCGCCAAGCAGAACAATCGATGAAACCGGCGCCGCAGGGTTTAAAATTAAACGTGCATCCAGGGTGGCTCCATCAGCAGCCCGCAGCTTACGCATTGGCGGATACACATCATAGATGCCATCCGGCGGTAAGTCTGCAGCCTCATCATACAGACCACCGGGTTTGGGTAAAAAAGTCAGATGGTGTTCATTCCTGTGGCCGGTCAGTGGCAGCCCGAGCATGAACATGAAGCGCTCATGCGCCCAGTGCTCGTTGACCTTTAAATCAAAATCCTCCAGTCCCGGAACATCAAAGCGATATTGCGGAAAAAAGCCTTGCATGCGCTCAAGCATAGTTTGATATGCAACAAATGCCCCGTAAAAATTCCAATGAAAATCCGTTTTATAAAAAAGCAGGGGATAGGCCCTCTCCTCTTTTGCCTCAAGCAGGGGCGGCAATAAATCTATGAAATGAATATCTGCATACTGCTGCAAATATTCAGCAAGCTGCTGGTAGCGGCTTCGCCCTCGCACTTCCTGTATCTGCCGGGGGAGATATTCCGGATAGACAAAGGCCTTGGTCGGCGCTAACACAAAAACAAATTCACTGCCCCGCGCCTTGAGCCAGTAGCTCCTTTCCTCCAAGGTGATCTTCCACTGCCGCAGTTCCTCGTCTGAAAAAGGAATCTGCCCCATATAGTCGGCAATATTATCAAAGGTTTCAACGATATCTTTCTCTACCCGGCTCGAACCCATGCCCTCGAAGTAAAATCCGTCCAGCCCCTTGGTGATATTGTTGTTGGGCGAATAGCCAAAAATATGCACCTTAATAAGGGCATTGAGCTGCACGTACCACGGGGGCAACTTGAAATGCTGATTGAGATAGGTCTGATAGGTGTCCGGAAAGTGGCGGAATACATGCAGCGCCTTCGCGCTAGCGCCTTCGCGCTGACCAGCCAGATAGCGGCTGACATCAGAGACGCTTTTACCAAGGAAGGAAACCTGCGCCACCAGCGGACCGCAGACCGCTACCATGAAGAAAAACGCCAGGATCAGCTGCTTCCATGAAAAAACGTGATCCTGCAAAATATTACGGCTCTTCCAGGCAATAGCCAGGGCAACCAGGGCTGCCAGGGCCAGGCGGGTCAGCAAACCACTCCAATCCCCCTTGGCAAAGTCCGAGCGCAGACTAGCCTGAATAACCAGCAGAACCAGGGCAAAGGCCGCCAATGCTGTTTTAAAGAAAATGCTCTTTGTGCTTTTTGATCTCGACAGCATGTTTGCGGCCTAGAAGCGGAAATATAGGAAGGGATTATGCGCGCCCCCCTGCAAACTGGCGACAGAATACAGCAAGATAAAGGCCAGAAAGCAGAGCCAACCCAGCGAGATGGCCGGCTTGACAATGCCATTTGTCGCCAGTTGCTGCAATTGCGGCAGCCGAATCAGCAATGGAGCCGTGTAGCTCGACAAGGGTATGGCATAAAGCACTGCCACCGCAAGCATGCAATAAAATTCGCCATTTAAGGCGAGAAATATATGTGAATTGAAAAACGGGGGCGTCGAAGGCGTTACCATTGCCTTCAGGTAGGCAAGCGCATACTCAAGGGTCTCGGCACGAAAAAATACCCAACCCACCACCACGACCAGCATCGTATACCCATGCTTCACCACGGTTGGCAAGAGCTGTCCCAAACCTGTTTTTGCCCCCAAACGCTCAACAACCAGGAAAAACCCGTGGAACAGGCCCCAGGCAACAAAGGTCCAACTCGCTCCATGCCAGAGGCCGCAGAGAAAAAAGACGAGGAGCAAATTACAATACGTTCGCCATGCCTGCCGCTTCCCTCCCCCCATTGGGATATAGAGATAGTCGCGGAACCAGGTGGACAACGACATGTGCCATCGCCGCCAAAATTCCCGAATGGAACGTGACACATATGGGTAGTTGAAATTCTCCAGAAAATGAAAACCAAACATCCGTCCCAGACCGATCGCCATGTCGGAATAGCCGGAAAAATCGTAATAAATCTGCAAAGTATAGGCGATTGCGCCCAGCCAGGCCAGCGACATGGAGATTCTATCCGGAGGGAGCAGGAAAATATAGTCTGCCGCCCGGCCCATGACGTTGGCAATAAGCACTTTTTTCGCAAGTCCTATAATGAAACGTTGTGCCCCGTATGAAAAATCATTCCAGGAAACACTACGCCGACCAATTTGGTGGGAAATGTGTTGATAGCGGACGATCGGCCCTGCAATTAATTGAGGAAATAACGATTTATATAGCGCAAATTGAAGCAGGTTCTTTTGGACCTTGATCTTTTCCCAATACAGATCGAGGATATATGAAATAGCCTGGAAGGTAAAAAAAGAAATACCGATGGGCAAATGCACTGGTTCCATAACGATGGGCGCAATGTGCAATTCGCCCAGCACCTGATTGATGGTTGCAATCAGAAAATTAGTATATTTAAAATAAAAAAGTAAGCCAAGGTTGGTTGATACTGCTAGCACCATTGGCCCAAAGCCGCTATTCCCCTTATCTTTACTGGATTGAATCAGTAAACCAAAGACATAGTTACTTACGACTGAAAACAGCATGATGCCGAGGTAGATATTTTCTCCCCAAGCATAAAAGAACAGACTGGCACATAACAGGATTATATTCTTTCCCTTGGGGCCGGCCAACAGATAAGGAATGAGGACACAGGGAAGGAAAATAAAGAGAAAGATAGTGGAGCTAAATACCATAACAGTAATGGGGCGTATCCTATAGATCAGGAAACTTTTGGTGGGTTAATATCTGGAGAAGTGTTGAGGCCAACCTCGCTAGAGCTGCACCACTCTAAAGAAAACAGTTTGCCATGGGATTTGCTGCAGCGAGCGCCTTCTTGGATCGGTACGCCGGGGTTGGATGCCCATTGTTCAAGCCTGTCCCAGCTGTACCCAGGAATACCTGATGTAACAGTTACTCATGCCCGCATTCGCTGATCCTGCATGAACATACATGAATCCCGCCTCAGCTCAAAAGCCGTGGCAAAGGGGTACATGTATCATAGAAGTATCCCAGCAAGATGGTATCCTAACAGTGCTGTAATTTATGGCCTTGGGATAAGTCTCTTCTCGATATTGCGATTGCAGCTCTTGCCATGGCAGTAACGGTGCGGTACTGCAGCCCAAAATTTGTCTCTGAATTTACCGCTACCGCTCTTTGCCATCTGGACATACCGCCACGCGATCGAGATGACATCGTTGACATAGTGCTGCATTAATCCAGCTGGAAACTCTCCCGCCAATCCTCCGTCTCTACAAATTGCGGTTGCTCACTTTTTTCAAGGAGATAGGAACCCAGCACCAGGTAATCCATTTCAGTGCGCATAAAACAGCGGTACGCGTCTTCCGGAGTGCAGACAATCGGTTCGCCACGCACATTAAAAGATGTATTGATGATGACTGCACAACCGCTCAATTTTTCAAAACTTTTGATAATATCATAATAGCCCGGATTTGTCTCACGCGAAACGCTTTGTATCCGGGCAGAGTGATCCACATGAGTGATTGCAGGAATATCGGAACGAACCTGATTAATCAGCGTATTAATATCTCCTGCATCCTGTGCCTGATCTATCCATCTTTCCTTTTTCACATCGGCGACCAAGAGCATATAGGGTGACGGCCTATCCAGATCGAAATAATCGCTCACCCGCTCCTCCAGGCAGGACGGAGCAAAAGGCCTGAACGATTCCCTGTACTTGATCTTGAGGTTCATTACGGATTGCATAGTGGCTGAGCGGGCATCACCAATGATTGATCGACACCCCAATGCCCTCGGGCCAAACTCCATACGCCCCTGAAAAAGACCGACCACCTTTTCAGACTCTATGAGCTGGGCTATGGTAGGGGCCCAGGCAGTGGCATCCAACTTGGTGGCCACATAACCACTGGCTTTTAGATAGGCACCGATTTCATCGTCAGAGAAGGCCGGGCCAAGATAGGCACCCTTCATGGTATCGTGCTTGTCATCCCGTTCACGGGGATTGCCATGAACCTGGTGCCAGACGAGAAGAGCTGCCCCTAGCGCGCCGCCCGCATCACCGGAGGCGGGCTGGATATAGATATCATCAAAAATATTTTCCCTTAACAGCCTGCCGTTGGCGACACAGTTCAGGGCGACCCCGCCAGACAGGCACAGGTATTTCATGCCGGTCTGCTCCCTCGCGTAGCGGGCCATGCGCAACACAATCTCCTCGGTAACCACCTGAATGGAGGCGGCCATATCCATTTCGCGCTGGCTGATGGGGCTTTCGGGCTGTCGCGGCGGGCCTGCAAACAGGGCATCAAACTCGGCATTGGTCATCCGCAAACCCGCGAGATAATCAAAATATTGCATGTTCAGCCTGAAGGAGCCGTCTTTTTTCAGATCCAGCAGGTGGTCGTAAATCAGTTGCACATACTTCGGTTCACCGTAGGGTGCCAAACCCATCAGCTTGTATTCACCAGAGTTAACCTTAAATCCGGTGAAGTAGGTGAAGGCCGAATAGAGCAAACCCAGGGAATGGGGAAACTGCAGTTCTTTGATAATCTCTATCTGATTCCCTTTACCAACCCCGATAGTGGATGAGGCCCATTCACCAACCCCATCCATGGTGAGAATAGCTGCTTCGTTATAGGGCGAAGGATAGAAGGTGGAGGCGCCATGCGATTCATGATGCTCCGGGAAAAACATCTCCTGGACCTTGATTCCGCAGGCCAGCAGATGTTTTTCGATTTGGTACCCGGTCCACAATTTTTGCCTTAACCAGACCGGCACCGCCATCATGAAGGACTGTAAACCTTGTGGTGCAACAGAGAAATAAGTCTCCATCAGGCGGGCAAACTTGGTTATCGGCTTGTCGTAGAAAGCCACCGCATCAATCGTACCCTGCTCAACCCCTCCCTCAGCCAGACAGTAGCGCACAGCATTGATGGGAAAATCCGCGTCATGCTTAATGCGGGTAAAGCGCTCCTCCTGTGCAGCGGCAATGATTTCTCCGTCACGCACAAGCGCTGCAGCTGAATCATGATAATAGGCACTGATACCAAGGATATTCATTAGAACTGCCTCCGATAGCGGGCCAAATCATCCCCGGCGCTTTTATCCTGCCAATAACTTTCTTTTTCATAATCAAGCTTCCGAGTCATTGGATCTTTTCCTCGAAGGCTCAAGAGCACATGCGCGCCAGTAAACCAGATATAAAAAAAAGGAACGAGGAGCCCCCAGGTCAATGCCTCACCCACAGTGCGGGACAGCCAGGCCAGAAAACGTTCAATAGCTTTGGAGCATTTCGGGAAAAACAGGGAGCAGAAAAAGATGCTGGCCGATATCAGAAACACCACAGCAGCCATAATCGGAAAATCAAACCAGTAAAACAGGCCGCTGACGCTCAATCCTACCAACAGGGCAATACTGTTTTTCAAAACAGGCTTTTTCTTTGCCGCTTGCGCGGTATTTTTCGGACAAACCCAGGCCCACACGGTCTCTGAGACAGGCCCTTGCTGATAGGGAGTATTCATTGAGTCACCTCTGTCTGTGCATCATTTTTCGCCGGTTTACTCGCATCTCCCTGTCTGCTTTGGGCCTGTTCCTTCCAATAGCTGCCATAAAAATCATGAATGGCCTCTGCCGCCATCTTATTGGCCAGCTTGCCAGGATGCGCATCAAAGGGATTCACCCAGAGCTCGGTATGTGGGGTATTCTTGTATGTTTCCTGTAGATCTAGGCATTTGACCCCATACCGCTTGCAGCGGGCAAGGACACGTTCATGAATAAAACCAAGCTGATAGTCAGACATGTCATGGAAAAAACTGGGAAACAGCACCACGCCAAAATCAATCCCCTGTGAGACATAGCTGGCAAAGAATTCGTCCAGGAGCTTATCGGCATGCTGGGAATATTCGCTGGCTGGATCACGGAAGCGTTTGATCATGTCAGCATCAAAGGATTCTTCCTTACCCGACATACTGCGTATTTGTGCATATCTCAGCTGGATAAGGTTATATAAAGCTGAATGTTTCATAAGATATTTATGAATCTTTGCATCACGAATAATGCTCTTGCTCATCTCAATCTGATAGTTATTCTTCATATCATTGAGGAACCATTGATAGAGAACAAAATCAGGATGCATTGCCTTAACAAATTTTGCATACCGTATATGTTCCTGCAGATTATATCCACAAATTCCTGCATTAAAAACCACAACTCCACGGGCAAAGCTATCATTGGCAAGACTATTCTCCAACAATTCCGTGTAACGGTCTCCAATAGGGTAGATCCCTTGCCCATAGGTGAAGGAGTCTCCTTGCACAACAATCCTATAGCGGCCATCATGTTGCGGAGCTATGGGGCGGCCTCGCAACCCATAGGGATTGATCTCCTTCATAAAGAGATGATTCGCCTTTTCAGCAAAATATGATGGTCCTGCTGCAACAGAAAGCACGTCGCGGTAATACCAGCGCAGGAAAAGCTCACCTGCCATCAGCAAGACGAAAATAAAAGAAATTGTAAAAAAACAAAAAACGATGGCCTGCAGGATTTTCTTTTTCATCTTGTCTGATTTTTATTTACTGTCTGTACAGCACTTGTGTTAAGCTCAAGTGCAGCGTATGCAATAAACCAATACGCTATTCCCAAACCGCCTATAAAGGTTGTTAACAAAGTATTGAGGGTGTGTTCCAGTTCCAGATTAAAGATGCTATTAAGAAAACCAGGGAAATACGACGCAGCTTGTTTACGATGCGTGCTGCGAGGGTTTTCCGATCACCGGCACAGAGTACTTTTAACACGGAATTGATATTGCCAACACAGTCTTACAACCAGCTCTCCGCCTTGCCAGGCGCGCACCGGGTTTTATACGTGCTCAGACCACATTCTGCTAGGCCCGGCACTTCTTTTTTACAGCATATTCCACATTCCATCGGGCTTGCGCATTTCTCAGAGGGTGAGCCCACTTCGACCCCCCACCAGCATATCTTATTATCCTGCCCACAAAAACAGGGAATTAGCTCTAGGTTAATTTTCCTTTTTTGTCAATAAAAACCCGAAATTTCAAAGGCAATACCTGTGCACCTTTTGTGAGTAAGGAGGCTGGGCAGCAGTCGCAAACGCAATATTTCTATTCTGAGCAACAGGAGAAAAAACGCATCAGCGCAGGCTTTACGCGTACATTTACCCTGCTGATTACAACTGGGGATGACCAGAATCAGCTTCCTTTGCAGGAGTGACGTCCTGCTGACTGTCCAGACCTTCCAGTTGGACAAATGCAGCCAATCTCCTGGGGATGGTGGTGACATTGACATCATCAAACACAAAAAACACATAATCCGCCTGGATACGTTTGGCCACGGCACTAAACACCGCAGCCTGCTCCAACTGCCGGATCATATTCAGATCCAGGTAATAAAAATGCTGGAAACTCCGAGCTAAATGGGGTGCCAACGCAATGCCGAATGAGTTGGCGATCATCAGTCCTGTCTTTGAGGTCAGGCTGTTTGCCGTAGTCAAGTGGGTTAGTACCCCATGCTCACTGAACTCGCGGAGCCATGGGACACTTTCCACCTGTATAGTCCGGTCGGGATAGTGGTACTCATACCCCTCAACCGGACGGGAAAAACCAAAAAAACCGGCAATATCGTCCTTCACCTTGGTTAACACCGCTGCATCGTCAATCTTGAGTATATCAGTGACCCCGCTCGCCTGGGTGAGGTGGCGGCTGAAAAGAAAGGCAGATTTACCCTCCCAATGATAGCGCTCCTTGGGGTAGAAGCCCCTTTCATATTTATGCGCATTAAAGAGGGCATAGGGATAAAAGACGTGGTAGTGTCCACTACCCTCACCCTGCCGCTGTAAACGGGCAAGGAGATGATCTCGCTTTGGATAGGCCTTGCAGGCCTTACGATACCTTGGAGCAACCTGCAGCGGCAATTTGTCGGGATAGAGCGACAGGGTAGATGGGGCAATGGCGAAAGTGCATACAGCACCATGGCGCTTAAAAAAATCGCCAGCTGCTGTCATGGTCTCGTCCACTTGCTGCATCAGTTCGGGGGTCGGCTGCCCCTGCTCTAGGCACAAGGAATCAAAAAAGGCGTCAGGTGCGTTCGCATTTGGTGAATTGAGGAAAGTATGACCATCCCTGCCAACGGTCACATTGGCCAGTGGGGCATCACGGAAGACATAGTAGCGAAGTTTCCGATAGATAGCGTTGGCCTGGAGGCGAAAGCCAACGGTATCCTTCAGGTAGGCTTCCATGGCTTTGATAAATTCCGGCGCATCTTTCCTTAATAGGGACAGCTTTGGTAGAGGGGCCATACTGCGATTTTCCAGGGCCCTGGTTTCGCTTGCGCTATTCCGCTCCCAGCCGATAAAAGCTGGCAGACTGGCCAGGCAAACGATCAGGGCGATGAGCAGTGGCGCCCGTCCATGGAAAACAAAGGGAGATGAAGTTTTACCCATGAGCCTAGAAACGGTAATACAGAAAGGGGCTGTAGGAGCCTGCCAGTATATACATATAGGAGAGAACAAAAAGTGCCGTTGCCCACGATGCCTGCAGCCCCAGAGCTGCACTGCGGGGCAGGAAACGGTCTGCGGTTCTTAAACTGCTTACACCCACATTTTTTCCCAGCTTTTCCATAAGCGGGGTCGCAAAAAGAAGGCCGAGAATGAGGGCAACGAGCTTTTCGTAACTGACCAGTTCAAAGAAGGTCTTGGCCTCGGGCGCCACAGTGAGGCCCATAAGGGCAAGGTAGATATCTTTTGCCTGACCGATGGTATCTGCCCGGAAAAGGACCCAGCCAAACATCACAGCCAGCATAGCGTAGGTATGCCGCAAAAGACGAGGCAGACGATACAACACTCGCCTCCACCCCAGGCGTTCCACAACAAGCAGCAAACCATGAAAGACACCCCAAAGTACAAAGGTATACGCCGCTCCGTGCCAAAGGCCACAAAGGAAGAAAACCAGGAAAAGATTGCACAGAGTCCTTGGCATGCCTTTGCGGTTACCTCCCAGAGGGATATAGAGGTAGTCGCGAAACCAGGTTGAGAGCGAGATATGCCAGCGCCGCCAGAATTCCGTAATGGATTGGCTGAAATATGGATAGCGGAAGTTGCGCGGCAGACGGAAGCCCAGCATGATGCCCAAGGCAATTGCCATGAATGAGTATCCACAAAAATCAAAATAGATTTGCAAGGTATAGGCCAGAACGCCGAGCCACGCTGTTGGCGCATTAAGGGCAGTTGCAGGCAAGGCGAAGACGTTATCAGCCACTACAGCCACATTGTTGGCAATGAGCACTTTTTGCGCCATGCCAAGGGCAAAAAGCCTCAGCCCGAAACCGATGCGGCGTACGGTGAAACACCTTCTGACCAAGGCCTTGGCGATGGTGTGGTAGCGCACAATGGGCCCGGCTACCATGTGCGGAAACATTGCAATATAGAGCCCGACCTTCAGGGGCGAGGTGGAGTGAATGGCAACACCACGATACACATCCACCAGGTAGGAAATACTGTGGAAAGTGAAATATGAGATCCCCAAGGGCAGGTGCGGATGGTGAAAATTGCCCGTCTCTATACCAAAAAAATCCGGCAGGACAGAAACTAAAACGAAGGTAAAATATTTGTAATAAAAGAGCAGGGAACAGTTTGCCGCCACGCCAAAAGCCAGAGCCCATCGTTTACGCAGTTCCGTACGACTCCCACCGATGAGCAGGCCAAAGATATAGTTGATCAGGACGAAGGCGAGCAAAATGCCAGTGTACTTGGTTTCTCCCCAATAGAAGAAAGCCAGGCTGAACAGGAAAAAGGTAAGGTTTTTCCAGGGCAGGAGAAAATAGACTGCTAAAAAGATGGGGGCGAAATAGGCCAGAAAAACAACCGATGGGAACAGCATCTCGAGAAGCGCTTGCCTTGGTTAAAGGGTATGTGTTCCGACCTGAGCTGCCGGGTATGGGTTGCGCCGCGATGCAGTACACGGCAGCTCAGGTCGATACGGGTACAGCACAATACAAATGCTTGCTGCTTCTTGCCGTACCCAATGGGTGCTAGAATATTCTGTTTGTCCGTGCTTAGTTACCGTGTATGGCGGCATGCTTGTCCTTGATCAAATCATGCAGGACAGCGGCAATTAAGCCATGTTGCGCCTTAAAACAGGGTGTAAATAAAAGGAGCTGAAACCTGACCGGCAACGATTAACAGGCTGATAAATAAAAAAAATAACACTAATGGAACAATCCACCATGCCTTATGTTTGACGGCAAACTGAAAAAAATTTTTTACGAGCACAATTAAATGTTTTATAAAATGCATATAATCCACCTGATCACACGGTATTTGAGTACAATCATTAACACCGGTACGTATTCCTGAACACCACACCTGCATTATTTATCAAATGCAGATAATATTTCAGGTCCCCATGATTCGTTCCTGTACAGCAGACAGGATTGCACCTTTTTCTGTAATGAACTTCTTTTTCTCTACAAAAGATACCTTACGCTGTTAATGAAAATAAGCTGTAAATCGACAAAACACATCTATTCCCTGCTCCCACAGCAGCCCAGCATATGCAGGAATCTCTTCTTATCTTATCAGGATCACCTGTATTTTTTGCATGATACCCGACTATTGCGCCCTGATAATTATAGCCAGTTCCTTGAACCCGTAACCAATATATTCTGCGGAAAGATTATTTTTTCCAAGAAAATCAGTTAGTACTGCATGGCCGTCTTCTTCCCATCCCGGAAAATTAAAATAATCATCCAGTACAATCACTGTCCCTGGATGTATTCTCCCGGTAAGACACTCCAAAATTGTCGCGGTTGATGAACGTAAATCACAATCAATATGTAAAAATGCAATAGAATCGCTGTACTGTTTGCACCATCCTGGCAACGAATCCTCAAAATACCCCTTCCACAGCTTGACGTTCGCTGGAACCTTCGGCATCTTTCCATGGGTAGTAAAGGCACCCTCCGGATTATGGGCCCATTGTTCTGGCAATCCTTGAAAAGAATCGAAACCGTGAATTTGCTTGCCGGGGTTATTTTTGGCTATATACCGGATGGATTCTCCTTTAAAAACACCAAATTCCAGATACAATCCGTTCAAGGACACCTTGGACAGGGCAATATCCATTAATTTCTTTGGGGATCTGGCGGCAACAGCCCTAGGACAATGCTCCAGTATAAAGGCAACAGAAGAATCATGCGCCATCTTATTCAGAGTTGAGTAGGGATGATTTGCAGCATATTCAAAACTTGCATATACCTGCATTATTTTTTCTTTCACAAAATTTCTGAATATATAGTTGCCAAGCAAAGACATAATCTTTCTCCGATCAGGATAATGGATATATACAAATATTATAAACCGACCAATGGCACAGTTGTTTGCCTCTCGTTCACTTGCTGCTGGAATACAGTACTTTTTCCTCTTTTATGGAGCGAACAACCTGTCTATCCACTGCACAATCACCGACAAGGCAAAGGAGTGCGGTGCCAGGTACGCTGGCAGCCAGCACTGGTTTCCGTTGGCTAACCATTTCCATCCTCCCTCTTATCATGCTGTTCAGGAGAAACACCTGCCCGCATCCTGACCACCTGGGCAGGCACGCCCAAGGCAATGGAATAATCAGGCAGATCCCTGGTAACGACAGACCCGGCACCAACCACACAACCTTTGCCGATTTGCACCCCATCCAGTACAACAGCGCCGGCCCCAAGCCAGGCCCCATCGCCGATGCTCAGAGGCCCACGGGAAAAACCGCCTTGATCCATGATCGCTTGATCAAGACGGTTCAGGTAGTACCTGCCGCCACCAAGATAGCAATTGCCTGCAATCAGGACAGCCTTGCCAATTGTAATGCCTGCTACGGAACTCAAAACAACATTGCAGCCAATATCCGCCCTGTTGCCAATGTGCACAGGTCCGGTCTTACCCTGGATAATACAATTTCTCGAAATGATGACATCATCACCAAAGGTGATGCCACCTTCGCCGCTTCCGCTCGCATCGAGCATGGCATAATCATCTATGGCCACGCGCTTGCCAAAAGACATCTTCCCCGGGTGCCTGAGGATCAACCCCTTGCCCAAAATCAAACCATGCCCCGACTGCTTAAACAGCCTCGGGAAAACGAGTTTTCGCAGCAGATATCCCAGACCCCCGGCGACATTACCACAAAGCAGCAGCGCGATTTCATAGTACAGCAGCGTAAAAAAAGATCTGCTCCCCAGTGTTTTCAGACAATACCGCTGCAGCAGGGAAGTATTGCTGCCATGCAGTTGCTCATGCAAGGCCTGTTTGGGTGTCGGAATATCTTTTTTCATGTGTGCACGCCCTCTCCTACCGGATGATCACAGCAGCAATGCCGGTTTCAGGGCGCAATCAAGCCTTCCTGCCGGTACCAGTCCCCGGTGCGTTTAAGGCCTTCATGCAGATCCACTTTCGGGGCATACCCAAGAAGCCGCCCGGCTTTTTCAATGCTGAAAGCACGGCTTTTCGAAAAAAATTCCACCCGGCGGGGGTAGAGCGGCGGCGCTATGCCAAGCGGCCGGCACAATTTATCGCAAAGCACCGAGGCCATATAGACGGGCTGGTAGGGGATGCGTAGAAACGGCCGGGGTTTTCCGAGCACATCTGCAATGGTGTCCACCAGTTCCCGCAGGGTGGTATACCGGCGGCCGCCAATGGTGAAGACCTCTCCTACAGCCTCAGGCCTGGTACCGGCCAGGATAAAACCATCAACCAGATCATCGATATAGGTCATATGGTAGAGCGATTCGCCTGAGCCGATCATGACAAACATCTTTTTGCTAATGGGCCTGAATAGCTTAAGGAAACGGGTATCGCCTGGGCCGTAAATGCCCACCGGTCGCACTACGGAAACCGGCAAGCCCTCGGCTGCATAGCGCAGCGCCAGCAGTTCCCCTTCCTTTTTGGACTCCTGATAGTGGTCACCAGGTTCAAAACGGTAGTTTTCATCTGCCGGCGGGTCGTTAATTTCGCCCTGCACGCCAACCGTCGAAGAATGGACAAACCGCTGTACCCGGGCAGCCTTGGCAGCTTCAAGCAGGTTGCGGGTAGCCTCCACATTAACCAGGAAAAATTCCTGGGTATCAACATGCTCGGTACGGTAGGCCGCGGCGATGTGATAGACCCGGTCTATCTCGTCGAAGTGCTGGTTGACAGAGGCAGCATCCTTGATATCCACAATGCGGCATTCGACCCCCATTGCCCGCAAAGGATCAACCCGAGGGCTGGGGCGGACAAAGGCTACCACCTGCTCCCCTGATTCAACCAGGCGGCGACACAAATTGCTGCCGGTAAAGCCGGTTGCGCCGGTAACCAGTATTTTCCCCATTTCTGCCTCCTTGTATCAAAAGAGTGTACCCTGGTGCAATATGTGGATCGACAAAATCTGTGTTCAATCCGTCCAGTTTATTCGCCACTTGGGACCGCACACCAGGGAAAACAATGCCGTAGCCGTTGTATTTCCTCAAAGTGCTGCTCTTCATCCCAGGGAAAAAGCCCCGCCAACTGTGGAGCCAGCTCAAGCGCCCTTAGCGGATTGTCACCCAGGGTTGTGCGACGGAGGATGAGGTCATCCAGGTGCACAACCGCCTGCTCTGAGATGATAGCCCGCAGCTTTTCTTGCCAGGATTGATCGTTTGCATCTGGTTGCCAGTCCGGATCGAAATACCCCGGAATAGCGGCTGGATCATCTCCACCCTGCAAATGCTCTGTGATCACTGTGCTGCGCTCTGGAAAAATCTTTTTCAAGGCCTTTTCCGCCACCAGCCTTGCGGTGGTAAATTTCACCCCGGAGACAGTGTAGGCTCCTCGCGGGCCTCCCTGCGCGCCATGGTCTTTAATCACTTCCCGCACCGCCAGCTTGGATGAGCCTTGTTCCCTGGCCGGCAACAGACCAGCATACACATGCAGCACTTCCTTTCGCTGCAGGTTCAA
>JAAYIE010000004.1 GCA_012744275.1 Desulfobulbaceae bacterium
AAATCATTGTACCACCAAAGAGCTCTCCGAGCCTCCTTTCATTGATCTTTTATGAGACAGCACTGAAATTGCATGACAGTTCTTGACGAATTATGCTTCTATTATTTCTCTGTTCATCTTTTACATAATGTCTGTTCTAAATAAAAAAACAAAAAAACCCTGCCTATCACTAGGCAGGGTTCGTCAAACAAAATAGCTAATCTATTACCACCAGCACACGGTCTTGTCGTTGGCGAAAATTTTCTGCAACAGGGCATCGTAGTCTGGTTTTTCTACATACAGCTTGAATTCGTCCGCATCACGGTCCCGGTTGAGGATGCTCACCAGCTTCTTCACATCGTCATTGGGCTCAGAACGGTATACCTGTAAAATTTTCATGTGCACTTCTCCTATTCGCTGCAAGCAGGTGGCGGCTCATGGGCTTGTTTGGGAAGGCCGTAGGGAATGATAAAATCAGCCTCCCGCATCCGTTCTCCCAATTCTTCCAGAGTAATATTGGTGATGGTGGTGCCTTCGGGCAAATCTTCAGGCGCATCCGCGCCACAGCTGAAGACTTCGCCTTCCATGTCGGCTATCCAAGCGATGTTCTCCGTCATGTATTCGGTCATGCGGGGGAATTCGCCGTTCATGATTACTGGATAGGCATAGTGGTTTTCCACAGCCAAGCCAAGACCTGAACGGATGCCGTCATTATAGACCCGATTGGCGATCAGTATATACACTTTCAAAGATTCCATATCGTGGTCTCCTACATGACAATGTATTTGCCGCATTCATCCAGAATGGCGCCGTGAAAAGCCTGGGTGCGCATCTGTTTGTCAGTCATGCCGCGGGGAATATCGTTGACGTTATCATACCCTTCGCAGATGTAGCTGTCGGCGCAGATGGCAAGATCTTCAGCGTCGCAGATCTGGGACAGAGCATAAAACTCAGGGCTTTTGGTCAGATGAATGGATTTGAAGGTAAAGAAAACCTTTACCTTTTTGCCAGCGCGCTTGGCAGCTTCGGCAAGACCCAAGATATGACGCATATTCTGGGGGCAGGTGACGAAAATCCCCAGCTTGTTAGGATCGGCAGCCATAGAAAAAGCTCCTTGGTGTTAGAGGTACTGAAAAAAATCAGCCTTTCTTGATGAAGAAGCTGATATAGCCGGACTCTTCTTTCTCACCAAGATAGTCATGGCCAGCACGCTCGCACCAGCCAGGAATGTCATTACGGGAGCCGGGATCGGTTCCCTGGACATGGAGAACCTGACCGCTCTGAATTTTGCCAATCTCTTTTTTGGTGCGCAGAAGCGGCATGGGGCAGCTCAAACCTCTTGCATCGAGAACTGCATCAGCCGTTACACCATCAGGTGCTTTCTTTACATCACTCATGATTTGCTCCTTAAGCACAGGTTGATAAAACAAACAGATAAACATCGAAAAGTTCATTCAATCTAAAGAGAAAGCTTTTTCTTGTCAAGCAAAGAAAGGGCGTTGGATCTAAGCTACAGCCCATCCACACCCAGGAAATAAGCCGAATATATCATCACATATTCCTTTTTATCCAATATGGTGATGATGTTGACAAAAAATCAGGCAAACGGTATCGTTTTCAAGTTTCTTTGCGGGCTTAATGTTCAAGGCGAAGGTGCTTTTTCATACAGAACAATAAGGAGGCTTTTGGGATGGAAGACGTCAATATTCTGTGGCAGAAGTTCAAGGCGCTGTACAAAGGGTTTTGCCAGGAGGAGTGGAGCCCGATTTTCACTGGTATTCTGGTTGCATTCTTCACCATTCTTATTGCCACTTGGTGGCGGCCTTGGGGTGCGGTGGGCGCGATCCGTAACTGGGGCGATTGGATGCTGATCAAGATCGGCCTCTATGGCGAAGGTATGCAGGAGCTGATCGGCTTTCTTGATGATGATGGCGCGATCATGCTCACCAAGAGCGCCCTGTTCAACACCGGTTCTGTTATTGGTATTGGCCTGATTGCCGGCGCCTTCATTTCTGCCTGTCTGGGTGGCCAGTTCGCCTTCCGTTTTCCACCTGTGCGCGAGTATATCAAGGCCATGATCGCCGGTGTGCTCATGGGTATTGGTGCAGCCCTGGCTGGCGGTTGCAACGTTGGCGGTATGTACAATGCCATTGGCAACCTCTCGGCCAGCGGTTTTGCCATGTGGGTCGGTCTGATTCCCGGCGCTATCTTTGGCCTCTGGCTCCTCTACAAGGAAATGGAACACATTAGCTGGGGCGGCGGCGGTTCAAAGACTTTTGAAATTCCTGTGGTTGTGCAGATTATTATTGGTATTGCCGGGCTTGCCGGCCTTATCTGGCTTGCCAACTACTACGGCAACTTCATGGATGACGACTATGAAGAAGCCATCAACTCTCTGCCTGGTTTATTGCTCCTGGCAGCAGGTATCGGCTATGCCATGCAGCGTGGCCGTTGGTGCATGATCCAGGGTTTCCGCGAACCGCATATGACCGGTGATGCCAAGCTGGCAAAATCCGTGGCCCTGTCCATCGTCATTGTCGCCATTGGTATGGTTATCCTCAAATATGCTGTACCCACACGCTTGGGCGGTGATCCGGTACTTGATCCTATGTATTATGTCCGCGGCACCTTTGGCTGGGGTGGTCTGGTTGGTGGTTTTATTTTCGGAGTTGGCGCCATGTTTGCCGGTGGTTGCGGTTCCGGAACCCTGTGGCGTGTTGGTGAAGGCCAGATCAAACTGTGGCTGGTAGTGCCGTTCTTCTCTATCAGTAACTCGCTGATGATTGCCCTGTTCACTCGCTTTCAACTGGAAGAAAGGGGTTTTCTTGGTAAATATGTCTACATGCCGGATGTAATGGGGTATGGACCAACCTTGTGGCTTATTATCGGTTTTTCCTTCCTGTGGTACATGGTCGTTTCCTGGAATGAGGAGAGCAACAAGCTGATTCTCCCGATGTAACTTAAGTTACGGATTAAAAAAAGGCGGTTCTCTAACAAGGAGAACCGCCTTTTTTCATACTGCATTGGCCTGTTCTTACGGTCTCAGAATAAAATGCTGTCAAGGCGACGGACAAATACGAGACAGGTGTACACTTTATACTGCAGGTTCTGCAGATATATCCCGAAGCCTTATTCTATAACTTTATTATGAAAGCGACATTACTTGCTCATGCCAAGTAACTAAATGGCTATTTTTTGACAGAGTTGAAAGCATGGAAGAATTGCTGCAGGAAAGGGAAGCATTGCGTCGTTCTCTACGCAGTTTGGCGCGCAAGCTTCGAGATGCTCTTTCCCAGGCTGAACGGAGCCTTGCCAGTGCCTGCATTTGCAAACGAATGTGCCAGCTTGAGGAGGTTGCCAAGGCACACATTATTCTGCTTTACAGTGCCTTTCGCAGCGAAGTAGAGACTGAACAGCTTTGCTGTAGCCTGATACAGATGGGCAAAAAGGTGTGTGCTCCTCTGATAAACACCGAGGAAAAGGGAATGCTGCCCATTGAGCTGGATAATAATGCAATTGATCTGCGTCCGGGTTATTGTGGTATCCCTGAACCAGTGTGGCGTGCAGACAGGATATGTGCTCCGGAAAAACTCGATATTGTGGTACAGCCGGGCCTTCTTTTTGACAGAGCCGGCAACCGCCTTGGCTATGGTGGCGGTTATTATGATCGTTTTCTTGCGCTTAAAGCGCCGCAGGCCTTGCGCATTGGCCTTGCCTTTTCCTGCCAGGTTACAACTGGCATTCCGGCTCAGAAGCACGACATGCGCCTGGATATTCTGATTACGGAAAAAGAAATTCTGCGCTGGCCAAGGCCAGGTTTTTCGCAATAAGATCGTGTGTATATGTTAAGCAATACACCACCTGCCCAATGTATCTACCAGCGACCATGTGGCCGGAACTTGTTCTTTTCGGTGCTCCACGGTATAGAAAGCTGATTTGTTTTCCTTTTTTCCTTTCAGGTTTGGAATAATGTTGAACCAAGAAGAACTTGCACATGTAGCCCAATTGGCCAGAATTGATTTGGATGATGCGGAACAACAACGCATGGCAGAGCAGCTGAGCACAATCCTTCGTTATGCCGCCAAGCTGGATGAGGTAGATATTACCGGTGTGGTCCCAACAACCCATATCTTAGAAGAGGGCAATGTCCTGCGCGAAGATGAGGTACGGTCCTCATTACCGCAGAAACAAGCCCTTGACGGTGCGCCGAAGCATAATGCCGAGGCCTTTGTTGTCCCTAAGGTCATCTCCTGACTCTTGGTTTTGTTCCCGTTCCAGATCTATGCTGCCCAAAGCTGCTGTCAGGGATGCAAGGAGAATGCAGTCCAGAATTACTGCAGGTAGTTCTGACAGTATTTTTCGAAGACAGCAGACATTAAAGAACACTGTTGTGGATTTTGGAATTTTCTGCGCATAGCGCATCTTCTGTTTTTTACGATCAAAACCCGAAAATACCATGGAAGCATTACATACGCTGAGCCTGCATCAGGCTCTGGACCTGCTTGAGCAAGGTGCAATCAGTGCCCTTGAATTAACCCAAGCGCACCTGGAGCGCATTGCGGCGGTTGACGGCCGCATCAAGGCATATCTTTCCGTAGGAGCAGAACAGGCTCTGACCCAGGCTCGCAGCGCGGACAAGGAGCGCGCTCAGGGTCGAGCAGGTCTTTTGTGTGGTGCACCGCTTGGTCTAAAAGACCTGTTTTGCACTACCGATTTGCCTACCACCTGCGGTTCCCGCATGTTGGAGCATTTTATCGCGCCTTACAATGCCACAGTGGTGGATAAGCTGCGTAAAGCTGGTGCAGTCATATTGGGTAAACAAGCCATGGATGAATTTGCCATGGGCTCCACTTCCGAGCACTGCGCCTTTCAGATACCAGAAAATCCCTGGAAGGCCGGACGGATCTGCGGCGGCTCCAGTGGTGGTTCAGCGGCAGCAGTAGCGGCCGACGAGTGTTTGGCTGCGCTGGGCACGGATACCGGCGGTTCTATCCGCCAACCGGCTTCTTTGTGCGGGGTAGTTGGCCTTAAGCCAACCTATGGCAGAGTGTCGCGTTATGGTGCGGTTGCCTTTGCCTCTTCTCTGGATCAAGTTGGACCAATCACCAAAAATGTTGCCGACTGCGCCATCATGCTTGAGGCTATTGCCGGTTTTGATCAGTTTGATGCCACCTCGGTGCGCAAACCAGTTCCCCGTTACCGAGATGTTTTAGGTAAAGACCTGAAGGGCATGACCGTTGGTGTGCCCAAAGAGTACTTTGATAAAGGTCTAGATATAGAAGTTGAGCAGGCGGTGCACAATGCTATTGCTGCCCTTGAAAATGCCGGCGCTCGTACGGTGGAGGTCAGCCTGCCCCACACAGAATACTGTGTTGCCGTCTACTATCTGATTGCACCCGCCGAGGCGAGCTCGAATTTGGCCCGGTTCGACGGTATTCGTTACGGCTACAGCGACAAAGATGCAGGCGATCTTTTGGAGCAGTACTTCCGCACCCGTGCCGGTGGCTTTGGCGAAGAGGTCAAGCGGCGCATTCTGATTGGCACTTATGCCCTTTCTGCCGGGTACTACGATGCCTATTACAAAAAAGCCTCCCAGGTGCGCACCCTGATCCGGGAAGATTTCACCCGTGTCTTCAGTGAGTGCGATCTGATCGCCTCGCCGGTCTGTCCAGGCCCGGCCAAGAAAATTGGTGCACTGCACGATGACCCTCTTTCTATGTATCTTGCTGATATTTTGACTATTTCAGCAAATCTCGCCGGTATACCCGCCATGTCGGTCCCTTGCGGCTTTACCGGTGATGGCCTGCCCATTGGTCTACACCTGCAGGCAGCGCACTTTAATGAAGAAGCCCTTCTGCAGGCCGGACAGGCTCTGGAAAGCCAGCTTGGCATCAATTCGCTCAAACCTGTTTTGTGATATGCCATGAAATTGCTTGTCCCTGCGTACGTGAAAAGTATCGTTCCTTATCCACCGGGTAAACCACTGGACGAATTGGAACGCCAGTACGGCATTACCAATGCCATTAAGCTTGCCTCAAACGAAAATCCCTGGGGACCCTCCCCCAAGGCACTAGCCGCTATTGCTGCAGCCCTGGATGATTTACACCGCTATCCTGATGGCTCCTCTTACGCACTCACCCAAGCTCTGGCCAAGCACCTCGGTTGTGATCCCAACATGCTGGTTTTGGGCAATGGGTCCAACGAGGTGATAGAGTTTCTGGTCAAGGCCTGTATAGAACCCGGTGATGAGGTAATTACCAGCCATCCCTCCTTTTTGATGTACCAGAAGTTTGTGCAGATACGTGGGGGTATAAACAAGGTGATACCGCTTGCCAACATGCGCCATGACTTTGATGCCATTGTTGATGCTCTTAGCGAGCGTACCCGTCTGATATTTATTGACAATCCCAATAACCCCACTGGTACGCTCTTCAGCAGCGAGGAACTGTTGCAGCTGTGTCATGTGCTGCCCGAATCGGTTGCGCTTGTGCTGGATGAGGCCTATGTGGACTTTGTTGACCAGGAACAGCAGCTGGATAGCGTCGGGTTGATACAACAGTCTAAAAATGGTCCGCAGATTGTGAGCTTGCGCACCTTTTCCAAGGCCTATGGCCTAGCCGGCTTACGCCTTGGCTTTGGCATTATGTCGGCTTCATTGGCAAACATGCTCCACAGGGTGCGTCAACCCTTTAATATCAACACTCTTGCTCAGGTTGGCGCACTTGCCGCCCTTGATGACAGCGATCACTATTGGCGCACCATTGGCGGGACCCGTGCGGGTATGCGTTTTCTTCAGAAGGAGGTGGAGAAATTGGGCTGCTGCAGCTATCCATCCCAGGCGAATTTCTTTTTGATTGATGTCCGTGGCGATGCTAACCGTTTGTATGAGGCCATGCTCTACAAGGGGGTTATTGTACGTTCCATGCATGCCTATGGCTATCCCAGCTGTATTCGCATTACAGTTGGTACGGAAGCAGAAAATTATCGCTTTGTGGGAGCCTTGGCTGAGTGTTTGCGCGAGTTGCACTATGTCTGAGCAGCGTTTGGCCATAGTCACCATTGATGGCCCAGCAGGAGTGGGCAAATCAACCATCTCCCGACTGATTGCCGATCAGTTAGCCTTTACATACCTTGATACCGGCTCCATGTACCGTGCCCTCGCCTACGAACTTGCAAAAACTCAGAAGGCAACAGGAAAATCGGTGCAAGAACTTGTTCAGGATGACCATTTTGTTGAACAGGTACAAGCGCTTGAGCTTGAGTTGCTGCCACCTTTACAGGGCGAGGAATATGGCCGGGTGCGTATCGGTAAGCAAGTGCTGGGATCGGAGTTACGCGCCGAAGAGATGGGCCAGCTTGCATCAGAAATTTCTGCCTTGGCTCAGGTGCGCTCTGGACTAACTGCAATTCAGCAGCGCATGGGAGCTGCGGGTAAGGTAGTGGCTGAGGGGCGAGATACCGGAACTGTAGTGTTTCCGCTGGCGGCTTGGAAATTTTTCCTTGACGCTACCCCAGAGGAACGTGCCCGTAGACGAATTCGGCAACTCCGTGCCGGTGGTGCAGAATGTATTGATGAGGCAGCTTTACTGGCGAATCTGCTTGCCCGTGACCGGGCAGATCGTAACCGAGTTCTTGCTCCTTTGCAACCCGCTGAAGATGCGTACCTGGTCGATACAAGCTTATTGAGTATCAATGAAGTTGTGAATGAAATTCTGCAGCATATTCGTAGCCATCCACTGTGATTGCTGTTGGTACTTAAAAGTTCAAAGTAAAAAACGCGTCCTTACCCATGGGTAAGGACGCGTTTTTGTTGGCAGGCGGGTATCTTCTCTGGTGGTTTTAATGCCACATTAAAGTCGCCCTTTGTCCGGTTGCGGAAAATACTCCGAAACGGGCCTTGCAGGAAAGTCTGACTTTATGCCGGTTTGTAACGAAGCCTGCCGCTCTCGCTTTAAAGGTGGAGAGGCGGGCTAAACGACGGAATCGACAGTTTCTCCTGCCAGAAAAGCCTGGGTGCTTTTTGCCACAGTACGCCCAAGTTCTACACACTCGCGCAGATGGCTATGATTTGGTACGTACTGCACCCTCACACCTGGATGGCAAATGGTTAACTTCAGGTCATTCAGCATCTCGTTCATGTGCTTGACCGCCTCACCAGACCATCCGTAGGAGCCGAAGCACGCGACAATTTTCTTGGCAGGCCGTAGGCCTTTCATGTAGTAGAGGTAGTCGGCCATACGTGGCAGCATACCGTTATTCAGAGTAGGACAACCAAACACGAGCGCGCTGGCTTCAAGGGCGGCGGTCATGACATCGCTGCGATGATTTACCGACAGATCGAACATGGTGTATTCTAGGCCCTCAGCGTGCAGTCCTTCGGCCACAGCCTTGGCCATCTTCTGAGTGGATTCCCACATGGTATCGTAAATAACCAGCGCTCGGCCGTTGGTTTCATAGTTGCACCAGCGCTGGTAATCACGAGTAATCCTGGCCGGATCCTTACGCCAGATCACACCATGATCCGGGGCGATCATCTTGATTGGCAGTTGCATCTCTTCCACCTGGGCCAGCAGTTTTTTGACCTGGGGTGAATACAGGGTAATGATGTTGGCGTAGTACTTGGTGGTTTCGTAGGTGAGAATACCAGGGTCTACCTCGTCATCAAAGCGCTCGCTGGTGGCCCAGTGCTCTCCGAAGGCATCGTTACTGAAGAGCAGAGCATCTTCCTTGACGTAGCAGAACATGGAGTCTGGCCAGTGGAGCATGCGGGTCTCGATAAAACTGAGGGTTCGCTGGCCAATGCTCACCTCATCGCCAGTACCGACCACGTGAAAGGGCCAATCTTCCTGGTGAAAGTGCTGCAGAAGAGCCTTGTGTCCCATTTTTGAGCAGATAAGTTTTTCCGGCTGTACCTCTGCGACCACCCCGGGCAAACCGCCACTGTGGTCCAGTTCCACATGATTAACTACGATGTAGTCAATTTTTTTGGGGTCAATGATGTTGCGAATGCGGTGCATCATCTCGCTGCGGTAGGCTTCCTTGACTGTATCGATCAAGGTGATTTTTTCATCGATAATAAGGTAGGCGTTGTAGGTGGTGCCACGGTTGGTGGAATAGCCGTGGAAATCACGGGTAAGCCAGTCAATGGCGCCAACCCAGTATATACCTTTGGCCAGTTCTGTTTTCTTCATGGACTTAAGCTTCCTTTTTTTTAGTAGGTGTTAAAAAGTGAGAATTGTATAGCCCTGTTGGATATAAGCTGCCATGGCTGGATGCCCGGCAAGTCCTTCAATCAGGGGAATCTGTTCCTGATCAATGGCAGTAAGCATCTGCAACTTTGTAGCACAGGCTTTGCATGCGCCCAGAATAAGCCCCGCATTCTTGGCCTTGGTATAGAGCGGATGCAGGAAATGGGTGGGATCAGCCATGAGTGGAACGAGAGTAACTGATTCGCCTTCAAGGATGATTTTTCCCTCCATCCCTTGTTTGGCCATGTCAAGAGCATTGAGCAGTACATGTATAAAACACAGGGGGTTATCTCGAAAGGTGAAAAAGATTATTTTTTTCATCTAATTTACCGGAGCAGTAAGCAGGGGATTGCCGAGGCACAACACAGCACATCGTGTTTTTGCCCCGGCAACAACAGGTTGCAAAACCAATAAAGCCCCGCCTCAAGCGAGTTGAAGCGAGGCTTTATTGGTGTACTGCAGAAAAAGAATCAGGCTTCTTCGAACTGATCCTTGCCGGCGCCGCAAAGCGGACAGGTCCAATCGTCCGGTACGTCGGCAAAGGAGGTCCCGGCTGCTACGCCGTTATCAGGATCTCCCTCGGCGGGATCGTACACATAGCCGCAAACAATACACACGTATTTCTTCATTATTTCTCCATCAGATTTTGGTTATGGTGGGATTCGTTGAATAGGTACACTGCATCAGGCTTCAGCCTTCCATACGCCGTGCAGATTGCACAACTCGCGTACCACAACCTTATCGGCCTTGATGTTGAAGGTGGCTTCAGGGGCGTCGCCGGGGTTTAAATCCTGACGATATACCTTGCCATCGGCAATGAGTTCAATCCATTCAATCCAGTGTTTTTCTTCCATGGGGTGAGCCGTGGAGCCGACAACGACCTTGTAGCCGTCGGCCGTCTTGGTGATGACCGGGACATGTTTTTCCTTGGATGCATCCACGGTGTTTTCGTTCATGATCTCCATTGGCTTGCCACAGCAAACCAGTTCGCCTGCACCAACATGCAGTACTTCCACGATATTGCCGCAGGTCGGGCACTTGTAGATCTCGTTTTTCTTGGTCATGATACCTCCTCAATCGTTGGATGGTTGGCTATTTGGTATTCTTCTTAAACAACAAGCAACAAATAGACGAATAAGCACAGGCTGCCTTTTGTACAGCCGTGATTCTTCTTTTTATTCCACTGCTTCTCCAATCAGCATATTCCAAAGTGTTTGATCAGCTTGGGGTTATGCCACAGCATCTTTTCCGGCAGTAGTGATGCTATACACACAGCGTGCTGGGCTTTCAATCAGCCCCTTTTTCTTGAGGGCTGTCAACTGACAGCTGACCTGTTTGGCTTCAAGGCCTGTTTTCTGTGCTATATCCTTGCTGCCGCAGGCGCTCTCCATGCCGGTCATGGCCTGGAGAATAACCTGTTGAGTATCACTGAGTTTAATCTGACTCATGCAAGCTCCTCTTTTTTGTTGGCAATCCGGGCAGATGCCATAGTATTCTACTCGCCATCCTGTCAGCTGATACCCGTGTTTTTCCACAGGAATATCGCAGAGTTGACCCGCACCCGATAAAGGGGGGATGATATCATCAATGCGCTGGCATTCTGTGCAGGTAACATGGTCGTGGGGTTCCTGGTTCCAGTCAAAACGTTTCTGACGACCGGTAATCTCAAGTTTGCTCACCAAGCCTGCACCAGACAGGGTTTCCAGGTTACGGTATACTGTGGCCAAGCTGATTCGTGGCAATCGTTTCTTGACGCTCGTGTACAGTTCATCTGCCGTGGGATGCGTTCTGGTTCTTTTGAGTTCATCCAGAATAACTTCCCGCTGATGCGTCATTCGTACCGGGTATTTCATGGTCTTGTTCGTTATACTCCCCTATGGGCTGACAGATCTAATCGGTACAACCGCTATACCTCGGTAGGCGGTAATGCCACTGAGTAGGACTGTATAATCATTATTACACCTTTTGGCCATGACAAAATAATAATGATTGTTACCTAGCAAGGTTGATTTAACCTATTACCGGCCCTAAACTCTCTTCACCTTGGGGATTGTGGAGTATAGTGTCAACGAGAAAGTTGGTATCATCCTTTTCGGGATAGTCAAGGGTATAGTGCAGGCCACGGGATTCATGGCGCCAGGTAGCACTGTGCACAATAAGCTCGGCCACTACAGCAAGGTTACGCAACTCGACCAGGTCTGGTGTGAGCAGATAGTCATAGAAGTGGGTGTGTATTTCCTTGAGCAGCCAATCCAGCCGCTCCCTCATCAGCTGCAATCGTTTAGTCCTGCGGACAATGCCTACATAGTCCCACATGAGCCGGCGGATACCATCCCAATTGTGGTTAACCAGGATACCTTCTTCCAGGGTAGCAGCGCCTCCGCTTTTCCACGCCTGGATGGGGCCACACTTCGGCAACCTACGTAGTGCGGCAAGGGTTTCTGGCATTTTCTCCGCAGCCCTGTGCGCGTACACCACGGCTTCGAGCAGAGAATTGCTGGCCAAACGATTAGCCCCATGCAGACCGGTACACGATGTTTCCCCCAGAGCCATTAGCCCGATCAGGCTGCTTTGCCCCCAATAATCAACTAAAACACCACCGCACATGTAGTGGGCAGCTGGCACCACGGGGATTGGCTCCTGGGTGATATCTACACCATAGCGTTTGCATGTTTCATAAATATTAGGAAAGCGATTTTTTATAAATTTTGCAGGCTTGTGGCTTATATCCAAATAAACACAGTCTGAGCCGCTGGTTTTCATTTCAGCATCGATTCCGCGGGCGACTGCGTCACGGGTGGCAAGGTCGCCCCGTGGATCATATTGTTTCATGAAAGGTTCGCCTGCCTGATTCAACAGAACAGCCCCTTCCCCGCGTACCGCCTCTGAAATCAGGAAGTTTTTGATGTGTGGATTGAAGAAACAAGTGGGATGAAACTGGATAAATTCCAGATTAGCTACCTTTGCCCCTGCACGGTAGGCCATGGCCACTCCGTCACCTGTAGCAATATCCGGGTTTGTCGTGTACAGATATACTTTGCCGCAGCCACCGGTGCACAGCACGGTGACTAAAGCGCGCCGAATTTCCACCTGACCGGTTGTACGGTTGAGTACGTACGCGCCCAGACATCGATCTTTGACGCCTTCGCGTGAGCCCCTTGTGCCTGCTTTGGAGGCAATGAGTAAGTCAACTGCCAGGTGATTCTCCAAGATTTCGATGTTGGCATGGGCTGCAGTCTGCTCCAGCAAAACGCGTTCAATTTCCTTGCCCGTCAAATCCGAGGCGTGGGCAACCCGCCGGGCTGAATGCCCGCCTTCCATGCCTAACTCGAAGTCCTGTCCATTTGGGTGCATCTGAAAACGAACGCCAAAATCCATCAGCTCCCGCACCCGAGCAGGGCCTTCTGTGGTAACAATACGTACCACTTCTGCGTTACACAGCCCGTCGCCGGATATGAGCGTGTCCTGTATGTGGTCTTCAACAGAGTCCTCTACGGAGAGCACGGCCGCAATCCCCCCCTGTGCCAAGTTGGTGGCCGTATCCACCTTGTTTTTTTTGGTGATCAGGGTCACCTTTGCGTGTTGAGCAGCCTTTAAGGCCAGGGAGAGACCGGAGACCCCGCTGCCGATCACCAGGATGTCGCTGTGGTATTCTGTGCTCAAGGATGTGCCTATTCGTGTGGGTGATGGATGTCAATGTTTCACGTGAAACAGGTTCGACAAGAAAGAGATGTTCTCGCTGGATGAATAATGGTGTACAGTATGCTGTTGCCTTAGTGGCAGCAGGTGCTGCAAGGCGGCGACACCTTCTGAGCCTGTGAAAAACGAACAAGGATACGTGCATTTGTGCATCCCCATATTGCCCTGGCGCGCAGAATTTCGTGTACACCAGAGGCTATACCACTGCTCTATCTTGAAGAAAAGGAAATTCATTGGAAACGAAAATAGTGGCCTTGGCCAACCAGAAGGGTGGGGTCGGCAAAACCACAACGGCGCTTAATCTGGCTGCCGCAGTAGCACTTCGAAAAAAAAAGGTGCTGTTGGTGGATTCCGATCCTCAGGGGAATGCCACCAGTGGGGCTGGTGTTGTAGTGGATGCGCAACAAAATATCTATCACTGCTATCTGGGCACACAGGAGACAAAAAAATGTGTGGTACCGGGCAGGCTAGATGGGCTGTGGGTCTTACCAGCCTCCATTGACCTGGTCGGAGTCGAAATTGAACTGATCGCCATGGAGCAGCGGGAAAGAAGGCTGAAACAGGCGCTGCGCCCCCTTGCAGGGCGCTTTGACTACATTTTTATCGATTGTCCGCCTTCCTTGGGCATACTAACACTGAACAGTCTTACCGCAGCCGATTCAGTGCTCATACCTCTGCAGTGCGAATATTTTGCCTTGGAAGGCCTGGCACTTCTGGTACAGACTATCCGCAAGGTCAAGAAAAGTTTCAACCGGGATCTCTTCATCGAAGGCCTCTTGCTCACCATGTATGACCGGCGTAACCGTCTGACCTATTCGGTGGCCAAGGAGATTCAGCAACATTTTGGCGACCAGGTATACACGACGGTAATTCCGCGCAATGTGCGCCTCAGTGAAAGCCCGAGCCATGGTCAGACCATTCACGAATACGACCCTGCAAGTGCAGGTGCTGAAGCTTATGTGCGCTTGGCCAAGGAGTTTTTGAGAAGAAACGAAAAGCAGGCACAGGGAGGACGGATGTGAGTTCGAAAACAGTATTGGGCCGCGGTGTTGGGGCTTTGTTACCTGATACCAGTGAAGAGGATTTGGAAAACAGGTATTTTTTTTGCGATATCGATAAGATACTGCCAAATCCCAATCAACCTCGCGTCTTTTTTGATACGGAAAAGCTTCAGGAGCTGGCGGATTCGATCCGCGAAAAGGGAGTTATCCAACCATTACTGGTCACAAAGGGTGCTGGCAATCGCTATACCTTGGTGGCCGGAGAGCGGCGGTTGCGAGCGGCAAAACTGGTACAACTTGAAGAAGTTCCAGTTCTTCTGTTGGATGAAGCCCGCCAGGACGAGAGCTTGGAGTTGGCCCTGATTGAAAATATTCAGCGCCAGGATCTAAATCCGATTGAGGAGGCTCAGGCCTATGCTCGTCTTATGGACGAATTTCAATTCACCCAGGAGGAAGTGGGCCGTAAAGTGGGGAAGCAGCGTTCCACCATCACCAACACCCTGCGTCTTCTGGCCCTGCCTGTTGCTATTCAGCAGGATGTGGCCACGGGGGTATTGAGCGAGGGGCATGCCAGGGCGCTTCTGCGGATTAAAGATGATGCGGAACACTTGAAAAGTTTACGCAACAAAATCCTGGCTGAAGGGTTGTCAGTTCGGGAAACTGAGCGTCTGTGCGCCAGGACCCCTGTTCCACCACCCCCGGGAGATCTGCAAAACAAAACCAGTACCACTTCTCAGCAAGAGACTCTGTCGCCATCGTACTGCCAGGCATTGACTACTCAGTTGGGCAACCATCTGCGTACCCGCGTTCGTATAGTGCAGCAGGGACAGCGTGGGCGTCTCGAAATTGAGTACTATTCCCCCGATGATCTTGACCGTCTGGTAGGCATGTTTATGGAGTAAGGGAACAGGGAATGCGAGGGAATGCAAGCTAAGGCCCATGCCAATTCCTAGTTCGAACACAACCCTGGGTCCTTGTTAGCGGTAAAATCCCCATCATATGCGCTGTATTTGTCTCGCATCCACCGCTTTACTCTGAGATCTTGGAATCATGGCTCCGAAGCTTCGCCCCCAACAGTGCCGAATATGTCTAAAAAGCTCTTGTATGTCCTCTTGTTCGCATCGTTTGTTTTTCAGGTGTCGTGCGAGCCAGTGTATTACCATGGTCCTGTGAGCGATCATTTTGACGGCCAGCGTTTTTTTAATCCCGGTCAAAAAAGCAGCAAAACCTTCAAGGACAGCCTGCTGTGGATGATACTGCGTGACCGACCAAAATGGCCCAAATACCAGGAGTTACCAGTAACTGACCAACCTCCGGCACGGGTTAAAGGAGGAGATGTACGCCTGTCATATGTGGGGCACGTATCGATGTTGTTGCAAACACGGGGCATGAACATCCTCCTTGATCCGGTCTGGTCAGACAGGGCTAGTCCGTTAAGCTGGGCTGGACCCAAGCGGGCACATCCTCCAGGTATCCGCTTTGAAGATTTACCGACAATCGATGTGGTGCTGATCACGCACAACCACTACGATCATCTGGATCTGTCATTTTTGCAGCAACTGTGGCAACGCGACAAGCCACGTATCATTGCTCCGTTAGGAAATGATACAGTTATCAACAGGAAAATACCGCAATTACAAATAGAGACCTATGACTGGGCCGAGCAGGTCGGAATTGGTGCAGACCTTGTGGTGCACTTAGTGCCAGCCCTGCACTGGTCGGCCCGGAGTATATATGATCGGGGGCGGGCGCTGTGGGCCTCTTTTGTGCTGGAAACGCCGGACGGTAATCTCTATTTGGTAGGCGATACCGCTTTTGGTGATGGTGATATTTTTCGGCAAGCAGCAGAGAAATACGGGCCATTCCGCTTGGCCCTCTTACCTATAGGTGCATATTTGCCGCGCTGGTTCATGAGTGAACACCACATGGACCCACAGGAGGCGGTTCAGGCCCACAAGCTCCTCGGTGCACAATTCTCTGTGCCGGTGCATTATGGCGTGTTTCCGCTGGCCGATGACCCCTATGACGGCCCGTTGAAAGCTCTGCGTATCGCCTTGGAGGAACAGCAGACACCGCCTGGGCAATTTCATATTATGCAGCCGGGCACCTATTGGTTGGTGCCCTAAAGGCATGAATGGGAGGAATACAAGACAAGGGGCCCACAGGCCTGATCGCCTGTGGGCCCCTTTCTTTATAGTCAGATGGATGTTTTGTTTACATCAAATCCTTGAAGAAATCGTTGCCCTTGTCGTCGACCAGAATAAAGGCCGGGAAATCTTCCACTTCGATCTTCCATACGGCTTCCATACCCAGTTCGGGATAATCAATACATTCGACTTTCTTGATATTTTCCTCGGCCAGGCGCGCAGCGGGTCCGCCAATGGAACCGAGATAAAAGCCACCGTACTTCTTGCAGGCATCAGTCACCTGCTGCGAGCGGTTACCCTTGGCAATCATTACCATGGAGCCACCCTTGCTTTGCAGGAGATCCACGTAGGAGTCCATACGGCCGGCTGTGGTCGGGCCAAAGGAACCGGAGGGCTTGCCCTTAGGGGTTTTGGCTGGGCCTGCGTAGTAAACAGGGTGTTTTTTCAGATATTCGGGCAGGGGCTTGCCCGCATCCAACAGTTCCTTCCACTTGGCGTGCGCAATGTCACGACCAACAATGATGGTGCCGGTAAGCGACAGGGCTGTGGAAACCGGATGCTTGCGCAGTTCGGCCAAGATTTTATCCATGGGCTGGTTCAGATCAATTTTCACCACATTGGGATTGGCCTGATTGCGATAGCTTTCGGGGATGAGGCGTCCGGGCTGGGCGTCCATCTGTTCCAGCCAGATACCCTCCTTGTTGATCTTGGCCTTGATGTTGCGATCCGCTGAACAGGACACTCCCATACCCACCGGACAGGACGCACCGTGGCGCGACATACGTATAACCCGGATGTCGTGGGCAAAGGCAACCCCGCCAAACTGAGCACCCAGGCCCAGCTTGCGGGCCTCTTCCAAGAGTTCCTTTTCCAGCTCAATGTCACGGAAGGAGCGGCCATGTTCATTGCCGCTGGTGGGCAGGCTGTCCAGATACTTGGCGCTGGCCAGTTTCACGGTTTTCAGGTTGGTTTCCGCACTCGTGCCACCAATAACAAAAGCAATGTGGTAGGGTGGGCAGGCCGCGGTGCCAAGGGTGCGCATTTTGTCCACCAAAAACTTTTTCAGGGTGCCGGGATTGAGCAGTGCCTTGGTTTCCTGAAACAGATAGGTCTTGTTGGCGCTGCCACCACCCTTGGCTATGAAGAGGAATTTATACTCGTCGCCCGGGGTTGCATAGATGTCGATCTGTGCGGGCAGGTTGCACTTGGTGTTGACCTCGTCGTACATGTTCAGAGGCGCATTCTGCGAGTAACGCAGGTTTTCCTCGGTGTAGGTGGTGTAGATACCTTCTGAGAGACGTTCGGCGTCATCGGAGCCAGTCCACACCTTCTGGCCCTTTTTGGCAACGATTGCGGCGGTGCCGGTGTCCTGGCAGAAGGGCAGGACAAAATCGGCAGAAACTTCAGCATTGCGCAGCATGGAAAAGGCCACCAGTTTGTCATTTTCAGAGGCCTGCGGATCATTGAAAATTGCTGCCACTTGTTCATTATGCTCAGGCCTCAGCAAAAAGGACACTTCGCGCATGGCTTCCTTGGCCAGCACCTTGAGTGCCTCGGGCGCCACCTTGAGCATTTCCTCGCCGCCAAACTGTTCCACGCTCACGTATTTTTCGGAGCCGTCCAGGCGACGGTATTTGGTGTTGTCCTGGCCAAGGGGAAAAGGGTCCTGATAAACAAAATTGCTCATGGGGTTGCTCCTTATGTTTGAGAAAACAAAGGGAACAGCGCTGCCGCGACTTTAGCGGAGATATGTTCCACACGGATCAAGGCACAATATCGACTATCGAAATAAAATACATAAATTTTTCTTTTACCCTGCCAGGTCGATAAAAACAAGCATGGACAGAGCCTGAAATTTTAAACCAGCTCCGCCATTACCTGGTTGGCCAAAGGCAGCCCTTTTGGGCTCAGGGCCAGGTATTCTCCCTGCCAGTGCAGCAGTTCCTGGGCAAGCAGCTGGTCGAGCACAGGACCATAGTAGGTGGCTAGATTGATTTGGTAGCGGGCAAAAAGTTCTGCGGCGGAAACGCCTTGCATCATGCGCAGACCCATGATCACTGTTTCACGGAAAGACTGCTCCACGTCAAGCATTTCCTCAGCCTGCCATGGGGGTATGTCGCTGGTCACCAAATAGTAGTAGCGCCTCAGACCCTGAGGAATACGGTAACGACGGCCACCTATGGCCGATACAGCCCCGGGCCCCAGGCCCAGGTAAGAACCGTTATGCCAATAGTTGAGGTTGTGGCGACACTGGTAAGCTGGCTGCGCATAGTTGGATATTTCGTAGCGAGCAAGTCCGGTTCGGGTAAGAAGCGCTTTGGTGTAGTCCATCATGGCCAGCACTTCTTCTTCCGGGGGGAGCGCTAGAGTGCCATCTTTTGCCGCATCATAAAAGGGGCTTGGCGCCTCGGGTGTTAATTCATAGAGGGAAAGATGTTCCGGTGCCAGCACCAGCGCTTGTTCAAGGCTGGCCTGCCAATCCCGAAGCTGTTGGCCTGGCAGACCATACATGAGGTCCAGGCTGATATTGCTAAATCCTGCCTTTCGCGCCGTTGCCAGCGTCATTCTGGCCTCATCGGCCGAGTGGGTGCGACCCAGCAGCTTCAGTTCGTGGTCAAGAAAAGACTGCACCCCTACAGATAATCGGTTGAAACCCGCCTGAAACAGCGCGTGCAGGCTGTCGCTGTTTGCAGCAATGGTGCCGGGGTTGACCTCAATGCTTATCTCTGTGCATCCTGAACAGTTAAGCGTAGCTTGGCATGCACGCAGAATTTGGACAAGCAGCGGGGTTGGCAGCACAGATGGAGTACCGCCACCAAAGAAAATGGTGGTGAAACGCAGATTTTGCACTAGGGGATTGTGCACCAGTATAGCCAGATGTGCCAGCAGTGCCTCTGTGAAACATTCAAAATCGCCGCTCTGCGCGGGGCGGGAATAAAAGTTACAATAGGGGCATTTCTGCAGGCAAAAGGGCACATGCACATAGAGGCCGGCACAATGAGGCGGAGCTTGGAGCAGGCTCATCTCAGCCCAGGGAGTCAAGAATCGTGCTGCACTCGGAGCGGATCGAGGCCATCAGTCCTTCTTCAGCAAAACTGAACACAGTATCACCCGCGCCAACAATAAGGTGATCCAGCAGGGTGATGTGCAGAAAGGAGCCCAGCAGGTACAGGTTTTGCGTCAGCTTTTTGTCTTGTAGAGAAGGGGCCAAAGTGCCGGAAGGATGGTTGTGGGCCAGCACCAGGGCACTGGCATTGTGACGCAGAGCCGCTTTGATCAATTCCCGGGGATAGATGGTATTGACGTTAACCGTTCCTTCTGCCACCACTTCAGTGGCAATGACTGCGTGGGCAGTGTCAAGAAAGATCACGGTCAGGATTTCGTGCGGCAGGCCACGCATGCTGTGGATTAAGTAGTCAGCCACCTCCCGCGCCGATCGCAGGTATTCCTTGCCGACAATGCGCTGCTTGAGGTAGCGGCGTGCCACTCCCTGAATAAAGCGCAGCGCGAAAATATTTTTAGGACCCAACCCCTTTATTTGCTGTAATTCTTTCGGTTGGGCATCCAGCACTGCGGGCAGACTTTGAAAGTGGGCGAGAGCTGCGCGGGCCGCACCCTTGCAGTCGGAACGCGGGGTGCCGAAGGTAAGAAGTAGTTCAACCACCTCGCTGTCGGTGAAGGCCTCTATGCCGTGCTCCAGAAATTTGTCCCGCAGTCGTTGGCGGTGCCCTTCGCCCTTGTGGGGAGGATGAGGAAGGCGTTCCTGTTTAGTCACGAAACCGCTCCCGACTTAGGGCAATTCCATCTCCAAGCGTTCCTGCTCTTTGTATCGGTCTCGACGCATGCCCTTCGGAGTAGCATTACCATCACTTACCATAACGCGGCACTGCGTAGCACTGCACGCAGGTCTGCGCCGCATTTGCCTCGCCTCTTTGCAATCATCCTTAATCTGAAGCTGGGATTAGCCCAGCTCCTGCCGGAACAGGTTGTTGGCCAGTTGCGGGTTGGCCTTGCCACCGGTTTTTTTCATGAGCTGACCCACAAAAAAGCCCAACACCTTCTCCTTGCCATCACGAAACTGTTGCGCCTGCTCTGGATTGGCGGCGATAATTTCCTGCACCAGAACCACAAGTTCGTCTTCGTTACTCATCTGCACCAAGCCCTTCTGCTGGACAATGGCTTCAGGATCACCACCATCGCTCAGCATATCGGCAAAAACAGTTTTAGCAATTTTTCCGGAAATGGCTCCGCTTTCAATCAAGGCCACAAGTTTACCCAGGTCTTGCGGCCGGATGGTACATTTGTCCATCTCTTCAGCGGTAAAGGCACGCAGCAGTTCGGTACCGATGAAATTGGCCAGTTTTTTGGGTTGATTGCAAGTCTGATTGGCCATCTCGAAAAAATCGGCTAGGTCCCGGGATGCGGTCAACAGCTCGGCATCGTATTCGCCCAGGTCATACTCTTGCATGAAGCGGTCCCGACGTGCTGCCGGCAGTTCCGGCAGTTGATCGCGCAGGATGTTTATCATGGTTTCATCCACACGCACTGGCACCAGGTCTGGGTCGGGAAAATAACGGTAGTCGTGGGCCTCCTCTTTGCCGCGCATGGGTTCGGTTCGGTTACTGTCCGGGTTCCACAAGAGGGTTTGCTGGGTGATTGTGCCGCCATCCAGTAAAATATCACGCTGCCGCCGCTCCTCATACTCAAGCGCCAGTTGTACATTGCGGAAAGAGTTCATGTTTTTCAATTCGGCACGGGTACCGAATTTTTCCTGCCCGCGTGGTCTGAGGGAAATGTTGGCGTCGCAGCGGAAGCTGCCCTCCTGCATGTTGCCGTCGCAGATATCAAGATAACGTACGATGGCGTGCAGTTTTTTCAAGTAGGCGACTGCCTCTTCAGGGGACCGCATGTCTGGTTCGCTCACAATTTCCAGCAGCGGGGTGCCGGCCCGGTTTAGGTCCACGTAGCTAACTGCCTCAACTTCATCGTGTACCAATTTGCCCGCATCCTCTTCCATGTGGATCCGGGTGATACCGATGTTTTTTTTGCCGCTACTCGTTTCTATTTCGAGCACCCCATGCTCGGCAATGGGCAGCTCGAACTGGGCTATCTGGTAGCCCTTGGGCAGGTCTGGATAAAAGTAATTTTTACGAGCAAACACGTTTGTAGGGTTGAGGGTGGACCCGGTGGCCAGGGCCAGTTTTACGGCCGATTCCACCACTTTGCAGTTCAAAACCGGCAGGGTACCGGGCATGGCCAGGCATATCGGGCAGGTTTGGGTATTGGGCGGTGCACCGAATTCGGTGGAGCAGCTGCAAAAGATTTTACTCTTAGTTTTCATTTGGGCATGTACTTCCAGCCCGATCACGGTTTCAAATTCCATAAACTTAGCCGAAAAACATTAGTGGGAAAGATGTTGCGAACCTTCCGTAATCCAGGCACGTACATTGGCCAGTTCCTGCGGCCATTGCTCCGAGGTGCGGATATCAACAAAAAGACCGAAAAGTTCCAGTACCAAGTTACTCAAAAGTTCAAACAGGCCGATGCGCTCCAGAAGTCGGGCTTCCAGGTGGTCGGGGCCATCACCTTCATCGGCCATGTCCACGGTTTTGGGCAGACGGATATTGCGGAATTCAAAGACCGCGGCGGTTAGCGTTACCCCGAACTCCCTGTCATTCCAACCCAGACGCAAGCGTGCCTGTTCTGGTTTTTTCGCCAGGGCTAAACCGGCCCTGGCCTCCCGCAATTCGGTTTGCAGGCCACGGCAAATCACCTTTTCCTGCTCGTTGCCCTCGCCGTACTCTAGGAGCATGTGCTTTTCAAAAATCACCAGCACATCGCCGCGACCCGGCAGGTTGATGCTACCGCCGCGCTCCTCGGATTTGTACCAGAGCCAAGTGAGAAATTCTTGACCGAGAAAGCGTTTTTCCGTTATCAGATCAACCAGATCCATGTCGTATGCGTGTCGGTGGTTTGGGGTTGGTTAGTGTAATACGTTAATACCGCAAAGACGTACAGTGATGAATGCCGCATTATTTCAGTTCCAGAGGCAGCTCGTCATGAACATCAGATTTAGTGTGCTCTTGGTTGGGTTTAAGGTGAAGCGCCAAGATCGCTTCGGCCTCGTGCTGATAGCGCTTCGCCTCTTCAGTTTTACCCTGCTGCAGGCACAGTTCGCCCAACTCATTCAACAGGGCTGCCACGCAGGGGGCTCGTTCATACAGCGCTTCATTGATGTGCACGCTTTTCAGATAGCATTGTTCTGCCAGGGCGTATTCGCCACGTAACCAGCAGGCTTTGCATCCATGGATTCCAGCTTGAGCCGATACGTGGCGCTCAGCGCTTGCAAACAGGCCGCAAAAACTTCCCGCAGGAGTGCCGTCGAAGCCCCGCTGTCCGCGGCTTCCAGCTCCGATCGTGGTATGGATGCGCATGGCACAGGCTCTGTGAAAGGCTCGGCCTGGCCGGGTCTCGGCCTGAAGAACAGTTTCGGTTACCGACGCTGAAATTGTTGTATGGGCGATATCCGGAGCAACCATTCTGTTCTTTTTTTCCTGGATCGCAAAGCAAAAGCGGTCAGCAACATGGCAGCCAAGGCGAGAAATATCAGCCAGCTCATACTGTTCATAGTGTGTCCTTGGCTCTGCAAGGGCAAACCATTGGCTTATTCAATTTCCTCACATCCAATCTAAAAGCGGCCTTGTGCTATCCACCATCGGCGAGTATCCGCAGGGCCGCCCCCTTTGTGCTCGCCAGTATCGTCTTCCCCTCGTTCCTTGATTTCACCCTTGGTCTGTAATCAGGATTACAGAAAAACGGCTGGCTGCAGGCTATCGAAATGGCGTTGTTTATCCTGGTTATCCATTCCGAGCATGCGCTGGCCAGCAAGCCATGGTATTTGCAGAATCAGGGCAAGACCGAAGCTCTCCTTGAAGATGTCTTCCACCAGGGCGATGGCCTTTTTACTGGTGCTGAAAAAGAGCACGGTACTGTCGCCCAGGTTCCAGCACAGGTCGTAAGTGGCCGGGATGGGAGGTGATTTTCGTAGGAGCTCGGCGTGCAGCCGTTCACGTATCTCTACACGCGCAGCCCTGGCCAGGCGTGGAATTTGCTGTTCGCGTTTGATGCGCTCTTCTTCCTTCTGACAGAATTTTTTCAGAACCGCAGGCGATACCCTGCGCTCATCCACTCGCAGGGTTAGCACCACATAGTCGCCCGCGGCATACGAGCTGTAGGCAAAGGCTGTATCAAACATGTTGGCCACTGAAACCCAGCCAACGGAAAACTCATCCAAGGTGTCGTCAATGTCTCGGAAGCTGTGGCGGTTGATCTGTTCGGCTATAAAATCCCAAGGAGAGGCAGGCAGGTCACCTTCCACGGTAAAGCGGGTCAGCGAAGCTGCGCCGGTTAAAAGTCCCATAGTATGTGTACGGTCAAGAGCTGAATGAAAAATCTTGGGTAAAGTGCTTACGGAAGCAGGATGTCTTCCCTGTCAGATCCAGTGCAATGGGCGGGTATTGTGCCGCAAATACGGATTCTTTACCAGAGAAAACATGTGCGGTAAGCGAATGGCGTTAATGCTGCCGAGGCAGTATGTGCCGTGCCAGTTTTGTCTGGCTATTGAAAAAAAGCAATGCAAAGCCACAGGGTTGGGGTACAATTGGATTGCTTTCCAAGCAGCTTATACAACGATAACAGGTGCTTTTGTAAAGCACAAGACACATGCACCGGGGTGCCAGCTTATTCCTTTTTCAGGGCCTATTTCTATGTTTTCAATCAGTGAAGAACATAATGATATTGTTATCCGTTACCGCAGGGATTCTTCCTTCAATGAGACCATGGCGATGGTTTTGGCGCAAATCCACCTGCAAAGGCAGGTGAAAGGCAGTAACGGGAGCACCGCCACTGACGCCATGCAGAAGGAAAGTCTGGTGCGGCATCTTCCTAGGGGGATTGCCCTCTTGCGCGATCCTGCCTTTAATAAAAGCACCGCCTTCAGTGAAGAAGAACGCAAGACTCTGGGGCTGAGTGGATTGCTGCCCCCGCGTGTGCACACCATTGAGGAGCAGGTACAGCGGGTTTTGGGTAACTTGGCTAAAAAATCCACCGACATGGAACGCTACGTCTTTCTCAACGGACTGCAAGACCGCAACAGCACCCTGTTTTACCGGGTGTTGCAGGAAAATATTGAGCAGCTGATGCCCATTATCTACACCCCAACCGTGGGGCAGGCCTGCTTGGAATACGGACATATTTTCCGGCGGCCGCGCGGGGTATATATATCCATCCACGACAAGGGCCATGTTGCCGAATTGCTGGCCAACTGGCCCATGAAGGATATTCGGGTTATTGTGGTAACCGATGGCGAGCGCATCCTCGGCCTGGGCGATCTTGGTGCGGACGGTATGGGAATTCCGGTGGGCAAACTCGCCCTGTATACGGTTTGTGCAGGTATCCATCCAAACATGAGTCTGCCGGTTACGCTCGATGTTGGCACGGACAATACCCGACTGTTGAACGATCCGCTTTACATCGGCTTGCAAAGCCCGCGAGTGCGGGGAGAGGTCTACGATGAACTGGTGGATGAGTTTGTCTGGGCCGTGCAGAAAGTGTACCCTGGCGCGCTCATTCAGTTTGAAGATTTTGCCAACCGCAATGCCTTCCGCTTCTTGCAGAAATATCGGGATGCGGTCTGTTGCTTCAACGATGATATCCAGGGTACAGCCTCAGTGGCGGTAGCTGGATTTTTCTCAGCTCTTCGAAACATCGGTGGTAAACTGAGCGACCATCGTTTCCTCTTCCTCGGCGCCGGCGAAGCCGGTCTGGGTACGGGCAATCTGCTGGTTGAGGCCATGCAGGAAGAGGGCTTGACCGAGGCCGAGGCCCGCGAGCACTGCTGGTATTTCGACTCTACAGGGCTGGTGGTGCAGTCGCGGGATGATTTGAACGAGGAGAAGCGCCGCTTTGCCCATGCGCATCCCTTTGTCGATTCTTTCAAGACCGCGGTGGAGATGCTGCGACCCAGGGCCATTGTGGGTGTTTCCGGTCAGCCGCAGCAGTTCAGCCGCGAGGTACTGGAAGCCATGGCGCAAGTGAACGAGCAACCGATTGTTTTTGCCCTGTCCAACCCAACCTCCAAATCGGAGTGCACCGCTGAAGAAGCCTACATGTGGACAGGCGGCCGTGCACTGTTTGCCAGTGGCAGCCCCTTTGCACCGGTACAGGTCAGGGGAGAAACCCGCTACCCAATGCAGGGAAATAACGTATACATTTTTCCTGGGGTCGGTATGGGAGTGCTGGCCTGCGGAGCCAAGCGCATTAGTGACCGCATGTTTCTGGTGGCAGCCAAAGCGGTGGCTGCAGCGGTTTCAGCCGAGGATTTACGGCAGGGTCGGCTGTATCCGCCGGTGCCGAAGGTGCGGGAGGTTTCTCTGGATGTTGCGGTGGCTGTGGCAAAGGAAGCCTATGCCAGCGACTTGGCCTCGTGTCCGCAGCCGGACGACCTGCGCCAGTACATAGGCGAGTTGATGTACCAACCAGTGTACCGCAGCTACGTGTGATTCCAGCTCCCTATTACGGCGCCCTCGGTGCTGGCATCTTGGTATCGGCGAATCCTCCGAAGCGCACCATCGTACCACAGGATGCAACGCTGTGTATGTGCCGATACCTGTTTGGATTCTTTCTGGGCTCTAGAGCACATGCTCGAGAGCCCGCTGACAGGCTGCCGCTTGTTAGGGATATTTCACTAGCTTCGCGCTCATCAGGTCCTGCAGTCCTTCCAGCAGGACAAAACGGCCCAGCAGGTGCACCTTGCAGGGCAGGCAGGCAACAAAGAGCGGGTTGGCGCAGAGACCACCGGACAAATACAGCTCTTCTGGAGCACCGGCAAAGCGGTGGGCATTGAGGGCTATGCCACGCACAAAGCGGGCCACCGCCTCTTCCTCTGAGCTGCCCTGCACCACCGCATCGAAAATGTGGCTCATGCCTAAGACGCCGCAGGTTATGGAAAAGCCGCTGGTGGGTACGGCCATGGTGCTATAGTCGAGCTCGTAGTAGGTGGCCAGAAGTTCTATGGTAAAACCCATCGAAGCTCCGCACTCCGCGTTCCAGCCCATATCCACCACCTTGCCTCCGGCAAAGCGTACAAACTTGAGGTCGCGACTGCCGCAGTCCAAAAGGACAAAATTTTTATCTGCGATGAGTCTGCAGCCGCCCCGAGCCAGGGCACTTAGCTCGTTCATGGCTCGTTTACTCCGGCGTACGGCATTGTGGCCAGTGCCCAGATCTGCCAGGAAATCGGATGGCAGATCACGGCTGGCGATAATGTGCGGCTTTTCGTCGCGCTCGGTATCCAGCAGTTTACAGTAGGTGGTGCCAAAATCCGCCAATAACATCAGGAAGGCATCAGGTGGCAGTGGTTACAGAGATGGGGACACCGGACAATTCAAGAAAGGCCTCGATTTTTGCCCGGGCCGAATTGCTGGGGCTGACGTCACAGTCAATCACCAGGGCCTGGGGATGCTGGCGGCCAAGGTGCTGCGCCAAGGCTGCCTTGGCGCAGAAGGACTGGGTGAAAAAGACCGTGGGCAGATCTGGGTTGAACTGTTTTTCCAAATCCAGATTGGCCGGGGTCTTGTTTTCCATGCACCGGGTCCAGCCGAAGACATGGGTTTGTTCCGGAAAGGAGCGTAGCAGGGCAAAATCCCTCGGCGGCACGCCCCAAAAACCGCAAAGAGGTGCGCAGGCCGGACGCACCTGATGGGGGCTTGCCCGCTGCACGCTCCTTGTGATCTGGGCAATTTTTTCCTCCAGGGGCATGGCGGTGGTGCACAGGGGAAAACCAAAGGCTGTTTGGTCTTCGTTGCGGGTGCGGTGGATGGGAATGGTGAGCATGCCCTCCAGCGCCTCTGCAATGTACAGGGCTGCATCGCATTTTCCGGGACCCACGTCGATGAAGATCCGATCCAGTTGCAGATGCATGCAGTTAAGCACCACGGTACGCAGGATGGCGCAATACACCCGGGGCGCCCAGGTGGCGCTTTGATCAATCGGGGCGCGTACCTGCGGTTCATCCAGGTCGAATATAAGCGCCTCCTGCCGGTTGAGTTCGGCAATTGCTGACAGCGGGGGAACACCCACAATACCGACCCGCTCCTGCATCAGATATCCTCACGCAGCAAAAAAAACAGCCCGGCAACGCCCACCACCACATGCACGCTGACGGCAGCAACAAGCGGGTTGATATAATTAGCCTTGGCAAGAGATTGCAGGGTCGCCCAAAGACCCCAGCAGAGAAAGGCCATACCACAGCTCACGGGCACAGCCAGGGAAAGATCGCGCCCCCATTTCCGGTATACGATAAGCAGAAGCGGCAGACCCAAGAGCAAGAGGGGGAATCCCAGTGTGGTGTAGGAGATACGACCGAAAAACTCGGCCCAGGCCCTGTTGCTCTCTTCAGGTGAGTTCTGATTCTTTGTTTCCCGATACAACTCCACCAGCGATAGCTCCATGCTTCGGTAGGCCGGTACAAAAAAACTATCCGGTGTTTCAGGAAATGCCAGCCATTTTCCCTGAAACACTTCAGTGCTGTATCTTTCAGGGCCGCTTTTGTTCTGCACCTGGCCCTGCACCAGTGCCCATTGCTTGTTTTGCCAGCCTGCTATCCGAGAGGAAATGATGGAGTCCAGCTCGTAGTTTTTATCCCAGGTACTGTAGGAAAAAAAATAGAAGAGGGATTCACGCGGGTTAGGCCTCATGAAAGAATAAAAGCCCTCTTTACCCCGATAGTAGTACCTGCCATTGCGGTAGATGCCCAAGGATACCCGGCCCTGTACCTCCTTGTTCCAGATCTCATTGGTGACCGACACTGTTCTGGGCAACACCCATTGGGACAGAGCCAGAAAAAAGAGGATGCACACCATACCTGCAGCCACAATCGGAGCGACTATTTTACGTAAAGGGATACCGCAGGATTTCAGTGCGATTAGTTCGTTGGTGTGATTGAGTACCCCTAGGGTAATGACGCCGGCAAGAAGCACACAGACCGGACTCATCTGCTCAACGATGAAGGGAATATTGAGGATGAAAAATTTCAAAATCAGTCCTGCGGATTTACCTTTTTCCAGAAAATTATCGATTTTTTCAAAAAAATCGATGAGCAGGTAGAGGGAAATAAGCGCGGCAAAAAGCATGCCTAGGTTGCGCAGGAAATGCTTAAGGATATAGCGATTCAGCAGCACGGTATATTCAGGGATCAACTAAGGATAAGATAATGGGGCCATTGCAACTATCAACAAGTGCGGGACAATACTTAGCAGCAGTTGCTGCGCCCGCGATCAGGCGTTGTATTTAAACCCTTGGCGATGAACCTTTCTACGGGTTCTTGTTTCGGGAGTCAAGCCAGATTAGCAAGGTGTTTCCAGGGAGAGGAAGCTTCTCAATTTACCGCTTCTATGGTAGCTTTACGTAAAGCCTTATGGATAGAAGAGGGAGTGCGTTCGCACGAAAAACACATCAACGCCCTGCACTTCCTGACCCAATCGCGCATACTACTTCCTTTTTATGGCCCCTACCACACCGAAACGGCTGGAAAAGATAGCACACAACAATATTACTTGCAGCCCCAGCAAGAATTCGGCGCTGGCGCGCCTGCAGGGTTTATGGGCGTTGTTTGAACGCTCTGATGCGGTGCTCATTGTGATCAATGCCGATCCAGATGCCTTGGCTTCGGCCATGGCCCTGAAGAGACTCTTGAGCTACCGGGTACAGAGCGTCACTATCGGTTATCCGAACGAAATTCGCCGATTAAACAATATTACCATGGTAGAGCGCTTGAAAATACCCATTGAGCGCCTCCACACCTTGGCTGGCAGGGAGTTCAGTAAGCGCATTCTCGTTGACTCCCAACCCAACCATTTGCCTGTTTTTGCGAAGATGACCTTCACAGCCGTGATTGATCACCATCCGATCACCACTGGATGGAACGCGGATTTTATCGATATCCGGCCCGGATATGGAGCAGTATCCTCCATCATGGTGGAATATCTGCGCGCGGCCAATATTAAACCGTCAGTTGCGTTGGCTACAGCGCTCTACTACGGTATCAAGGTGGATACCCAGAATTTCCGTCGGCAGACCGTGCAGCCTGCCGACGGTATTAGTTTCCGCTACCTGTTCAATATTGCTAATATAAATTTGGTGCGCAAGTTTGAACTGACCGCACTGCGCCGCTCAGAACTGCGCTACTTTCGCATAGCACTCGCCGAGGTGAAAAGCAGCAAGGGTAAGGCTTTTGCTCATCTGGGCAAGGTAAGTACTCCCGATATCATTGTGATTATAGCAGATTTTTTTAATCATGTGGAGGGGTTCGATTGGGTGCTTGTTTCCGGTCAGCATAACGACAAGCTGGTAGTTATATTTCGTTGCGACGGGTATCGAAAAAATGCTGGCAAGTTGGCCAAAAAAATGTTTGCCCAGCTTGGCTCCGCCGGCGGGCACCGGGAAGCCGCCCGGGCGGAGGTGCCCTTGAAGAATCTGCTGTTGAAGGAAGGCGCCGAGTTCACTACCCAGACCCTCATTCGTCTGGCCTCCCAATTTGAGAAAAAACCGGCAACAGGCCAGGCAAAATGAGATATACCCGTAGATTTTAGCTCTTGCAATGCGGGAAATGTAAAGATAATAATGAAATACAATCATCCTGCAGCCGCGCTTTTTGAAGGGATATTCCATTATCTGGCAGCGGTTGCCCCTATCTGTGAGGCGGTGCCGTATGAATCGACCTTCTATTTTGGCGATGGTGCTGGCCGGAGGCCGTGTTGATGAACTTGGGGTGCTGACGCACTACCGGCCCAAATCCGCAGTTCCATTTGGTGGTTACGCCAGAGTTATTGACTTCGCTCTTTCCAACCTGCTCCATTCCGGCATAGAGCGGGTTGCCATCCTCAGCCAGTATCGATCTTATTCTCTAATCAACCATATAGGTACCGGCGCTGCCTGGGATATGACAGGCCGAAGCCGTGGCATTTCCATCCTGCCGCCCTTCAAAGACTACAGCAATCCGCACTGGTATCGGGGTTCTGCTGACTCTGTGTTTCAGAATCTGGATTTCATCCGCCACTATAATCCTTCATTGGTGCTGATTCTCTCGGGTGATCATATCTACCAGATGGACTACAGCAGGATGATCCGATACCACTACGACCAAGATGCTGATCTGACCGCTGCATTTGTCAAAGTGCCTATTGGGTCAGCGTCCCGGTTCGGCGTGGCCGAGATTGCCGATGACAGCCCCTATGGCGGCAGAGTGCTTAGTTATGATGAAAAACCGGACAATCCGAAGCACACCAACGCCTCACTTACCCTGTTCTGTTTCAAGCCCTCTGTGTTGGTGGATGTGTTGAAGCAGAACCAGCACGCCGAATCCTATGAGTTCGGCCGCGACATCATCCCCTTGATGATGCAGCAGAACTACAAGGTATATGGTTACAATTTCAAGGGTTATTGGGGCTATACCAAAACCATTGATGAGTACTGGCAGACCTCTATGGATCTCCTCGGGCCGGAACCCAAAATCAATATGGAGGCCTGGGGCATTCGCACCAACCTGCACCACCGGGATATTGCCAATCGACAACCGGTCAAGATCGGTTCCCGAGGCAAGTTGTCCAACTCCTTGGTTTACGACGGCAGTGTAATTGAGGGCACGGTGCGCAACTCCATTGTTTTTCCGGGTGTCCATGTACGTAGTGGTGCCGAAATAAACAATTCTATCATTTTTTTTGACAACATCGTACATGAAGGTGTCCGCATGAACCGGGTGGTCAGCGATGTGGACACGGTTTACAACCGGGGTGTTGTGATTGGCACACCCGACGAAGATGGTGTAGGCAGTCCGGTCACAGTGATGGGATCGCGCAACATTGTTCCCGCCGGGATGGCTATAGGCAGTGGTTGCGTGATCGCACCGGGCCTACCCGCCGCTTCCTGGCCCGAGCAACACGTGCAAGACGGGGAGACACTGCAATGAGAGAAAGTGGCGATGCCTTGGTTCTTCTTCTGGCGGGCGGCATAGGCAGCCGTTTGAATCTTTTGGTTGGACACCGGGCCAAACCGGCTGTCCCTTTTGGTGGCCTGTATCGAATTATTGATTTTAGCCTTTCCAATGTCATGAATTCTGGCCTGAACCGGGTGGGCGTGCTGACCCAGTACAAACCGCTCTCCCTGATGGCCCACATCGGTAGCGGCGAGGCTTGGGATTTTACCGGTCGTACCCGCGGGGTCAAGATTTTGCCACCACGTACCGGCGAAAAAGATTCTGACTGGTACAAGGGGACTGCCGATGCCATTCGACAAAACATTGATTTTGTGGAGAATAATCCGGCGGACCAGGTAATAATCCTATCGGGTGATCATATCTACCGCATGGACTTTGATGCCATGCTTGCCTATCATCAGCACAAAAAGGCGGATGTCACCATCGGTATGATGGTTGTACCGAGGCGGGATATCCACCAGTTTGGCGCTGGCATTGTCGATGCGGAAAACCGCATTGTCGACTGGGAGGAAAAACCAGCCATTCCCAGGACTAATCTAGCCTCCATGGGAATTTATGTTTTCGAAACCAGCTACCTGCTGCGCACCTTGGCCCAAGATAGAGAGGAGGTGGATTTTGGCATGCACATCATCCCCAGGGCTATTAATGAGGACCGGGTGTTTGCCTACCCCTTCTACGGATATTGGCGTGATGTCGGCACCATTCAGGCGTACTGGGAAGCTAATATGGACGTTTTGCGCTCCGGTTCGGGTATCTCGCCCGAGGAATGGGAGATCCGCTCCAACCCCGAATATGGCGACCGGCCCATGGACAGGCAGGCAGCGCGTTTCGTAGCGGGATGCGATGTGCGTTCGTCCATGATTTCAGCAGGCTGTATTATTGAAGGCACGGTCACCAACTCAGTGTTGTCACCAGGCGTGTGGGTGCGAAAAGGGGCCAGGGTGCACAATTCGGTTGTTTTTCACGATTCGATTATTGAAGAGAATGCCGTAGTTGATTTGGCCGTTTGCGACAAGCGGGTATACGTCAATGCTGGAGCGGTGGTAGGCCATGGCGAACAACTACATGTGGCTAATAAACTTTTTCCTAAGCACTTGTACACAGGAATCACCCTAGTGGGAAAAGAAGCAAGGATTCCCCCCAATGCCCAGATTGGACGAAACTGCCGCATTAATTTCGGCTTTAATGGGTGTGATTTCAACGGTAGCCGGGAACTCCCGGACGGAGAGTCCGCATAAACGACTACGGGTAAGAAAGGAGGTTAGGGCAAGAGCGCACAGTGTGGGGTTGGTCACAGTTTCCCCGGCAAATATGCCTCGCACCTGATAGGATGAGATTTTGTTGCCCTGGATCGTTGATTATGGTTAATTCCTGCTTCCTTCGCTTACGGGGGAAGTTACCTTTTTGATCTGGATCTCTCGCCATATTGCTCCAGTAGCTCAGGGGATAGAGCACAGGATTCCTAATCCTGGTGTCGCAGGTTCGATTCCTGCCTGGAGTACCAAATAAATCAAGGGGTTGTCTAGATATTTTAGCTAGATAACCCCTTTTCTTTTCTCTCTTCCTCCTTTGGTGGTTGATTTTTCTGCTTTCTGGGCCTGTTGCAAAATGAACTTGATGACGAAGGCGTGTAGATTGGGCGTAGATCATTGAGTTGAGTGTTATCCGGCCAAGCGCAGCAGTTGATCGGAAAACAAAGCGATGACACCGAAACTATTTCATACAAATTCTCAGCGCCCCGTATATCCTTATAAATAGGCCCGTTCGCCCACGCACCAACCACAGCCTCTGTTGCTGCATTCCGGTCTATCAATCCTTTCCAGTCACACTGGTCTGGTCACTATCGACACTCAGTGCTGTCTCATAAAAGATCAATGAAAGGAGGCTCGGAGAGCTCTTTGGTGGTACAATGATTTTGCAAAAAGATCATACAAACCAAGGAGATCCGAGCCATGGCCCATAGTAACACTGTCCTGA
>JAAYIE010000037.1 GCA_012744275.1 Desulfobulbaceae bacterium
CGATCTCCTGCCGGGCAAAGGCAAGCAAAGCCCGGGCCTGTTCCCTGTTGAGCATCGGTTTATCTTCCACACTCATACCTGCTCTTTAAAACATGCATCCAAATACTGATATACCAAATTCATTTTTCCCGATACGCCATAAGCATGTGCACTGTACTGCGCTGACACCGGCTGTCAACCGAATGCACGCATCATTCCACTGCAGCAACTCAATCGATACCAGACTGCAGCCCAATCCCAATTAAACATCACAGCCCTATCTGCAAGTATCGACTCCAGTAAATGCTCGCAGAATATACCGTTCTGCCGCCATCGCCACCTTTACCGCGCTTCCCTAATACATTTCTTGATCTGAAACTGGAAAAATCAGGTCGGGGAAGGTATTGTTTTTTTTATGCGCACGCAGTACGTTTTGGTCATAGTACCGCAGGTTACGTTTGCACCCTTTTCGCACAAGGAGACACAACATGCGCTGGCAGAATGAACGAAGATCCGACAATCTGGAAGACCGGCGCGGCTCCCGCATGTCCGGTCCGATTAAAGGCGGAGGCATAGGCCTTTTACTGCTTGCCCTGGTGGGCATGTACTTCGGCATTGACCCCGCCCTGATCATGAATATTGGCGGCGCCCTGCAGCAATCGGGGCAGTCTACCCAACAATCCGGCCCAGTGCAGGAAAGCTCACAAGAAAAACAGTTGCGTGAGTTTGTGTCCGTGGTGCTGGCCGACACCGAGGATAACTGGAATGCCATCTTCCGAGCCAATGGCAAAAACTATCAGGAGCCCAAACTGGTGCTGTTCCGGGATGCGGTGCAGTCAGCCTGCGGCTTTGCCCAGGCTGCCATGGGCCCTTTCTACTGTCCGGCTGACCAGCGGGTGTATATTGATCTTTCCTTTTATGAAGACCTGAAAAATAAAATGAATGCACCCGGCGACTTTGCCCAGGCCTATGTAATTGCCCATGAAGTGGGCCATCATGTACAGAACCTGCTTGGCATCACCAACCAGATGCAGGCCATGCGCCAGCGGGTCTCACAAACAGAATACAACCAGCTTTCCGTGCGCCTTGAGTTGCAGGCCGACTGCTTTGCCGGCATTTGGGCCCACAATGCTGACCGCACCAAAAATCTAGTTGAACCGGGGGATATTGATGAGGCGCTCAACGCGGCCAGCCAGATAGGCGATGACCGTCTGCAAAAACGTCAGCATGGCTATATCACGCCAGACTCTTTCACCCATGGCACCTCGGCACAGCGGGTGAGCTGGTTCCGCCGCGGCTATGAAAAAGGCAGCCCAGACAGTTGCGATACCTTTAATACGCCAAATATCTGACCCAGTCCTGATAACCAGAGTTGAAAGAGCCTGGCAAATTGCCGGGCCCTTTCAATCGTCCAGAAAACTATTTTTCAAACGCTTCCAAGAAAGCTCGCCCTTGCTGGTAAAATCTTTTTCTACTTCAAAGCCTCGCACATCCAGGATAGCCGTACCCTCCAAGGCATAGCGGGCGGGATCATCCCGCAGTACCCCGACCTGCAGCACTCTCGCCAGTGCCCCTGCCATGTCCACCACCGAACTGTATACGCTAACCGGTACAATTGTGCTGCTGTACGGCTCAATACGCTCGTTACTGTCAGCTACGCCCCGGGCAAAAGGCCTGCCATCCAGGGTAAGGTTGCAGGTTATGGCCTTGAGATCAATCGCCACATTATTGGGATTCATCACCCGCAACTGCAGTAGAAAGGCGTTTTCCAAAAGTCCGGCTTCCTGCACCTGAATATCAGCAATTGATATTTTCGGGCTTTCCCGCACCCCGTGCAGGGCAGCGCAACCACTAAAACAGCACGTCAAGCAGAGTAGCAGAAAGAGCGTTATTACCCGTGGTATTCTCATGGTGTGCATGGCAAAAATGATCCCTCCAGATGCGTCTTGTCGTACAGATATTCATCTGTAGCCGTAGCGCAGGCAGGAGTCAAGCGCTCAAGCGATTCCTTGATTTTTCACCACGGGCAAGGTACAAATGCGGAGCTGTCGCGCTATCCAGCACGGAGGAGTGCCGGAGAGGTTGATCGGGACGGTCTCGAAAACCGTTGTGGGGGTAACTCCACCCAGGGTTCGAATCCCTGCTCCTCCGCCATGGCATAGTGCAACGCCATCCAGTGATGTCCAATAACCTCGCAATTTAATGCGGATTGTGGGGTTTTCTCGTCCAAGGCTGTCCGTTGCACTTTTAGTAAATCCGGACAGTACTGTCTCATAGATGATCAATGAAAGGAAATATTTAGGGCGTAAAATGCGTCAGCACCCTTTTTACCAACCCAAAGCAAGGTGATATTCTGCCTACCTTGATTCCAGGTCCATGGCTTCCCCTTGCCGGCAAGCGACTTTAACAGCTTCGATCAGATGGCCGCGTATTCCTTGAGCATCCATATAGTTTAGACCGGCGATCGTCATTCCTGCAGGAGAGGTACTTTGCTCGCGCAAGGTGACGGGGTGCCTTCCTGTCGTTTCCGCTAGTATGCCGCAACCCGCCATAAGTGATTTCGCGATGGAGAGCGATGATTCGCGAGAAAGTCCAACGCTCACCCCTGCTTCAGACAAACTGTCCATGATGCTGAAGAGAAAGCCAGGCCCACATCCTGCCAGCGCAGTAAAGGCATTCATCTGCTGTTCTTCAAGTTCCACAACAGTGCCAATACCTTTAAGCAAAGTCAGAATAAGAGATTTATGCTCTTCCGCAAGGTCAGGGCTGGAGCACAGGCCAAATATACCCCTGCCTGCCTCGACCAAGGTATTCGGCATCACCCGTACAGCAGCAAAGGCATTGCGCGTCAAGCTGCGGAGGGAATCTAAAGTGACGCCAGCGGCAACGGAAATCAATATCTTCCGGGGCAATGCCTTTTCATCTGTCAAACCCTGCACAACATCGCGCACTACTCCCGCCACTTGTTCTGGTCTAACAGCAACAATGATGATATCGCAAGCGCTCACCAAGTCCTGCAAACTTTGGCTAAAAAATATAACTTGCCCATCATCCGCAGTTTGTTGCTGTTTTTTGGCGTAGACTTGAAAGGAAAATCGTTTTTCAAGTTCATGTGAACGGGCAATGGCCCTTGCAATAGCCGATCCCATGCTGCCATAACCTATGATGCCAACAGATGCGTGAACAGGTTGTGTGCTCATACTGTCTCTTTAAACGGCAAAGATGCGGGAGATGCACCAAGACGCTGAGAAATTTTGCGAGACGCTTCGATGATATGCGCCTCAATATTTGCACTGGTTTTTTTATTCAATCGTACCGTGGGTGCAGAAATACTGATACTGGCAACCAGTTTATCCTCAAAGTCGTAAATCGGGGCTGCGATGCAACGAACGCCCTTGAAAACTTCCTCGTAATCGTACGCCAATCCAGTCTGCCTGGTTTCCTCCAGTTCGCTCCTCAAACCCTGCATGACTTTTTCATAATGGGAGGCAGAGGTTTGTTGTTGAATCAATTTAAGGACTTTTTCCGTTTCATCTTCTTCTGCAAAAGCCAGAAAAATTTTCCCCGAAGCGGATTGAAACAGCGGAAACGAACTGCCGATAATGGAGTCGTGCCGAAGTAACTGCGAAGTCACCTGTTTATCAACAACCAGCATTTCGGTGCCGGAAACAACACACAAGTTAACAGTTTCGTCCACTGCGTCCAAAAGCTCACGGCAATAGGGCTTGGCAATATCAACCAATCCCGAATGCTGAACCATTCTGCTGCCAATTGAAAAAAGCTTGAAAGATAGGCAGTATTCACCACGGAGTTTTTCCTGGACCACGTAGCCATGATCTTCCAAGGTGAGCAACATCCTGTGTACAGTTGTTTTTGGCATGGCTATTGCTTTACAAAGATCAGTGAGCGCCCAGGATTTCCGCGTTGAAAGCGCCTCGATCAGTTGACAGGCCTTTGTAATTGATCCAATTTCATAATACTTTTTAGCCTGAGTAAGCTTGTCAGATTTCAAGGTACTATTCCAAGGTGAGTGTTTATATGTTGCCCTATGCTTCTGATAACTATTCTCTGGGCCGCATCGGATACTTAAAAAGAGTAGGAATAGAGTACTAATCTGACAAGTGAGCAAGCGCAAGTGACCCGCCGCCCGCATTCCCTGAATAAAAAAGAGTGTAAGGAGCTTTTTTCCAATGAAATACCCCACGCTCTCCCTTCTTATTGCGCACACCGCAGTTATATCTGGGAAGCTTCAGCTAGGGTCATGCCCTTTGTTTCTGGGGCAAAGGCGATACAGATGAGCAGGCCGAAAAAAGTCACACCGGTAAGAATCCACATAGTTGGCCCGAGTCCAAGGTTCGCAAGCCAGGATGGCAGGAAATAGGTCCCGACACATGCGCCGACCCGGCTTACACCTGTGCCTATGCCTACTGCCGTGGCTCGAACCTCGGTTGGAAATAACTCGTTTGGCGCAATCCATTCCATGATATTCGGTCCGCCCGAGAAAAAAGCATAGATTGTAAAGCCCAGGGCAATCACCCAGGGTGAGGCGTACGGGAAAGCCGCCAGGATCGCCATCCCTATGGTCATCAGTATAAAACTCCAGATCATAAGAGGGCGTCTGCCAAAACGGTCAGACTCCCTTATCATGGCCACCACACCTACTAAAAAGACAAAACTGATCAATACTTCTCCAAGCATCGCCTGTTTGCCTTCCGCCAGGCCAAACATCGACAGAATTGTGGGCCCAAAGGTGTAGATACCAAATAACGGTACGATCTGGCACATCCAGAATCCGCACACATAGATCAGCCTTTTCAGATAGCCGGGTTCCAACAGTTTCGTTAGTTTTGTTTCTACGATTTCTTGGTCTAAGTCAGAGAGATCTGCAGATTCACCGTACACCTTCTTGACATTCGCGAGAGCCTCTTCAGTACGGCCCTTACTGAGCAGCCAGCGTGGTGATTCCGGTGTGCCGATCCGGCCTATGATGAGTATAGTCGCTAGGACAGCCGGACTGACCATCATCCATCTCCAGGCTCCTTCTACATCAATGAAGAAATAGCCCACAACAGTTGCGGCCATGGAACCAAGGAAAAACATGGCCATCAGAATACCGAGCATGAAAGCCCGGTGTCTTTTAGGCGCGTATTCCGTCAACAATGCTGTTGCAATAGGGTAATCAGCTCCAATGGCAATTCCCATCAGAAATCTTAAAATAACTATTTGCAAAGGGGTTTGCACTATCAACATTAAAAGCGATAGTATGACAAATGCTAATAAGTCCCATGTATACATCTTTTTGCGGCCGATAAGATCCGTCAGATAACCAACAAAGATACCTCCCACAAAAAGGCCTGCAAAGGATGCCGCACCAATCGACCCAATCCAATGTGCATCAAGATCATAAATCGGACCCATCTGCACTAATGCTGCAGCGATGATCACGAGAATATAACCGTCTAAGAATGGTCCACCAGCACAGAAGACGGTCAACTTTTTAAGAAATGGGGTATAGCTAGAATTTTCAACTACTGAATCAGATTGACTTGCATACTGTTCCATAAAATTTATCTTTCCCCCATTGTCATTTTATTCAATCGGATAAAACTATTTACAGATAATCAAATTAATGTTATCATCCGTAATGATGTCAGAAAATAAAAAAATACATATTATTAATATTTATGATTATTTCACGAAGCCGATCTATTAAGTCATAAAATTTATATTTGACATCAGTGCTGTCTCACAGATTTTTCCATAGCAAAAGCTGTGGAGAGACAAGGAGTTGAGGTCGTGGCGGCTTGAAAAGTCCGATCAAATCTCTTCTGACAAAGAGATTGAGTTGCAGCAGGCGCAG
>JAAYIE010000038.1 GCA_012744275.1 Desulfobulbaceae bacterium
AATGGCAGTATGCGTGCCGGTGCTTGTCTTCAACATACTCTCTTGAATGGAATATCTTTTTGAGATCATCAAAAGTATATGATGGCCGTTCCTCATCTGGCCGCCTGCTCTGTTTAATCTGCATCCCTTCTGCTGGATTTGTGGGCATGTACCCGTTCCTTACTGCATAGTTAAAAAGACCACTCATCCTGCGGATGTATTTGTTGATTGAATTGACAGCAAGGGTCTTCTCGGGGTTGGATGTAATAACCTCTTGAATTGTCTTCCCTCTGTACTCTGCCATCTTGTTGAGATTCGGAGGTACGCGCATGAGCTTGTTCTTGTATGAGGACATCAGCTTTCTGGTTATCCTGTCAACCGGTAGGTCACCTTCTATTTGGACAAAGAGTTCAAAGATTTTGATATTCTCTTCCCTGGTCTTGTCTGTCCAGTTGCCGCCCTTGTCGACCTCAACAAGGTAACGCTCTTGTACTTCAGAGAAAAGAAGAGCTGTTGACTGCGGTTCCTCTTGTGTCCTGGTGATCTGCGCGGCTTGAGGAGCAGACTCAACCGCTTGCGCTGAATGATGATGCCCTTTCAGTTCAGAAATCAGTTCTTCGTCAGCTTGCCCGTAGTCACCGGATGCGCGTTTGATCCTGACCTTGAGAACTTCACTGAACGCTTTGAGCAACTCCCTGCTAAGTATCTTGTAAGAAATACTCTCCTGCTGAATATCAAGAGACACACTCCTGATAAGCGTGTCCGCAACAGGCTGCATAAGTGAATGGTTCTGCTGTTTGAGCCACCGGTTGACTGATGTAAGGGTGGACTTGGCTTCCTCGGCGCTCATGTCTGATGATTCAAGAATGCTCTTCCCTTCCAGCGTTGTCATTCCTGCTGAGGAAAGATCGGCAACAGCCCGGCACTTCTCATCGTTACTGAGGGTTTCCCGTATGTACTGCCGTACCAACTGGCTGATCTGTTCTTGTGTCAGTTCCGTCATGTTGCTTCGTAGTCGCATGAAGAGTTGTTGAATGTAAGCGGCAATGCTGCGTGTCCGCAGTTTGGCCACCCGCAAAGACCCGGTGCGAAGAGAGTACCTTAACTCGCCCTTGCCGACAATTGGCTTGAGATCGACCGGAACCCGTAGCCGGAAGATGTAGCCGGATGAGGACTGATACATATTGAGGAGACTCTGTTTCTTGCGGCTGCCTCCTGGCCTCTTGGGAGTGGAATGGTTGACAGGGCGTGGATTGCTGGAAACAGAAAAGCCCATCTTCAAACCTCCTGTGTGGATAACAAGAGTGGATAAAGATGGGCTGCCTGTCTGGACAAACAAATTTATCCAGTAATTTCAAGTACTTGGTGGAGGCGGCGGGAGTTGAACCCGCGTCCGGAAACTCTCCCCTTCTGTATCTACATGCGTAGTTTCGGGTCATGATCTTGCAGAAGGCGCTCACCCGAAACAGGAGAACCAGCTGCCAGCCTGAAAAGGTCTCGCTTGTTACAGTCCAGACACCTGCGCCAAGCCAGCCCACGAAGTCGACGCTCCGAATCCGGCCCAGTGGGCGAGGGCCGGTGGAACGGCATCAACCGCGATTAAGCGGCGAGTGCGTAGTTATAATCGTCTGCGATTATATTTAGTTCCGCCATTTTAACGAGCCGGCAGAAACTCGGCATGCAACATAAGCTTCAATATCCCCGTCGAATCCGTTTCGCCCCCATCTGTGCTGTTTGTGTGAAGCGGGTGAACCGCTGTTATTCATCCCGACCGCGGCGCATGCTGCGTTCAATATCGCGGTTCGATTCTTTTTCTTTCAAAGCGGCGCGTTTGTCGTAGAGTTTTTTGCCGTGGGCAAGGCCTAATTCCACTTTGGCCTTGCCGCTCCCTATAAAGTATATCTTGAGTGGTATTAAGGCAACGCCTTTCTCGTGCAGTTTACCGATGAGTTTGCGAATTTCGCGTCGGTGCAGGAGCAGTTTGCGCGGCCGCAGCGGGTCTTGCTGGATGTTGGTGGCGTAGTTATAGGGCGAGATGTGCACATTGTACAAAAAAACTTCACCATTTTTAAGCTGAGCGTAGCCATCGCGCAGGTTGGCCTTGCCCGCACGCAGAGATTTCACCTCTGGTCCGGTAAGCACCATGCCCGCCTCAAGCGTCTCATCAACATAATAATCGTGAAAGGCCTTTTTATTGGTGCTGACTACTTTGCGCCCCATAATCTTCTCCCGCCACTGCTCAATTTTCGCTCGTTACCCGCAGGGCCTCTTCCACTGTGGTTTGCCCGGCCTGTACCTTGCGCCAGGCATCTTCCCGCAGGGTGGTCATACCTTCGCGAATAGCCACTTGCCTGAGTTCGGTGTCGTTGGCCCGGGTGGCAATAAGTTTTTTCATCTGTGCTGACATGGGAAAGACTTCGAAAATACCCATACGGCCCAGATAGCCAGTATTGCGACACTGTTGACACCCCTTGCCCTGCGCCAGCTCAACGCCTTCCTTACCGGATACCGGAAAGCCCAGCTTTGCCAGGCTCTCGCCATCCATCATATAGGTTTCGGCGCAGTGTGGGCAAACACGCCGCACCAAACGCTGTGCCAAAGCGCCCAGCATGGTAGAGGCAATGAGAAATGGCTCCAAGCCCAGATCTTCCAGGCGCAGGATAGTTGAAACCGCATCGTTGGTGTGCAGGGTAGAAAAAACCAGATGTCCGGTAAGTGCTGCCTGCACGGCCTGGGTGGCGGTCTCCTGGTCGCGGATTTCGCCGATCATAATGATATCCGGATCCTGGCGCAGGATGTTGCGCAGGATGTTGGAAAAGGTCACATCAATCTGACTCTGCACCGCTATCTGGTTGAATTCTTCATGGACCATTTCCACCGGGTCTTCCACGGTGATGATGTTCTTTTCCGGAGTGGCGATCTGCTTGAGGGTGGAATAGAGGGTGGTTGATTTACCACTGCCGGTGGGGCCGGTAACAAAAACCAGACCATGGGACGAGGCCATGAAACTATTGTACACCACCCGGTCGCGCCGGGAAAAGCCAAGATCATCCAAATGCTGGAAGATCACCTCGGGGTTCAGGATACGCAGGACCGTTTTCTCGCCAAAGGCGACCGGCACCGTGGACACCCGGATCTCTGCCTCAAGCCCGCCCTCTTCACCACGGCCGATCTTGATGCGACCGTCCTGGGGGCGGCGTTTTTCCGCGATATCGAGCCGGGCCAACCCCTTAATACGTGAGGTAATGGCCGCATGCACTGCCTTGGGCAAATTGTAAATGGTATGCAGAACACCGTCAATGCGGTAACGCACCATGCACGCATCCCGCTTGGGTTCGATGTGGATATCGCTGGCCCGCTGCTCCAGAGCATAGCTGAACAGATGGTTCACCGCGGCCTTGATGTGCTGGTCACTGGAGCTGAGTTCCTGGGTGGTGGCCAGGCGCACATACTGCTCCAGGTTACCGATATCAATGGGCGCGTTGCTGTCAGTAGCGCCGAATTGCGATTCCGCTGCACTGATGGAACGCTGAAAGCCAAAGAACTCGGCCAGGATTTTTTTGATATCCTCCTTGGTGGTGAGATACGGCATCACCTTAACCTGGGTGACCCGTTCCACATCCTCAAGAGCCAGCTGATTGTCCGGAAAATAAGTGGCCACCTGCAACACCCCGTCTTTCAGGGCAAAGGGCAAAAGCAGATGGCGGATGGCAAAGTTTTTGGGAATGGTCCTGGTGACCACCTCCATCTCCAGTTTGAGCGGATCCAGTTTTTTGAAAGGAATCTTGAGTGCCCGACTGACCGCCTGCAGCATCATTTCTTCGGTGATGGGCAGCGGGTTTGGGCCAGGAGATTGCATGCCTAGAGACAGAATGATGTCGATCAGGTCGGGAAAGCCCTTGTGATGACGCGGGGCATCATCGTAACGGCGGCCACCAAATTGACGTAACAGTTTGTGTGACTGCTTTTCCCGATTCTGCTCGATAAATTGCCGCTGGCGCAGGCTTAACAGCCGCTGCTGTATCAGAAGATCAAGGAATTCATCGCTATTGAGAAAGGCCATGGGCACTATGAAAAAAGGCGAGCCCGGCCCTGCACGGGGACGGAGATGGCTTTGAAAAGAGGGATTGTAGGGTGTTGTTCAGCCGGATGGTTGCGGAAAGCGTCTTTCAGTCAGCCGGCCAGCCATGCGCGCCGACCAGATCAACAAAACGTACTGGAGTGATGTCGTGTACGTGTAGTTGGCCCTGGACCAGTTCCACCACCTGCAGCATCTGATTGAAGCGATCTCCCACAGGTATAATCAAACGTCCTGGATCCGCCAGTTGCTCTAGCAAGGGTTCGGGCACCTGTGGTCCGGCAGCAGTAACAATGATACGATCAAAAGGTGCTTCCGCCGGCCAGCCCATAGTGCCGTCATCCAGGCGAGAACTGATGTTGTGGCAGCGCAGGCGGTCAAAGAGGCGGCGGGCGCGGTTCATCAGCTGTTCAAACCGTTCCACCGTATATACCCTGGCGCAAAGCTGTGACAGCACCACCGCCTGATAACCGGAGCCGGTACCGATTTCCAGCACTTTTTCATGGCCCTCCAGCTCGAGCGCTTCTGTCATCAGGGCGACAATGTAGGGTTGGGAAATAGTTTGGCCGCAACCAATGGGCAAGGGGAAATCACCGTAGGCCTGCTCCTGCAGGGCATCTTCCACAAAAATATGCCTGGGAATCTGCTGCATGGCCTCAAGCACGCGCGCATCTTCAATACCTCGCGCTTGAAGCTGCTCCTGAATCATGCGATCCCGGTTGATGGTGAAGGACGACAAGGACAGCACTGGCCTTAGTCCCAGTTGTAATGCTTGACCCAGTCGCGGTCTTTTTCATTGAAGTTGCGGAAAACGACACTGCGAACCACCTCATCCTGCACAGTGAGGATGATCATTTCATAACCGCTTGGCCCCACCATCGAACCCAGTACCGGCATTTTTCCCCAAAAACTAATGGTATCCTCGGAATAGACATATTCCTTGACCCCCGGAGATATCTCTCGCACTCCTTTGGGTTCGCCAAGGTATTGATGCACTTCGGTAAGCGTGGTCACCCCTGGCTGGACGAGTGCTGCATCCGCGGCCAAGTGCCGTACCGGCCTGGAGGAGCAGCCCGCAAGCAGTACTATAGCCAGCAAGACAGGTATGGCGCGTTTCATAGGTTCTCCACTGACAGGCAAAACGAGAAAAGGATGTGTTCCTATATCCCGAACACATCCTTTTTTCAAGGCTATAGTCAAATCGTGCAAGTGGGCATGGGGGTGGAACGCCTGTGGATGTTCTACATCATGGCGCTTTATGCGCTCGATGTTGGCTCATATTTCCCAACCACCACAAAACACAATAGCGTTGTTTGCTCCGCACCACTGGCAGTGATGCGGATGTGAAACAAAGACTACCTGCCGGCTGCCCGCTCCAAAATACGGTAGTTGCGCTGCACCATCTCCATGGGGTCGATATCGAGCCCGGCCTGGATTCTGGCGTTATCGTAAATCTGCCAGGCCAGTTCAGCGGCAAAATCGGTATCGCTTTCTCTGAGCGTCGCCAGTTTTTTAATCAGCGGGCTGCTTGCATTGATCTCCATGTCCTTTTTGCCGCCCATACCAAAGCCTTCGCCCTGGCCCGAGGCCTTGAGCAGGCGCTCCATGGAGGAGCTCATAAAACCATCGACATTGACGATCATGGCCGGGCTGTCCACCAAGCGGGTGGAAGCTTTCACCGCCTGCACCCGTTCACCCAAAACCTCCTTCATCCAGGCGCAGAGCTGTTCCAGGCTGTCTGTGGCCAGGGCTTCTTCCTGCGGAGTTGCAACCGTGTCTTCCTGCTTGCCAGTAGTCTTGGACAGATCCAGATCGGCCCGGTCGGCAGACACCAGTTTCTTGTCGCGATACGCCCCCAGGTGGCTCAAGACAAAATCGTCTATAGGCTCCAGGGTATAGATGATCTCCACGCCCTTTTTCTTGAACATCTCCACGTAGGGGCCGTTTTCCACCGCGGAACGACTGGGACCGTTTATATAGTAGATGCTGTCTTGTCCTTCGACCATACGGTTGACATAGGCATCCAAGGATACCATCTCACCGGCTTCGCCCGCGGAAGATTCAAAGCGTAAAAGCTTGCCCAAGTCTTCCCGGTGTTCAAAATCCGAGGTAATTGCCTCTTTGATAAAGATGCCGAAGGTGCGCCAGAATTCCTGATATTTGGTCGCGTCCTTATCCGCCTCTTCATTAAAAAATTTGATGATACGTTTGGTCAGCACTCGCCTGAGTTTCAGTACAAGGGCGTTGTCCTGCAGGGACTGGCGGGAAATATTTAAGGGTAAATCCTCGGAATCCACCACACCCTTTAGAAAACGCAGCCATTCCGGCAGGATATTTTCACTGTGCTGGTCGATGAGTACCTTCTGGCAGTAGAGATTGACCCCTGGTTGCATGCGCCCCATGCCCAGCACTTCAAAATTCTCCTTGGGTACATACAAAAGCGCCTGAATGGCCAGGGGGGCGTCGGCAGTAAAGTGGAAGCGGTAGAGCGGTTCATCCACGGCATTACCGATGAACTTGTAGAATTCATTGTATTCCTCGTCGGTAATCTCGTTTTTTGAACGGGCCCAAATGGCCTGCACCGTGTTTACCGTTTTACCCTCCACCTTGACCGGAAAGGGGATGAAAGTTGAGTATTGCTGAATGATACGCTCAATGGTGAATTTGACGGCGTAGTTATGGGCATCTTCTTTCAGATCGATGATAATCTTGGTACCCCGATGCAGGCCTGGGCAGGGACTGATGGTATAGGTGCCGCCACCATCGGAGGCCCATTCATGGCCTTCCTCGCCGCTGGCTGGACGGCTCTGCACCCGCACTTTCTTTGCAGCCATGAACACCGAGTAAAAACCAACGCCGAACTGGCCGATCAGGTTGACATCCTTCTTGGCAGCCTCGGCCAGTTCTTGGAGAAACTGACTGGAACCGGAATGGGCAATAGTGCCCAGGTTGGTTTCCAGCTCCTCCTTGCTCATACCAATACCGGTATCGCTAATGGTCAGAGTATGATTTTTATCATCACAGTCGATGGTGATTTCCAGGGGAACATGGGTGTCAAATTCCACCTGTTCCACCAGGCTGTAGTGGCGAAATTTTTCCAAAGCATCGGCGGCGTTCGATACCAGCTCCCGCACAAAGATATCTCGCTCGGTGTAGAGCGAATTGATAACAATATCCAGAACCTTCCGTGTTTCCGCCTGAAAATGCTTTGTTTCGATGTCTGCAGCGGCCATGTACAACTCCTCTTTGTTGTATAATCATCAATAATGAAGCCGGCCACCAGTGGCATGCTCTGGTGTTCCGGCATCATGATCCTTCCATTTATCGATGCAAAATGGTAAACATACAAGCCTTTCTGTCAAGAAAGGCCTGCAAAGGCTTTATCACAGTTGTTGCTCATGACCATGCATAAAACCGATATCTGCATTGTTGGCTCGGGCATAAGCGGTTTGGCCGCAGCCACTTTTTTACGCAAGGAACAGCCCGAGCGCTCACTACTGGTGCTGGAGAAAGACGAACGCCCCGGAGGCGCCATCCGCAGCTACCATAGCGAGGGCTATCTGGCGGAATGGGGTCCGCACGGTTTTCTCGACAACCGGGAGGAGAGCCGGGAACTCATCAATCTGGCTGGTCTGAAGAAAAACACGGTAACTGCACCTTTGGGCCGTTTTGTCCGTTATCTCTGTTTGAACGGCCGCCTGTCCATGGTACCACAGACACCATCGCGTATCCTGATGGCCCCCCTGATAAGTTGGCCCGAAAAACTACGCATTTTAGGTGACCTGCAGCGTCCTTACTATGCCGGCGAACCCACAGTGGCCCAGTGGGTGGAACATCGCTTCGGTCCGGCCCTACTCCCCTTCGCCGACGCGATCTACACCGGCACCTATGCTGGTGATATCACAAAGCTTCGTATTGATGGTGTTATGCCCCGCCTGCGCAGGCTCGAGCAGGAGCATGGCTCGGTGCTGAAGGCACTGTTTTCCAGAATGCGCGCCCGCAGTCGTGAACGAAAGGTGGCCGGTCAGAGCAAACCAGGGCTTCCCGCCATGACCAGTTTTACCGCCGGCATGGAACAGTTTCCTCTGGCCCTGGCCAAACTACTGCATAATGCCAGTTGTCTTCAGCTGAACACCCTGGTGCAGGGAGTGCGGCAGCACCAGGACGGCTGGATACTCAACACCGAGAGAGCCGAAGAATACCATTGCCGCCACCTGGTGCTGGCTCTGCCCATTAATGCGGCCCTGGCCCTGATGCGGGCAGTACTGCCAGAGCAGCCGCCTCCCACAGAATTCCTGCCAGAAGCGCGTATAGACAGCGTGCTCCTAGGCTTTGGCCCTGAGGCTGCCATTCCCTTTGGTTTTGGCTATCTGGCGCCGGAGCAGGAGAAACGTTTCTCCTTGGGTGCTCTTTTTTCAACCCACATGTTTCCTGAACGCTCGCCTGAAGGCGAGCAACTACTGGAAATCCTGGTGGGGGGACGGCGTCATCCCGAGCGGCTGCAGCTCTCTGATAACGACATGATTGAACAAGCCTATGCTGATGTCCGTCAATTGATAGCCTTGCCCAAGGAGCCGAGATTCGCCGCTGTGCTGCGACCCGAGGCTGGTATTCCCCAGCCGGAGGAAGGTTATCTCAAGCTGCTGGCCTGGCGGGAAGAGGTGGAGAAAAGGCATAGCAACCTGCATATCCTGGGCTTTGGCTGGAAGGGAATCGGCCTGAACGAGATGGTGCACGAGGCAAAACTCCTGGCTCGGACCCTGGCTGCCAAACCCATGGTGTCAACTGAGGAGCTCAAGGGTATTTACGTGTAGAGTATTTTTGTTCCAATTCCGCCTCAACGCGCTTTTTTTACCAGCATCGACAAATGTTCCTCGACATATCCCAAAGATTGGAATTATTTACGAAACAGCAATCCAGACCGCTTCATTCAGCATAATCCGCGGCAACAACAAGGGAGAGTTGCAATGTACATTGGCAGCATCATGCGCACGCAGTTAATCACGGTTTCCCCCAAGACCTCTTTGGTGGAAGCCAAGGAACTCCTGGAACAAAACCATATTGATCACCTGCTGGTGGTGAAAAATGGTAAGCTGGTGGGCGTACTCTCCGACCGGGATCTCAAACAAAACTGGGCTTCACCCGCAACCACCTTGAGTGCGCATGAGCTGTCCTACCTGCTGCAGAAGGTGACGGTGGACATGATTATGGTGAAATCGGTGGTCACCGCAACTCCGGACACTACCATTGAGCGAGCAGCCTATATCATGCAGGAGCATGATATCAGTTCACTGCCGGTAACGGCAAACTCAGAGCTGGTCGGTATAGTCACCAGCACTGATGTCATGGCGGTTTTGCTGGATGCCATCGGCATGAGTGAGGAAAGTAGCAGGTTGAGCCTGTTTCTAAATGATCAGGTTGGGCGCCTGGCCAAAGTGACCGCCACCCTCAGTGAGTTGCATATCAATATCCAAAGCTTTTTCTGTTACCCGGTGCCGGATCATTATGGCCTTGTTCAGGTGGTCATCCGGGTAGATAAACAGAATGGAGAGCGGGCCAGGGAGGCTCTGGAAAGAGAGGGTTTCAAGGTGATGACGGAATACAGCAAGGATATGAGTCTCTTTTTCCCCGCCAGCTATAAAAGATAGTTCCTGTCAGTCCTTCCGGGTCAGGCGGCCCGGAAGGACATTTTGTTTCACTGGTAAACCGTTTTTATGATGGCGCATACTCCGATTCTGGCTGCGTCATGTCAACAATCCGTTCCATATCACTGGTGAGTTCCGCCAGTTCAGCCTCCAGCAGGGTTTCTTTTTGCAAAAGTAGTTGGGCGCAGCGCTCCAGTTGCTCGCGGTTACGCTCCATAATCCGGTAACTCAAGGCAAAGCTGTCATCAATGATGCGCCGCACCGAGGCGTCGATACGGCGGGCGGTGTTGTCGCTGGCACTGCATCCGTAGGGGCCGGTCGTGTGCTGTGGCGTCAGAAAGTTGTGTTGATTCTCCTCGTACACAACAAAACCAAGGTCATCGTCCATGCCGTAGCGGGTAACCATGTTACGGGCAATGTCTGTAGCCTTCGCTATGTCATCGGCAGCACCGGTGGACAGGTGATTGAAGACAAGCTTTTCTGCGGCCCGCCCCCCCAAAAGAACAGCTATTTTATATTCCAGCTCCTCCTTGGTCATGAGGAAACGATCTTCGGTTGGCCGCTGCATAGTGTATCCCAAGGCGCCAATGCCACGGGGAATAATGGAGATTTTATAGATCGGATCACTGCCCGGCAGGGCCAAGGCAGTCAGGGCATGCCCTACCTCATGGTAGGCGACAATGCGGCGCTCCTTGGGGTTAAGCAGGCGGTTCTTCTTTTCAAGCCCGGCCACAATACGTTCGATGGCCTGGGAAAAATCTTCCATGGCTACCTTATCGGCCCGGCGGCGGGTGGCCAGCAAGGCCGCCTCGTTCACCAAGTTGGCAAGATCTGCCCCAGAAAAACCGGTGGTCAAATCTGCCACATGTTCCGCATTTACATCTTCGTCCAACTGAATTTTCTTCATGTGCACCAGGAGAATGGCTATACGGCCAGCCTTATCTGGCCTGTCTACCAAAACTTGCCGATCAAAGCGGCCTGCACGCAGCAGGGCAGGATCCAGCACCTCGGGTCGGTTGGTAGCGGCCAATAAGACCAGGCCGACGGTGGGATCAAAACCGTCCAGTTCCACCAGAAGCTGATTCAGGGTTTGCTCGCGTTCATCATTACCCCCAAAACCTGCGGCGGTACGGACACGCCCCAGAGCATCGAGTTCATCGATGAATATTATAGCCGGGGCGGATTTGCGCGCCTGTTCAAATAAATCGCGTACCCGGGCCGCGCCCACTCCAACAAACATCTCCACAAATTCGGAACCGCTGATAGAGAAAAAAGGCACATTTGCCTCGCCAGCAACCGCACGGGCCAACAAAGTTTTACCGGTGCCCGGCGGGCCAACCAGCAGAATACCCCTGGGCATGCGTGCGCCCAACTTACCGTACTCCTCCGGTGCCTTGAGAAAGTCGATAATCTCCTGCAATTCGGCCTTACTTTCATCTACCCCGGCCACATCCTCAAAACGTACCCCGGTCTGCTGCTCCACATAGACCTTGGCTTTGGATTTACCTATATTCATAAAGCCGCCACCCATGCCCTGTTTGCCGATAAATTTTCGAAAAATCAGCATCCAGATCCCGAAAAATATCAGGGCTGGCACTATCCATGAAAGCAGGGTAGAAAAAAATTTACTCTCATACACTTGGGTGAAGGGCACATTGTATTGGGAAAGCTGTTCAGCCAGGCGTGGCTCCACTCTGTTGGCCACCACTACCTGCTTGTTCCCCTCAGCCCCTTCTTTCAGAGTGCCGATGATGTAGTTGTCATAGATGTTCAGCTCGGTGATCTGACCTGCCTTAAGCATTTCTTCCAATCGGCTGTAGGGCACGGCCTCCACGGTCTGGCTTTGCTGCCAGAACCCGTGGAAAATGAGGATACCGAAAATAGCGAAAATGGCAAAATACAGGTTTCTTCTATCCATTTCTCCCTTCCTTGTCAGATTGTCACCAACAGCGCTTGTCCGGAAAAGGACGCCGCTTGCCTGGGCACGCAACCGTCAACTCATCACAGCAACACTATGGTTATATTGCTGCAAGCAGTCAATTATTTTGATGAAAACCCAAAACCGGAACCCAGATAGATGGCGGCAGTAAGCGTAGAGCCCTGTATTAAGCCAGCTTTCTGTTGATATGGTACAGCGCTGCAGCCTTGAGCAGAGCGATAAGGCGCGACTGCGGTGCGCAGGCATCTTCCAAAAATATGTGCTGAAAGGTGGGCAGCTGTTCCAGCACCAGTTGATGGGCCTCTTCTTCGCTGTGCAAGGGATTTTTCTCTAGATCCAGATAAATCCTCGCAGCGGTGCGCACCTTTATACCGCCTTCTATCGCCTGAAACACAAAAATCAGCTGACAGTAGTGCCCAGGTCGCGCTGCCGTTTCAATCGGTACCTCCAGTCCCTGTGTGCAGGTACGGCTGGCATATTCATGGACCAGTGCCCCAAGAGCGGTATCCGGCCCGGGGAAAAACTCTCCCATGCCAAAAACACTGCTGAGCACGGCCTCCAGCTCGGCGGTGCCAATGGCGGCCATATGCGCCTTTGCAAAGGTGAAAATTTCCTCCTCGGCGGCGAGCAGCGTGCTTTGCATCTCACCGAGGATATAAATGTACGCACAACGATTATGAGCTGCTGACTGTCCCATCTCTTCATCCCTGATTGTTCTTTGGAAAACAAACCCGGCGCTGGCCGCTTCGCGCCCCTGATCCTGCAGCAGCCTTTATTGCTCTACAAGTGCGAGCTCTGCAATAATTTCATCTCCAGTTTAAAACTTAAGCATGCTTAAATGAGGAATTGGAAAAGCTGTCCCACTCTTCTGCCGCACCCGTCTCTTGTCTTCTTCCTGGTCCGATTGCAGATTAACGAGGCTCCAGTGGTGGATGAAGGGGGAAGCAACTTGGTTATATGGTAAAGCTTATCCAAGTATTAGCCCAAGCCAAACCTGAGAGAAAGGGCTTATGTAACCGTGACACTACACGCCTGGAACAACGTTGACAAAGGGTTATCAGGGTGCACATAGTATTAGTTTATATGTCCCAACCTGCCAGGAGGTACGCCATGCGCTTTTTTCCGGTTGTTACCATTGCGGTCATTCTCTTCCTCAGCAGTTGTGCGAGACCACAGTACCCCAGCGGAAAATGGCTCAGCAGCATAAAAGCGGCTGACGCCTTTGAATCGGCCTGGGTTTTTCGTGATCATACGTACTACTACGTTGGCTCCATTGCCAAACCAGACGGCGTTATCGCCATTGATAACCGCTTTAAGTTACGAGATAATAACGTATGGGCGCGGGTAGAGGTGGATGGATCAACCCTGCGGGAATGGCAGCACTGGTGGCGGGCCGACACCTTCCACCACTGTCGCTATATAGGCGGTGTTATTCTCACCCCGAACGGACAGCAGGCTGGTTACTGGTACTCGCCCTTCCGAAACAACGTGGTCCAGATGCCTGAAGAAGGAGTGCTGCTCATTTATCGGCCGCGCTCAGCCACCGGAGCAACCGACTGCGAAGGCGGCGACCGGGACGGTATGGATTTTTTCTGGTTAAACTAGCGTAGATTAGCTGCGGACTATGCGTCCGTAAAGCCTATACAAGACCGGCTGCAAGCTTCGATTTCAGACCAAAAATATTAGGCTGAGGTGAACACAACGCTGGCATACAAACGGTTAGCCTGCCTCGGTGTTTGCGGAAATCGGCACAGGGAAGCTTTGGCACAAAATTAAACGTGCCCTGCCTATAGGCGTTCACGTAAGTAGGCCTCAGCCTCGCTGACCTGCTCCACATCGGTATAGTAGTAGCGGCTGGGGTCGATACCTGTTTCCTGCAGGTGTTGCTGCATCTGGCGCAAGGGAGAGAGGCTTTGGGTAAGCCAGGGAAGGAAGCCGTAAACAAAGGCGATTACTGCCGCGCATGCGAACAGGAAACGTCTTAATCTGCTTTTTTTGTTCTCTACTGCCATACCCAACCAGCATGACGATGAACAGGGAGCAGCCTGGGGCTGCTCCCTGTTGTGGTTTTCAGGTTAAATCCTGGCGGTAATATCGGGGAATACCAGATAGAACATAATGTAGGCCATAACCAGGGTCAAAACGAGATTGAAGCTCTGACCACAGACATACAGGATAACCGGCTTACCACCCTTGAAGTAGTGGGCCAGCTCCCGGAAGTTGGTTGAAAGCCCGATGGCGGCAAAAGAAAGGGCGAAGAACCAGTCGCGGAACAGACGGGTTCCACCCCGCACCACTCCCTGGTCAAGCAGGGCAGCGCCCATATTGGGGTCCATTTCCGCATCCAGGTAGGAAAAGAGGATGGAAACGGCCAAAAATCCCAGGACAAACTTGGGAAAACGGTGCCAGATTTCCATGGCCGACACCTTCTTGCCCTCTTCCCTGTCCACCTTGAGCACCCAGTACATGGCCACACCAAAGGCTGTGACACCAATCATGACATTTTGAATCATCTTGATGGTGGCTGCCACATACAGGGCCTTTTCTCCCAGGAATGCGCCTGCTGCCGCAACCGCACCGGTGGAATCCACTGTGCCGCCGATCCAGGCGCCGCCCAGCACCTCCGGTAGACCAATAGCCTTGATGACCATGGGCAAGACAATCATCATAATGGCAGTGAAGACCAAGGACATGCCGATCGACAGGGTTAACTCTTCCTTCTTGGCCCGGCAGGCAGCTGCAGTGGCAATGGCAGCCGAGGTGCCGCACACGGACATGTCTGCGGAAATAACGATATTCAAGGTTTTGGATGGTATTTTCAAAACCTTCTGCCCAAAGATGAAGGTCGTGATCAGAACAATAGGCGTCACTACCCAGGCAACAAAAATACCTGGTATACCGATAGCGACAATTTTGCTGAACAGCACCTCGGCTCCCAGCAAAACCAGGCCCGTCTTGATGAAAAATTCAACCTGACAGGCAGGCAGCACCCATTTGGGAGTTCGGATGGTGTTGGCGATCAGCATGCCGATGATAATTCCCCAGGCCTCTGCACCAATACCGTATTGCTTGGCCACGGTTTGGCCACCGAAGATATAGGCAATAACTGAGACAAAAAAAACAAAGCTGAAACCTACGGCAAAACGCATGGCATTCTGCCCCATGAGCTTTATGCCAATGCCAAAAATAAGGGCGAAAAAGGCGCAGAGCCCGATCAGGGTGGGTATGTAGTTGAAGGGCTTATTTTCGGTTTTTCTTTTGGCATCACCTGCCTTCTTTTTTGCATCGCGCCAACTCTTAATTTGTGCCTGGGCTGCATCGTTGAGCTGCTGATTTTGGAACATAGCGGCCGCAGCTGCCGCTTCCGCTGCTTCTGCACCCTTCAATGCCGTTTCCTCAGCTGCCTTGGCCTCCATATATTTCGGCATATTCTGTTCGTTCAGGGCGTTGGCCTGAGCGGAGCTGCGCACAAAGGAGTCCACCGGATTACTGTTCCAGGAGCCTGGTTTTTTTGTCCAGGTTCCAAGAAATTTACCGATCTCAGAACCACTACTGCCCCTCAGCCGGGACTTCTCATCTTGAGCCCCGTACCAGGCCATGGTTTTAAAAGGAGCCCGCGCCTCCTCCTCTGCCTGTATCTTGTTGGCTGTGTTGATTGTTTGGGTGAATTTTTCTTTCGGTCCAAAATAAAAATAACCAATCACACAGGTGAAAATTAGGAAGAAACCAAGCCAAATGGCCAGGTAATCCTCCTTGCTCCACAGATCAGACCACGAGCTTCCCCCGCGATCTATCACCACACTACTTTCTTCCGCCATTTCACATCTCCTTTGTCAATAAGTACAAGTGATAAAAACCTACTGTTTTTTCTTTCCACTCAGACAAAGATTCTTTCAACACTTTTTAGATGATTTGTCAACCCAATTGATATCAAAGACATTGATATTAACAGTGCTAAATTTGTTATTTCTTCTATCATACGGAATTGTAATTACACTTTTTTAACTAGTCCCTAAGTGTATATATCACCTCTTTACCGAGTTTTTTCGATAAGTTGGTGCAGTTCTTCTTCTTTCATACTGAAGCTGTGTTCCGCAGCAGGGAAACTACGGCATGCAACCTCGTCGTTATAGGCTTTTATAGCCTGCAATGCAGATTCTCCGAGTTTTGCATACTGTTTCACAAATTTAGGCGTGAAGCGTTCGTACAGACCTAATAGATCGTGCATAACCAGCACTTGCCCATCACAGTCGGGGCCTGCGCCGATACCGATGGTGGGGATGGACAAATTTTTCGTGATATGAGCGGCGAGTGGTGCAGGAATGGCTTCCAGCACCACGGAAAAACACCCTGCATCTTCCATGGCACGGGCGTCTTCAAAAAGTTTTTGGGCGGCACGGGCGTCCCGACCCTGCACCCTGAACCCTCCAAGATTGGTGGCGGTTTGCGGCGTCAAACCCACATGGCCCTGCACCGGAATGCCCGCTTTTACAATGGCTGCAGCTACTTTGGCCATCTCAGTACCTCCCTCGAGTTTGACTGCATCTGCCCCTCCCTCCTTCAAAAGGCGGTTGGCATTGGTGATGGCTTCACTGTGCGAGCAGTTGTAGGAACCAAAGGGCATATCAGTAACAATCAAAGCCCGCTCCACAGCACGGGCTACAGCCTTGCTGTGGTGCAACATATCCTCCATGGTGACCGCAACGGTGCCATTGTAACCCAGGATCACCATGCCCAGACTGTCACCGACAAGGATAATATCAGTACCGGCCTGATCTATCAGTTTGGCCCAGGGATAGTCATAGGCTGTCAACGAGGAGATGGGAGGACCGTCCTGTTTACGGCGAACAATATCCGGGATGGTGAGTTTTTTAACCTGCATCGTTATCTCCTTGTGGGGTTTTCGCCTCAGGCCACCCGTTCGCTTGCAGTGGTTTCCAGGGCTTTGACCAATTGTGTGAGTAGGGAGTTCATTGGGGTGGGCACATTGTTGAGCAAACCGAGCCTGGCAATGGCACCGTTAATAACTTCCACCTCGGTGTGGGTCTGATGCAGGATATCCTGCAGGGTGGAGGCGCGGTTTGTGGCAGTCTGGGCGCAAACTTCCAGTACATGGTTGAAAGGATTTTTGTAAGGGATCGTGATGTTCAGTGCTTGCGCCACCTGTACCGCCTCATCCACAACCTGTGCCATCATGGTGCGGCAGCCAGAATCTACAGCCAAAACCCCATTGGGTACGCGGAGCAAGGCTGCCAGGGCATTTATACCTGCATTAACAATCAACTTCGACCAGAGCAGGGCATCAATATCCTCTTCCACCATGGTGTCAATACCAGCCTCATTAAAAAGCGCAACCAGACCAAAGGACTGTCGACGCTGCTGGCCACCATCGGGCGCGATAAAGGTTTGGCCGGCACCGGCATGGCGCACCCGTCCCGGTCCCAATAAGGTTGAGGCCTGGGCTGTAATACCGACCACGGTGCGCTCGATACCCACATACTCTGCAATGCATTCCCGGTTACCCAAGCCATTTTGCAAAGTCAGCGCCATACCTTGTGAGCGGAGCAATGCCTGGGCAATGGCTCCAGCATCACCACTGGCATGCGCTTTGGTGCAGATAATGGCATAATCAAAGCTTTTGAGTGGTGCATTATCAATATTACTGATGGTTTTAACGCGCACGTGGCTTTGGGTTCCATCCATGCGCTGCAGAATGATACCCCTTGTGCGCAGTAAACGTGCCACCCTTTCCTGCCGGCAGTACATGGTCAAATTGGTGGTATGGGGGGCAAGCAGTGCTCCGAAGAGACACCCCATGGCTCCTGCGCCAATAATGACGATATCCATTTTGTTCTGTTATGAAATTGATTGTTTTGTTGTAAACTCTGAAAAAGTGAGCACTTCATGCCCAGTTCTGTTCCAAACCGGCACCAGGCCTTTGCTGACAAAAGTTGTCATACATAGGGGATTGTACCTGTTATTTCAGTTCCAGATCACAGATGCTTGCCAGGGAGGCGAGGCAAATGCGATGCAGACGTACGTCATAGCACGCTCTGTGCGCATTTTTGCCGATGTCGACATAAAAATCGGATTTAGATAAGCACACTCAAGCGGAGGGAGGCAATGCAAATTTATCAAATTTACATCTGGCGGCACAGCAAGGAATTTTCCAGCTGGTCCATGCTGGATGAACCGCATATTCACAGGGGCGGTTATATGGAAGCAGAGGTGGTGGTATTGGCAGAAAGCAGGGAAGATGCGCTAACCCTGCTCGCACAGGACGGTTCCTGGCATGTGGAGGAACTGGAACGCATAGAACCGCAGGTGTTGACGCTAGACAACACTAAAATTATTTCAAAACATGTGCGTTGACAAATAATACGGCTGGATTAAATCGACACGATCAATTCCTCTTTCAAATCCCTTTGGAAGAGATCGAAAACAGCGTCTTCACAACGTTTGTTTTGGTAGAGTACAGCGTGAGTTTGCTCGAGGATAGGCATTTCCACCCCTGCCTGCTGGGCTAGGTGATAGCAGGACATGGTGGTTTTTACCCCTTCCGCCACCATGGTCATTTCAGCCAGGACCTGCTCGAGATTTTTGCCCGCACCCAGCTTCAAACCCACCGTTCGGTTACGGCTCAGGTTACCAGTGCAGGTTAAAACCAGATCACCCAAACCACCCAAACCGGCAAAAGTCCGTGCATCCGCACCAAGGGCTGTGCCCAACCGGGTTATTTCAGCCAGTCCCCGGGTGATGAGTGCGGCCCTGGTGTTGAGTCCGTAACCAAGACCATCGCTTATGCCCGCAGCAATAGCGATAACATTTTTCATGGCCCCGCTGATCTCAAGGCCAATCACATCGTTTGAGGAATAGACCCGAAAAAGACTGCTGGAAAAGAGCTGCTGCACCTCGGTCGCCTTTTCGATGTCTGCGCAGGCTACGGTAATGGCAGTGGGATGGCCCAAAGCCACCTCCTCTGCAAAACTAGGCCCACTAAGCACACAAAAAGACATTTTTTTTCCATTGCTTTCCTCTTGCATTACCTGGGTCATGGTACGGGTTGTACTGGTTTCAATACCCTTGACCGCGGAAACCACAGGAATACCAGCAACCAGAAATGGTACTAGCTGCCGGTACACCTGCCGGAAGCCATGGGAGGGCACCACCATGACAACACAGTCCGCTCCAACAAGTGCCTGCTCAAGTGTACCAGTAGCAGCCAAGAGGTTTGGAAAGGTGTGGCCAGGCAAATACCTAGTGTTTTCCCGGCTCTGCTGCATGACGGCCATGTGGGCTGCATTGCGGCCCCACAGTACCACCTCAATATTTTTACGGGCAAGAAGGATTGCCAGGGCCGTGCCCCAACTGCCAGCCCCTATTACCGCCACTTTACGCATAATCATGCATCCAAATCTTCTGCATAGTCTTCAGGATCTTCCGGATTCTCCCCGTTATCTTCGTCCACCTCCTCTTCCCTGGCTAATATGGACAACCCTGCCACCAGTTCATATTCCTCCAGGTTGATCAAGCGCACTCCCTGCGTGTTGCGACCAATCACCCGCAGGGTATCCATGGGCATACGAATGATTTTACCCGAATTGGCAATGAGCATGACCTGATCGTCATCGTGCACGGTCAACACGCCCACCACGCTCCCGTTACGTTCACTGGTCTTGATGGCGAACACGCCCTTGCCACCGCGGGTTTGAACCCGATACTCCTCAACTGCTGTGCGCTTTCCGTAGCCATTTTCCGTGACCGTGAGGATGGAATCATCATCGGTGATAATGGCTGCACCCACCACCTCGTCGTCATCCACAAGGTGAATACCCTTTACTCCAGTGGCCAGGCGGCCCATGGTGCGCACATCAGCCTCATTAAAACGGATAGACTGGCCGTTTTTGGTGACCAGCAAAATGTCATCATTGCCGGATGTAATGGCTGCGGTGAGAATTTCATCTTCATCGCGGATGGTCAAACCAAACTTGCCCCTGCGCAGCGGCTTTTTATATTCTGCCACTGTGGTTTTCTTGACCTGGCCCTTTTTGGTGACAGTCAGCACCGTAAGTGAATCGTCTATATTGGCTAGGTCTGCTACGGGCAGAATCGCTGCCACCTTTTCTCCTTCACCTAGTTCCAGCAGGTTGACAATGGCCTTGCCCCGGGCAGTCCTGCTGGCAAGTGGAAGTTCATAGACCTTTCGCCAAAACACCCGGCCCAGGTTGGTGAAAAAGAGAAAGGTATCAAGTGAAGAAGCAGTGTAGATACTGCTGACAAAATCATCCTCCACTGTAATCATACCCATGACACCTTTGCCACCGCGCCGCTGGGCTCTGTACAGGGTGAGGGGGTTGCGCTTGATATAGCCACCGTGGGATACAGTTACAACCATCTCCTCGGGCATGATCAGGTCTTCTGGCAGAATCTCATCGGGTTGGTCAATGATTTCAGTGCGCCGCTCATCGCCATATTCATCGCGGATTTTTTCAAACTCCTCACGAACAATCTGCACCAGAAGAGCATCGTCAGCCAACACCTGATGATACCACTTGATTTTTTCGAGTATCTCTTCGTAATCCTTGACGATTTTTTCTCGCTCTAATCCGGTCAGGCGCTGCAACCGCATATCCAGAATGGTCTGGGCTTGGATTTCGCTCAAATCAAAACGGGCGATGAGACCCTGTTTTGCCTCCTCCGGGTTGGCCGAGGCGCGGATCAGCGCCACCACCGCATCCAGGTTGCTGATGGCTATTTTAAGACCTTCTAAAATATGAGCGCGCTCCTCGGCTTTGCGCAGCTCATACAGTGTGCGCCGATAAACCACGGTGCGCCGATGCGCCAGAAAATACTGCAGCACCTCTTTGAGATTGAGCGTTTCCGGCTTGTTACTGACAATACACAACAAAATGATGCCGAAACTCTTCTGCAGCGGGGTCATTTTGTAGAGCTGGTTGATAACGATTTCCGGCACCTCATCTTTTTTCAGATCAAGCACCACCCGCACCCCGTGGCGGTCAGATTCATCGCGAATTTCTGCAATGGAGTTAACCCGTTTGTCCTTGATGAGCTGGGCAATTTTTTCAACCAGCACAGCCTTGTTCTGCTGGTAGGGAATTTCCGTGATAACAATGGATTCTCCTTGGGTACCGCGCTGCTCCACATGAGTACGCGAGCGCATCACTACCACGCCGCGTCCGGTTTCATAGGCTTCGCGGATACCGGCCCGACCGCAGATAAACCCTCCCGTCGGAAAATCCGGCCCGGTAATGTACTCCATCAGTTCGTGCACGGTTATATCGGGATTATCCACCAGGGCGATCAAACCATTGATGACTTCGGTCAGGTTGTGGGGCGGAATTTTGGTGGCCATGCCCACGGCAATGCCTTCCGATCCATTGATAAGGATGTTGGGCACCCGCGAAGGAAGTACCGCCGGTTCCTGTAAGGAATTGTCGTAGTTGGGGGTGAAATCTACGGTCTCCTTGTCGAGGTCGCTCACCAACTCCTGCACAAGTTTGGTCATGCGGGCTTCAGTGTAGCGCATGGCCGCAGCCGGGTCTCCATCCATGGAGCCGAAGTTACCCTGCCCGTCCACTAGCGGGTAACGCATGGAAAAATCCTGAGCCAGGCGCACCAGGGTATCGTAGGCAGCAGTGTCGCCATGGGGATGAAACTTACCAATTACATCACCTACGATTCGGGCCGATTTGATATAAGGACGATTGTAGGTATTACCCAATTCGCGCATGGCGTACAGGGTGCGGCGATGAACCGGCTTTAAACCGTCACGCACGTCCGGAAGAGCACGGCCAATAATAACCGACATCGCATAGTCGAGATAAGAGCGCTGCAGCTCCTTATCAATGGCAATACTTAAATGTTGTTCCTGTTTTGGTTGTGAAATATCTTCATTCATATTGGTCGCTTAAAAAAAAGGTCGTGCAGGCTTCATGGTTTGTAGAAAAAATCCTTACACATCCAGGTCAACTGCCTGCAGGGCATTGTTCTGAATGAATTCTCGTCTGGGTTCGACCTTATCGCCCATCAGGGTGGTGAACATGTCGTCACTGACAGCAAAATCATCTATACGCACCTGAATCAGGGTCCTGTTGACCGGATTCATGGTGGTTTCCCACAGCTGCTCCGGATTCATTTCACCCAGTCCTTTGTAACGCTGCAGATGGCTCCCCTTGAAGGTTTCTTCCCGGACCAGGGTTAAAAGTGCGCGCCAGTTGTCTGCATGTATGGTGCTTTCTTTATCGCCTGCTACGGCTTTAGTTACCGTAAAGGCGCCCTGTAGATACGGTTGAATAGTTTTGTACAGGCCTATGGCCTGGCGGTATTCTTGTATCAGGGGAATAGCAGGGCCCAGTACTGCTGCCAGGCGTGACTGTCCTGGAAAGGTGACGTTACATTCATAGCAGAGTGTACGCCAGTCACAGCTGCGTATAGGGCCTGTCCGCACCTTTTTTTCGCGTAGCTGTGCGGCCAATTCTGCCACAAAATCCATGTCTTCAAACTGTTTGGCAGTATGCACTCCCTGCTCCAACAAAAAAAGTGCCAGATCTTCAGGGATATTGCTCCGCTGCAGGTAGTTTAAAAGCCTGCCAAAAGTGGAAAGATCCCGCAGCAGTTCTAGCGCATTCTCGGATGTGAAGCTGTCGCTATTCAGTCTGGAAATTTGCAGGCTAGTGCTGGCCTGGGTGTAGAGAAAATTATTTAACTCCTCGTCGTTTAGAAAATACTGTTCTTTTTTGCCCCGACCAAGCCGATACAGGGGCGGCTGACCGATATAGATATGGCCGTTTTCTATGAGTGGCAGCATTTGGCGGTAAAAAAAGGTGAGGAGCAGGGTGCGGATATGGGCACCGTCCACATCTGCATCGGTCATGATAATGACTTTGTGGTAGCGCAACTTTTCCAGATCAAATTCTTCCTCGCCGATGCCTGTCCCCAAAGAAGCTACCAGCTGTTTGATTTCTTCTGAGCTGAGTACTTTGTCAAAACGGGCTTTTTCCACGTTCATGATTTTGCCACGCAGGGGCAAAATAGCTTGAACACTACGATCTCTGCCTTGTTTTGCAGAGCCGCCTGCAGAATCGCCCTCCACAATAAAAAGTTCTCGCTCCTCGGGATTCTTGCTCTGACATTCGGCCAGTTTGCCCGCCATCATGACGGAAAATGTACCCTTTTTACGGGAAAGATCGCGCGCTCTGCGTGCTGCTTCCCTAGCCCTTGCCGCTTCCACCACCTTGCCAAGAATACTTCTTGCCACCACTGGATTCTGCTCCAGATAAACGGTCAACCTGTCTGTGCAGATGGTTTCAACTATGGACTTTACCTCTGAATTACCGAGTTTAGTTTTAGTCTGCCCCTCAAACTGTGGATTAGGTACGCGCACAGAGATGATGCAAGTCAACCCCTCACGAACGTCGTCACCTTCCATTTTCTCCTTCAGATTTTTAGGGACAGTGTCGTCGTTCGCGTAGCGATTAATACATTTAGTGAGGGCGGCACGAAAACCAGCCACATGGGCTCCACCTTCCTTTGTGTTGATGTTGTTGACAAAGGAGAACAGTCGTTCTGTATAGCCGTCGATATATTGCAGGCACACCTCTACTTGCACGTTGTCTTTTTCACCGGTGAGAAGCACAGGCTGGGGATGAACGGCTGTCCTATTGCGATTAAGAAATTCAACGTAGGAAACAATACCTCCATCGTAGAAAAAGCTGTCTTCCGCACCATCTCGCTCATCTTTTAAATTGATGCGAATATTCCTGTTAAGAAATGCCAGTTCCCTCAGTCGGGTTTTAATGGTTTCATAGCGAAACACGATGGTTTCGGTGAAAATTTGCGGGTCAGGCTCAAAATAGATAGTGGTACCGCATTCGTCACAGCCGCCCAAATTTTTCAAATCGGTTTCTCGCTTACCATAGGCATAACTCTGACGATAGATATTACCGTCGCGCCGTACTGTAGCGACGGTGTGGGTGCTGAGCGCATTCACTACGGAAACACCTACACCGTGCAATCCACCGGAAACCTTATAACTGGAATGGTCGAATTTTCCGCCTGCATGCAGAGTAGTCATAACCAGCTCTAAAGCTGATATATTCTCCGTAGGATGTAAATCCACCGGGATACCTCGACCATTATCCTCAACGGTAACAGCATTATTATCGTGGATGGTTACACTTATTTCCGTACAATAACCGGCAAGGGCCTCATCAATGGAATTATCCACCACTTCATAAATAAGGTGGTGTAAACCATCTTCAGCGGTATTGCCAATGTACATGGCTGGCCTTTTTCGTACAGCTTCAAGACCATCCAGTACTTTTATCTGATCGGCACGGTAATTGTTCTGTTGCTGATTATTGTCTTGCATAATTATATTTATAATACCTTACAATTTCATGGGCATGATAACACTTAAAAAGCCAGCATCCTGTTCCGAGGTGATCATGCATGGACTTTTTTTATTTTGAATGGTTGCTTTGATGATGTCTCCCTCCATTACTTGTACTGTATCTATAAAAAAACGACAGTTAAAAGCTAATTCTACTGTATCACCTGTATATTGCACAGCGAATGAATCCGTAGCTGAACCATATTCAGCATGTTGAGAGTTCAAGATCATAGTATTTTCAGCCAAAGAAATTTTTATAGCGTGAAAAATATCCTCTGTAAAAAGGTTCATCCGTTTCAAGCCTTCAAGAAATCTGACTCGATTTATCTGCACCTCATTTTCATGGGAGATGTTTTTGATAACCGAGGCAAAATCTGGAAAATCTCCTTTCATTAAACGAATAATCAAAAGCGATGTTTCACTTTTTAATACAACCTGTTTTTCTTCAACACTGAAGAGAAAGGAATCCCTATTTTCACAAAATTTGCGAATTTCTTGAATGCCACGCCGCGGAATTAGGGTAGATGGAGGAATTTCCATCTTTGATAAACCCTCATCTACTTCCCTGGCCATAGTAGTAAGCCTATGACCGTCGCTGGTAATCATTTTTAGAAAAAATTTCCCCTGCTCCTCATGTTTTTGCAGCAATGCGGCTGTCAATGAGAAAATGCTTTCCTTGTCAAGTGCAATGGAAAAAGACGTTTTATCAATCATCTCGGCCAAAATTTCACTATCTAATGACAGCAGGGCTTCTTGATTATAAGGAGGAAATTGAGGAAATTCCTGGGGATCCATACCAGCCAGGCGGTAATTACTCGGACCTGCCTCGATGGACACCCAAGCATTATCCTGTTCCTTAATAAGGATATCAGCACTTCCAGACTCTCTGGCCAATTCAAAAAGTTTTTTGGCAGGCAAAGTAATGCAGCCAGGTTCAACAACTTCGGCCGCTATAGTTTGTTTTAAACCTATTTCCAAATCCGTGCCGGTACAGGTTAATTGGTTATCAGCAGCCTCAAGCAGAAGGTTGCTGAGAATGGCCATGCTTCCTTTTTTATTGGTTATATTTTGTTGTGCATTAACCGCCTTAAGGAGATCGTCACGATGTACTGTGCAATGCAGACCCATAATAAAAGTCCTTTTTTTATTATATTTTGTTGTTTTTTATTAAGGTTGTGAATTGGTGGAATGCTAACCTAACATATTAATAAATTTATATTTTTTATTCAAAACAAACTTGTAGAAAAGTCTGGCAAAAAAGGTGGATAATAAGAGGTTTTGCAAAATCAACAGACTTTCCACAAACCATTTCCGTTTTTTGTGCGCAATGGGTTAAAATACTCTAAAATACTCGAAAAATCAATTAAATAATGAAAAATCATCCTCTACTATAAATGCAAAAACAACGAGTTGCTTTTCTCTCCGCACTATGCTGGCAGGGCGTGGAAGAGGGAGTTTATCCGGGTGCAACTGCTATGGTGGCGTACAAGGATAAAAAAACGTGGAACAAAACGGTTGCGTCCTGTGGTTATACTCAAGCAGGTGGTAAAGGTTTTCGAGTCGATGAAAACACCTTTTTTGACCTGGCGTCCCTGACTAAACCACTGTGCACAGCGCTTGGTTTTTGCTATCTGGCAGGTGCAACAACACTGGATTTGAATACATCGGTCTCTGCCCTGGCTTGCTGCAAAAATTATCCAAAACATTGGCAGAATATACGTTTAGTAAATTTACTTAGCCATTGCTCTGGCCTGCCGGCTTACCGGGCTTACTATCAGGATTTTCTACCGGTCTTACAGGCCGAAAACAAAGCAAAACTGCTGCACCTAATCCAACATGAAGCGTTAGCATATCAAGTACGCTCCCAATGTCTCTACAGTGACCTTGGCTATATGGTTCTGGGTTATATTCTGGAGGTAATGAGTGGCCTGCCTTTGGACACTTTTTTTAGCTGCATTTTGGCTGATCCTTGCGGTTTGGAAGCGGATATAGGTTTCCTGTCTGCAGGTAGCAGCTTAGATGCAAATAAGCCCCAAATAGCAGCCACTGAACAGTGTCCTTGGCGTAAGCGGCTGCTCCTTGGTGAGGTACATGATGAACATGCTTGGCTCATGCATGGTGTTGCCGGACACGCCGGTTTGTTTGGCCGGGTGGGTGCCGTTGCGGAGTTATGTATGTTATTGGTGGATATCTGGCACAAACGTGCCGATCACCCTAAACTGGATGGTGAGGTGGTACGCCAGGCGCTTGGCTATAAAACAGTTGCTGGTCTGTGGACCCTGGGTTTTGACCGACCCACACCCGGGCAATCAAGCAGCGGTGATTATTTTTCAGCCAATAGCGTTGGTCACCTCGGCTATGCAGGCACCTCGTTCTGGATGGACTTGGAGCAGGAAATTGTGGTGGTACTACTCACTAACCGGGTGCATCCCAGCCGGGAGAACAAGAAAATACAGCTGTTCCGGCCTTATTTTCACAACCGCATCCTGCGGGAAATGATTTGAGTTAGTAGTGGATAGGATATGTAGCAGATATTTGAATTGTTATATGAGATTATATATAAAAGCTTTCATTAGTATTAAGGCAGATAGAATGCCTGTAAAAAAAGAAATCGGCCAACAAAAAAGCCAGAGAGTGTGGTATATTTTTTTCCACGACCTATTTTTACTTTCAAATAAACTAAGTGTTTCCTGAAAATTTTCTGGATTTTTAATTGCTTTGTCAAATTGCATCAGTGCTGTCTCACAGATTTTTCCATAGCAAAAGCTGTGGAGAGACAAGGAGTTGAGGTCGTGGCGGCTTGAAAAGTCCGATCAAATCTCTTCTGACAAAGAGATTGAGTTGCAGCAGGCGCAG
>JAAYIE010000039.1 GCA_012744275.1 Desulfobulbaceae bacterium
CATCATCCCTTTACCGCGCCTAAAGAAGACGAGCTTGCGCTTTTGGAGAGCCAGCCCGAGGCGGTGAAAAGCCGGGCCTATGACCTGGTGTTGAATGGCAATGAGATTGGCGGTGGTTCCATCCGTATCCATTCGCCCGCGATGCAGCAGAAGGTGTTTCGGGCCCTGGGCATTGGCGAGGAAGAGGCCAGCGATAAATTCGGCTTTCTCCTGCGTGCCCTGGAATTAGGCGCGCCGCCCCACGGTGGCATTGCCTTTGGTGTGGACCGGCTCATGATGCTGTTGACTGGCTCCAACTCCATCCGCGATGTAATTGCCTTCCCGAAAACGCAGAAGGCCACCTGTCCGCTCACCGAAGCCCCCTCAAGCGTGGCGCGTAGCCAGCTCACGGAGCTGCATCTGCGACCTGACTGGAAGAAAGAGAAGGAGTAAACAAAAAAGGGGAGCCTGGAAGCCCGTGCTCCCCTTTTTTATCCCAATTCTTTCAATGCCACATTCACGCACTCTCCTCCATACCGATTCTCGACAACCTTTGCGGAGCGTCCATTACCATTTCTATTCCCGCTGATTATTCGCCTGGCATAAGCGGCATGGGCACCTGCAGGACAGCGCAGACACCGCGCAGCAACTCCCACTGCTTGTGCGGCATGCTGTTTGCGCTGCAAAGGCAGCGGATGCAGCCGCGCAGCAGGCGGGATTTTTCAAGCGGCGTCAGGGCAGCCAAGGTATCCACAGCCTGGTCGATTGTGCGAAGGCCAAGGTTTGTTGCTGATGAAAGCGCGTAACCGGAAAGACCAGCTTCGGCACAAGCAGTCATGAAAAGTTCCTCCGCTCTGCATTCAGCGCCTGCAGCCAAGTGGGCAAAGGCCGAAAAAAGAACAGCCGCTTCAGCGGCAACCTCGGTCAGATCATGCAGCCGCCTGCGTACGGGTTTATAGGTGGCCACCAGGTCGGCCACATACTGCCGCACCACCTTGGCCAAACACCACTCAAACAGGGTGATACGTTTGTCTGCCTGAATGAGAACGTGCAGATTATCAAGAAAAAGTCTGGCCTGGTTTGCACTGAGCTGGCGGAAACGCGGCAGGGCCAGTTCAACCAGGGGTATTTTTTGCCCTGTCTTGGCATGGGCACCGCTTTTCAACAGTCTTCTGATTTCTGCATACACTCCTTGATCTGCCGAACTTTTCAGGTGCTCCAACTGTTTTTCCCTGACCGCCGGTGCTTCATCCAGAACAAGGAAAAAGATGAGGGCGCGGGCTGCAAAGGGGTCCTGGCTCGCCTTGCTCAGTACCTCCGGAAAGCTCGTGTTGAGGATACGGGCGGTGGCGATCTGCGCATCGCTAACTGTACCCGCAGCCCCTAGCAATTTTGCCACAAGGGCATCATTATCATAGCTGGTCTGTCTGGCCTTTGCTGCAAAGGAGACTGTATCACTGACCCTTGCCGGCTCCGCATCTTTACTGAGTACAGGAAAAGCACCGTTCCAATCGGGCAGTATGCGGCGAATGCGAGCTGCCAAGGGCGGATGTGCCGCAAGCATCTGGGAAAAAACCCCCTGGCGCAGAGAGTCACAAAAAAAGGCGTGGTTCAGCTGCTCACTCTTGCGATGCTGCAGCCGTGCTCCTTGATTGCTTGCCCCTATCTGCAACAGTGCGCCACCAATACCATCTGGATTTCTGGTGAACTGCACCGCAGCCGCGTCCGCCAGATATTCCCGCTGCCTGCAGATGGCCGCCTTGATCAGCCTGCCGCAAAAATAACCCACATAGCCAACCGCAATCAGCCCTATGCCTACGGATGAGAGAGAAAGGGAATCCTTGCGTCTGCCGTAGTCGTTTCTTTCGACGGGATGACACAGCCTGCGCCCAATGAGGCCTAGCAGCATGATGCCGTGCAGTACTCCGGCAAGGCGCACGTTCAGGCGCATGTCGCCACTCAGGATATGGCTGAACTCATGGGCGACCACCCCTTGGAGCTGATCGCGATTGAGGCACTGTATCGCGCCTGCAGTCACCCCGATAACCGTATCACTCTGATCAAAGCCAGCGGCAAAGGCATTGATACCCTGTTCGGGCAGTACGTACACCTGTGGTACCGGTACCCCAGAGGCGATCGCCATTTCTTCAACAATATTCAGGAGCTGCCTTCTGCCAGGATCAGGATCATCCTTGAAAACAGGCTGACCATCCAGCATTTGCGCCACGGCATCGCCGCCGCCGGATAAAGCGAAAATTTTATAGGCGGTGCCAGCCAGAATAAGGAGAACAACAGCCAGATTAATCCAGAGAAAGTGGAGAATACCCCAATTGGAAGCTCCGCTGCTGTTGTCTGACTCAAGAGAATGCAGTGCCCTTTCCAGGCCCAGGCTGTAATAGAGTACCAGATCAGTGAGCGCCAGAATCACCAGCACGGCCAAGACAAACAGTATCATCAGCTTGCTTGTGTTGCGGCGGGCGCTTTCCTGCGCTTCAAAAAAATCCATGGCTATATTGCCCTAGGCAGTTGAGAGCACAAAACGGATGCGACCTAGGCAGACCGCGGCTAATATTTATGGCCCATTCAGCTTAAAAACTGATTTTAGGTGCGCTCATAATTTCCTGGCTGTTGGCAAACTCCAGTAGACTGGCATTTTCGGCATGACCAAAGGTGTTGGCCAAAAGTATTGCCGGGAAGGCCTGACGGTAGGTATTGTAAGCCATAACCTGGTCATTGTAGGCCTGGCGGGCAAAGGCTACCTTGTTCTCGGTGGAGCTGATTTCCTCGCTCAGCTGCATCATGTTCTGGTTGGCCTTGAGATCAGGATAGGCCTCCATCACCACATTAAGACGACCCAAAGCCTGAGCCAACCCGCCTTCTGCTCCAGCCAGCTGCTGCAAGGCCATGGCGCTGCCAGGTGAGGCGGCAGCGGCATTGAGTCCGGCCACGGCCTGATTACGGGCCTGGATAACCGCTTCCAGAGTTTCCCGCTCGTGCTTGAGGTAGGCCTTGGCCGTTTCCACCAGGTTGGGGATAAGGTCGTAGCGCCGGGTAAGCTGCACCTCGATTTGGGCGAAGGCATTCTTGTACCGATTCTTTAAAGCAATCAACTGATTGTAGATGCGCACAGCGTAGAGCGCCACGGCAACGGCGAGCGCCAGCACAACAAGGGCAAAGGTACCCATGGTATCTCCCGATTAGAGTGAATGGATACGGACAGTATACATGACCTAAATACGCAATTCTAAGCTTTCTTAATACTTGTTTCAACGGGCAGCAGCAGACAAGCTCTTCTTGCCCTCGCCATGAAAACATGTCATGTTGCGGCGAATTTTCCACAGGAAACACTACGCCGAATTTCGGCCTCATTTTACCTAGGAGCTTATTATGTCGCATGTACTGATCATTGGTGCAGGAGGAGTCGGCAGCGTGGTGGCCCATAAGTGCGCCCAGGTGCCGGAAGTATTCAGCCGTATCTCTCTGGCCAGCCGTACCCTGGCCAAGTGTGAGGCCATTGCCGCCTCGGTGAAGGAGCGTGCCGGGGTTGAAATTGCTACCATGGCGCTCGATGCCGACAACGTTGCCGAAACTGTGGCCCTGCTTTCACGCATAAAACCGGATCTGCTCTTGAATGTCGCCCTGCCCTATCAGGATTTGCCGCTCATGGATGCCTGCCTGCAACACGGGGTGGACTATCTGGATACGGCCAACTACGAGCCACCGGATGTGGCCAAGTTTGAATACAAGTGGCAATGGGCCTACCGCGAACGCTTTCAGCAAAAGGGCATCATGGCCTTGCTCGGTTCCGGTTTTGATCCAGGTGTGACCAACGTGTTCACCGCCTGGGCTGCCAAGCACCATTTTGATGAGATCCACCAGCTCGATATCATTGACTGCAATGCCGGCGACCACGGCCAGGCCTTTGCCACTAACTTCAACCCGGAAATCAATATTCGTGAAATCACCCAGCGCGGTCGTTACTTTGAGCATGGCGAATGGGTGGAGACTGACCCGCTCTCCTGGTCCATGACCTTTGATTTTCCGGAGGGTATCGGCCCGAAAAAATGCTATCTCATGTTTCATGAAGAGTTGGAATCCCTGGTGCAGAACATCAAGGGTTTGAAGCGGGCACGTTTCTGGATGACCTTTTCCGAACAGTACCTCACCCACCTGCGGGTTTTGGAAAATGTGGGCATGACCCGCATTGATCCTGTAAACTATCAGGGCAAGGAAATCGTGCCCATTCAATTTTTGAAATCTGTACTGCCGGAACCTTCTTCACTGGGCCCACTTACCAAAGGTCGTACCTGCATTGGCTGCCTCATGCGCGGAGTAAAAGACGGCCGCGAAAAACAGCTCTATATCTATAATATCTGCAGCCACGAAGAGGCCTACCGCGAAGTAGGCTCCCAGGCCATCTCATACACCACCGGCGTGCCCGCCATGATCGGTGCCAAAATGATGCTGGAAGGCAAATGGAAGCAGCCCGGCGTGTGGAACATGGAAGAGTTCGATCCAGACCCTTTCATGGAAGACCTGAACCGTCATGGCCTGCCCTGGACAGTGGTGGAACTGCCGTGAACGGCCACGTGAATGGACGCATTGCCTGCCGTTTTGACCCCAAACGGGTGGCAACGCCCGCCTATGTGGTGGACAAGGGCCTACTGCAGCACAATCTGGCGATTTTGGCCCGGGTAAAGGAAGCCACGGGCTGCAAAATTTTGCTCGCCCTGAAATGCTTTGCCATGTTTCGGGTTTTTCCCATCCTGGCTGAAGTGCTGGATGGCGTCTGCTGCAGTTCGCCCCACGAGGCCCGGCTTGGCCGCGAGGAGTTCGGCCGCGAAGTGCACAGCTTTGCTGCGGCCTTTTCCGCAGCGGATATTGCCGACTTAGCCCTGACCAGTGATCACCTGGTGTTTAACTCCTTTGCCCAGAAAAAACGCTTTCAATCGCAGGCTGCTGAAACTGCCAGCCAGTTTGGCCACAGGCTGGAGTTTGGTTTGCGCATCAACCCCGAGCACTCGGAAGGAGCCAATCCGCTCTACGATCCCTGTGCGCCCGGCTCCAGGCTGGGCATCCGGCGGCAAGACTTTCTGGCCGATCAGCTTGATGGCATCAGTGGCCTGCACTGGCACAACCTCTGCGAACAGGATGCCGACTGTCTGGAGCGTACCGTGGCCGTGGTAGAGCAGAACTTTGCCGATTTCCTGCCGCACATGCACTATGTCAATTTCGGCGGCGGTCACCACATTACCCGGGAAGACTATGACGTGGAGCGCCTGATTGCCATTGTCAACCGCTTTCAGGAGCGCTGGGGTGTGCAGGTGTATCTGGAACCGGGCGAGGCCGTAGCCCTGAATGCAGGTTACCTGGTGGCAAGCGTACTGGACGTGCAACCTGTGCACCCGGGTACAGTGGCCAATGTGATTATGGATGCCTCAGTGCCAGCCCACATGCCCGATGTGTTGGAAATGCCCTATCGACCGCATATCATTGGCTCGGGCGAGTCTGGCGAAAAAGCTTTCACCTGCCGCATTGGCGGACTTTCCTGCCTGGCCGGTGATGTGGCTGGAGAATACGCCTTTGCTCAGCCTCTAAAGGTGGACGACCGGCTGGTGTTCACCGACATGGCTATCTACACCATGGTGAAAAACAACACCTTCAACGGCGTGCAACTGCCCGCGATTATGCTCTTTCACCCTGAAAAGGACGAGCTGGAACTGGTGCGGAGTTTTGATTATCAAGATTTCCGCACCAGGCTTTCATGAACATGATTCCTGATTTCCTGGCCTCGGAATGTGAGCTGCGCGGGCCGACAGCCCGTTTTCATGTGCTGCCGGTGCCGTTGGAATCCAGTGTTTCCTATGGTGGTGGCACTGCGGCAGGGCCGGAAGCCATTTTGGCAGCCTCTCAGCAGCTGGAGGCCTGGGATGGCAGTTCCTGCCCGCTTGAAGACGGCATCCATACTCTGCCCGCGGTTGATTGCACTGGCCCGGTGGAAACGGTGCTAACGCGGATTGAAGCCGCGGTACTTCCAGTGCTGGAAGCAGGAAAGATACCGGTTCTGCTGGGTGGTGAGCATACGGTCACTTTGGCAGCCCTGCGCGCCTTGACCGCCAGGGCAAGGGAACCGGTCGGGCTCATCCAGATTGATGCCCACGCTGATCTGCGCGATTCCTACGGAGGCAGCATCTACAGCCATGCCTGTGTAGCCCGGCGGGCCCTGGATGAACTCAACATCCCACTCTTCCAGTTCGGGGTACGGGCGCTGTCACAGGAAGAGGCTCGACTGCGCCAGCAGGATAGCCGCATCGGTTTTTTAGATGCCGCCACCTTTGCCGAAGAGGGTTTCCCTGAGGCCCTGCTGCCACCAAATTTTCCACAGTGCATCTACCTGAGCTTTGATGTGGACGGGCTTGATCCTGCCGTCATCCGGGCCACAGGAACGCCGGTGCCGGGTGGGCCGGGCTGGTATGATTGCCTAAATTTTATCCGCCGTGCCATCAAGGGGCGACGCGTTGCCGGTTTTGACGTGGTGGAACTGGCCCCGCAGGCGGAAGACCATGCCTCCAGTTTTGCCGCTGCCCAGCTGGTGTACAGCATTATGGGTTTGGTGCAACGCAACTGATTCCGATTCCACCTCAAAGCGCTATCTGTGTCAGCATCGACAAATGCTCCTCGAAGTACCTGAATGTACGTCTGCGTCGCATTTACCTCACCTCCTTGAGATCATCTTTGAGGTGGAATCGGAATAGGAGCACCCTGTTATGAACTTGAAAACAAGTAACCCACCCCTGATCGTCCATACAGATGCCAGCCGCTCCTGGGGCGGGCAGGAGATGCGGGTACTTGCCGAACTGCGTGAGATGCGCGCGCGCGGCTGCCGAGTGGCGCTCATCACCAAGATAAATGCAACCCTGGTGCAGCGTTGTATGCATGCAGCCATTCCCGTGTACCAGGTACCGGATTTTAACAAACTCAGCCCCGGCTCATGGCTGCTTTTGCGCCAGCTCATCCGCAGGCTCAAACCCACGGTGCTCAACACCCATTCCTC